>CAXBLN010000076.1:0-17188 GCA_963976555.1 uncultured Gammaproteobacteria bacterium
CGTGTTCAAAAACCTTAGCCGCTGCTTCTTTCTGATCGAGATTTAACAGAATCTCGGCATAGTGTTTTACAATTCTCTCATCCTGTTTATAGTGCGCAGGACATTTCTTCCAGGCCTGCTCCAGCTGCCCGGCAATTTCGGCATCGCTGAAATCTGCCCTGCGACTACTTATGGCGTAGAGATCTTCCATAAAGATGCGAACGCGAATACGCTCGGCCTCGGCCTCATCGACAACTTCGTTCTTCTCTAGAGCTGGGAGTAGTTTCTGCAACTGCTCCCAGTCACCGAGTTTCAGGTAGACCTCTTTCAGAAGCTGCAACAGGGATTCATCATTTAGCGAGCTAGTCTTCATCTGCTGCAACACCGCGACGCACTGCTCCAGCTGATCCGATTTAAATAGTAATTGAGCCCGTAGAGAATTCACTGTAGAGCGAGCTAACGGGTATTTCTTCTGTGCAGCCTCGAGGCAATTCATCCACGCTTGCCTGTCTCCTAGTTGATGAGCAGCATAGGCGGCCGCAAGATAGTTGACCACGCTCGCATCGCTGTCCTTCATGCCCTTGTTTAAAAGACTGTAGCTTGATTCCCAATTTCCCCGAGTGAAATACAACAACCCTTCGATGGTCCGACTTCGCGACTTCGCCCTGAGATGCTCCTTGTAATTTCGCCCGAAGCGAATGAGGTGCCAGGGGTTAAACCAACGTAGAACAATCAGAATAAGTTTAACGACGAGATAGAGAACTACTATGGCAACCAATAGCGCAAAAAGACTAGTCTCGAAGGTGTAGTTGCCGAAGGCTATCAATAGATAGCCGGGGTCAGCCGGAAATCCAAGATAGAGACTGACTAGCAGGGCCAGCACGATGGCGAGAAGACTAAAGAGGTATAACTTGATCATAGGCTGATTTAGCGTTCGCTTGCTACGAGCTGATTGATTAGCGTCAGCGACTGGCTCAAACTGGGAAGGAGAGGATCTATGTCCATGCTGCCAAGTTGCTCAATCTCTGTCGCCAAAGATTGGCCCTGAATCGAATCTGTAACCGCATAACGTTGAAACCAATCACTACTCTTCGCCATGGCCTGTTGAAATAGCCCGGCATCGCGCATGAGAAGTGCGAGTTGCGCCTGCTCCAGCATGAGTCGCAGGCTCTGCTTTATGAGATCATCCTGTCCCGGCGCCAACATTGCCTGAGGTGTCTCGTCCCATTTACGCCAAACGAAAATTGAGCCTAGAAATTCCAGGCTGGAATCCAGGTAGCCGGCCGCATCGGCCCCCAGGCGCAGCGGCTGGGAATCAGTGTCACGTCGATTCTCGAATTCTGTTCGCATAGAGTTGAGTAAGTCTATGTTTTCCATCTGCGCAAGCAGATTATCCAATCTTAGATAGATCCCTTCCCGATCCAACACATCGATATTTTGAAGTGCCTGCAGGTCTGCTGCTATCGCCTGACGCACTGCGAACACACTTGAACTACCTGAATCGATAAGTGCTCTGTCTGCCAACTGTAGTTGCGCTATCGCAGTTACCAGGTCGCCCTCTAGCTGTAGCTTCTGACTGGCAATGCCTATTAGATACTGCGCTTCCAGAATCTTCCATTGCTGGTCGGTGTCGTTATTCAAAGACAGCTGTTCAGCCTGCAGGCTCGCTAAGCGCGAATTGAGGCGATCGATCTCCTCCTTTAGGCTGGATTCCAGTTCACGCACGGAAGAATCATCGATCTGAATCGGCTCTTGAACATCGAGCTGCGCCTGCTGGATCTCACCCAGCTGCGAGCCCTGAGTGGCTAAGCTTTGATTGAGTCGTTGGTTCTCGAGTTCAAGCTCTGCAAGCCTCGATTGCTGAACAAGCTGCTGATAGCCAAGTAAAGCCCCCCCGGCCAAAATGGGAACGAGTATAATGATGACTATGGCAAATCGCCATCTCGCCGTCCGCTGTTTCCGAGTCGATCGGCCACTGGCCTTGGCCGCATTGCTTTTGGATATTTCATCCAGAATCTTCGGTGTTTCTGACTGCTCTGTCACTTTACTGCCTTCTACGTCGTGAGCTCAAATACAAGCTTACTCTGGATTAGACCGGAGTTCACCCAACACGGTAATAAAACTAGCAGGATCGGCACCACCTGCATTGTGTACCTTCGTGTATCCTGCCATCAGCGCTCGCTCTGCTACTCTCTGTGAGGGTACTAGCAAGTCAGTTTCTTGCATCCACTGTCTATTACCTATCAATAGCGACGTCAGTTCATCGAGGGATTCGCCGCTGCTAACCGACAATACGTTGACGCCGGCCGCGCTTAAGCGCTCGCAGAAGTCGCTACTTTCATATTCTACAGGAACACGGCTATATGCTTCGAGATAGTCGACAGTCGCACCCCTGCCACGCAATGTGTCCGCAAGAAGTTCGCGCCCGCCCTGACCCCGCACGATGCCTATCTTCATGCCATCGACATCCTGTAGCAGCGGCAATCGCAAAATGTCTTCACTCGTCATTCCGCTGGCCGCATGAGTTACTTCGCAGGAGAGTTTTTGTCTGGCCGCTTCTGCTGTCGTAGGTCCAACAGCGATGACATTCACTCCAAGCGGAAACTGCGGCCAGTAATCGTTGATAACTTCTCCACCGAAACTCACAGCATTATTGCTAACGAAGATAAGACAGTGATAATTATCTAGATCTAGAACCTTGTCTTTCAGTTTTTGAATGTCAGCTCTATCCGTCAGAGCCCGGATCTCAATCAGTGGAAGTGACAGGATTCTAGCACCGGCAGCTTCGAGGGCCTTCTGCGTGATAGGAAGCTGATTCGATGGACGGGTAATTAGAACAACCAGTCCAGTTAGGGAATCGATATTCATCGAGTAGCCTTTCTTCAGTCTCGTAGTGCGCTGAGTATTTCTTCGGCTCCCTGCGATAGCAGATCGTCAGCCACCGTTATACCGAGATGTTCTGCCTGATGGCGGTCACCGCGAATCTCACTGCGAATGATCTGTGTGCCGTCGAGATTTCCAACAAGGGCTCGCAGATGCAACTGTTCACCATGGAGTTCGGCGAAGCTTGCAATAGGCACCTGACACCCACCCTGCAGGCGCGCATTCACCGCGCGCTCGGCGACTACTCGACATGCTGTATCGGCATGATGCAGGCAATCGAGCAGTTTCAAGGTTTCGATGTCCTGGGTGCGGCACTCGATTCCGACAGCGCCCTGACCGCCAGCTGGCAGACAGTCTTCGAACGAAAGGCTCTCACGAATTCGCGTCGGCATTTCCAATCGCTTCAATCCTGCTGCGGCCAGTATGATGGCATCGTATTCTCCTGCATCTAACTTCGCTAATCGCGTCCCCACATTACCACGCAGGTCGGCAATCTTTAGGTCTGGTCGCACCTCGCGCAACTGACACTGACGACGAAAACTGGAGGTGCCCACAATCGCACCCTCGGGCAGGTCGGCTAACTTGGCGTAGCTATTGGAAACGAATGCATCGGCCGGGTCTTCACGCTCGCAGATGATGGCAAGCCCGAGTCCATCTGGGAACTCCATAGGCACATCCTTCATTGAGTGCACGGCAATGTCTGCCCTGTCTTCGAGCATGGCAACTTCCAGTTCTTTTACAAAAAGGCCTTTACCCCCAACCTTCGCCAGGGGCGTATCCAGAATCTTGTCGCCGCGAGTACTCATGGCGAGTAGCTGGACATCGAGGTCTGGGTGAGCCTGTTCCAGTGCCGACTTAACGAAATTGGCTTGCCATAGGGCGAGTGGGCTTTTGCGGGTAGCAATTTTGAGGGTTCTAACAGCCATTTGAAGCGGGCCCTTGAAGTAGCCTGACGGATACTATCTGAGTTTAATAGTGGGGAGCATTTTACGGGAATCACTTCGATTTGTCCGAATTTACTCGCTTATGGCAGAGCCCGAATGCTTCAAGCTTCTGTCGATCCTGCTATAATGCTGCCCCTCATTAGGCAGCCCAACGATGCTGCTCAGTTGCAATTGTTATCAACATCGGTCGGTTATTTCATGAGCAGAAAACTTATTTCCAGTGGTTCAGAATTCGAGAGTAAGATTGGCTACTCTCGAGCGGTAGTTGATGGCGATTTTGTGTTCGTTTCCGGTACGACTGGATATGACTACGAGACGATGGCGATCTCCGATAGCGTGGTCGAGCAGGCAGATCAGTGCCTAAGAAATATCGAGCAGGCACTGAAGTCTGCAGGCAGTGATCTTTCCGGAATCGTTCGCATCCGCTATATACTGCCTAACAAAGCCGATTTCGAGCCTTGCTGGCCTGTATTTCAGAAGTATTTAGGCTCAGTCCGCCCGGCCGCCACGGTTTTTGAGGCAGGCTTATTGGATGAGAATATGAAAATTGAAATTGAAGTCACTGCGAAACTTGTCTCCGCCGAATAGCGATTCCGGCGGTTAGAATTTCGCTTCACCATTCACTTACAGTGTGAACCCAAGCTATGAGCAAGAACAAGGATCAGAACAAACTCTGGGGTGGAAGATTCTCCGAGGCCACAGACGCATTCGTTGAACGATTTACGGCTTCAGTGGATTTCGATCGTCGCTTGTTTCAGCAGGATATCAATGGCTCGCTCGCACACGCGAAGATGTTGCAAAAGGCAGGCATACTCACCGGGGATGAACAGCAACAAATTGAAGACGGCCTCGAAGCGATCCGTCAGGAAATCATAGATGGTGAGTTTGAATGGTCTATCGCACTAGAAGACGTTCACATGAACATCGAATCGGCGCTGACTTCTCGTATTGGCGATGTCGGAAAGAAGCTACACACTGGCCGTTCTCGAAACGATCAGGTCGCTACTGACATTCGCTTGTTCGTACGTGACGAGATTGATCAGATAGCAGAGCTTATAACCAAGCTGCAGCTGGCCTTACTTGGTGTTGCCGAGGCCGAGGTTGGCACGATTATGCCTGGATTCACGCATCTACAGACCGCTCAGCCGGTTAGCTTCGGGCATCACATGATGGCCTGGTTCGAGATGCTAAACAGAGACTACGACAGACTGTTAGATTGTCGTAAGCGAGTAAACATTTCTCCTCTGGGTGCGGCGGCACTGGCGGGCACGACCTATCCCATCGACAGAGAATTTACCGCTCGGCAACTTGGTTTCGATGCACCTACCAGGAATTCTCTGGATTCTGTTAGCGACCGAGACTTCGCGATTGAGCTCGCGTCTTTCGCTAGCGTGCTGATGATGCACCTCTCGCGTTTTTCCGAGGAACTTGTGTTATGGACTTCGGCACAATTCAATTTCATCGACCTGCCAGATCGGTTTTGCACTGGCTCTTCGATCATGCCGCAGAAGAAAAATCCCGATGTGCCTGAACTGATTCGCGGTAAGACCGGCAGAGTGTATGGCCACTTAACTTCTTTACTCACACTCATGAAGTCTCAACCGCTCGCCTATAACAAAGATAATCAGGAAGACAAGGAACCTCTTTTCGACCTGATAGATACGGTAAAAGACTGCCTGTTTGCCTATAGTGAAATGATGCCTGCGATTCGCTGCAACAAAGAGACGATGTATGCTGCCGCAAAGCAGGGTTATGCGACTGCTACCGATCTCGCGGATTATCTCGTGAAGAAAGGAATGCCGTTTCGAGATGCCCACGAGGTTGTCGGGAAATCTGTGGCATTCGGGATTGAACAGAAGAAGGACTTGGCCGAACTCACACTCGCTGAGCTGAAGAAATTCTCCGACTTAATCGGGGATGACATTTTTGACGTGCTAACTCTTGAGGGCTCGGTAGGCGCGCGCGACCACATCGGCGGCACGGCCCCATCACGGGTCTTGGCAGCAGTAAACTTCGCGAAGACGGAAATCGCCAGACGCTAGCGATTACTGGGCGATAGCAGACGAATTTCGTATTCAAGAATCTGATTGTCTCGCACCGTCTTCACCTTTACTGAATCGCCAGTACTGTGCTGTTCCAACACGTCTGCGTAGTCGTCTTCGTTGCGAACCGGCTGCCCATCTATCTCTACGATCACATCGCCCAGTTGAATGCGGCCACGTTGATCACGAGTGAGTCCACGCATGCCCAGTCGCTCAGGATCAGTGCCGACATAGACATCTAACACGATAACGCCCTCGATACCCCACTGCCTGCGATAATAGTCTGCCTGCGGAATCTGCCTGATTCCCAACGCGGGTGTCTGCACCCGACCATAGGCAATCAACTCGGGAACGATACGTTTGACCGTGTTCACCGGAATCGCGAATCCTATTCCCGAACTCGCACCGCTGGGACTGTAGATCGCAGTGTTGACACCCACCAACTGCCCCAGAGAATTAAGTAAAGGGCCGCCCGAGTTTCCAGGATTAATCGCGGCGTCTGTCTGAATAACGTCGCGAATCTTGCGCCGGCTCACGGAATCGATCTCTCGCCCAAGCGCGCTGACTACACCGACAGTCATCGTAGTATCTAGACCGAAGGGATTGCCGATAGCTATAACCTTTCTGCCTACCTCCAGCAGCGCGGAATCTCCGGGTTGCACTGGAACCAAGTCAGCCTCTGGCGCGTCGATCTTTAATACCGCCAAATCCTTATCGGGGTCGACGCCTACTGCTGTAGCGGAGTAGCTGGTCCCATCCTGGAGCGTGACCGTTACCCGGTCAGCCTGCTGCACAACATGAAAGTTCGTTACAATATAGCCCTCTTCGTTCCAGACGAAGCCGGTGCCGCTGCCCTGCGGAACCTCCTGCGGATTGAATGCGTAGAAAGTACGTACCAGGCGTGAGTTCGTAATGTTCACGACCGAAGGACTTACCGACTTGAAGATCTCGATATTGTTTTCTTCATCATTCGTCTTGAATAGGCTGTAGTCTGGAGTTTGTGCGGTAGCTGCTGTGCTAAGTAGCAGACCAGCAAGTATTGAGAGTAGCGTTTTCATTTGGACTGGCACCTGTCTTTGTGTATGCCTGCTTAAATGCGGCGCATATTCAGGGATTACTGTGTGTCGCCTTTCTTACCTGGATCCTCATAAGATTGGACCGAATCTGACAGAATCAAGTGGTCTCGCTGTAGTTCATGATTTCTTCTTGCACCTGCAGCCACTCGTCTTCCCTGCCCACAAGCTGAGCCTTAAGGGCGCCTTGATCCTGTATCAGGGTATTTAGCTGAGCCTTATTCTCTTCCAAATACATTTTCTCATCGGCAAGTGAGGCTTCCAGATTCTGCAGCTTCTGCTGAATGTTATCGATTTCGTTCTCGAGTTTTCTTTCTTTTTTCCTAAGTGGCGCTAACTTCTCGCGACGATTTGCCGCCTCCTGCCGCTTCTCCTTCTTATCTAGCTTCTGCTTAGGCTGTTCAGAATCGTTATCCGCAGTGGAGTCATCGTGGGTCGCAAACGTCTGCGTGCTCAACCATTTCTCGTAGTCACTCAGGTCGCCTTTAAATTCGGCGAATACGCCCTTGTGAATCGAATAGAACTCGTCGACGGTGTTTACCAATAAGTGGCGGTCGTGTGAGACCACAATCATAGCGCCCTGATACTGTTGTAGTGCGACCGTGAGCGCATGACACATCTCAAGGTCTAGATGATTCGTCGGCTCATCGAGCAACAACAGATTGGGTTTCTGCCAGGCTACCTTTGCCAGAGCCAGTCGCGCCTTCTCGCCACCGGAGAAGTTTCGAATCGTCTCGTTGACGCGTGTACCACGAAAATCGAAACCACCAAGGTAGTCTCTGATCTGCTGTTCGGTGGCGTTGCCTTCGATAGATTGGATCAGCTGAATAGGCGTCGCCTGTTGATTTAGCTCATCAACCTGATGCTGGGCGAAGTAGCCGATCTTCAATTTCTTCGAACGAATGATGTCACCAGCGAGCGGACCCATCTTTCCCGACAAGATTTTTAGCAGCGTTGACTTTCCGCTGCCATTGAAACCGAGCAATCCAAATCGTGACTCGGAACTCACACTAAACTCGATATTATCGACCAGGGGTTTGTCGAAGCCGATACTCAGTGACTCTAGTTGCATAAGATAACTGGACGGCTCGTCAACTTCTGGAAACTGAAAACGAAAGGGCGAGTCCGCATGTGCGGGCGCAATGTCCGTCATTCGATTCAGCTCTTTCAATCTGCTCTGTGCCTGCTTGGCCTTCGATGCCTTTGCAGAGAAGCGACGAACAAAACCCTCGATCTCTGACTTTCTGCGCTGTTGCTTCTCGTACATAGCCTGTTGTTGAGCCATTTTCTCTGCGCGTTGTTTCTCGAAAGAGCTGTAATTGCCCTTGTAGCAATCGAGCGTCCCGCCATCAAAGCTAATCACATTATTGATTACGCTATCGAGAAAGGTTCTGTCATGAGAGATCAGCAGAATCGTACCCGGATAGTTCTGTAGCCACTGTTCCAGCCAGACCGTCGCTTCCAAATCTAAGTGATTCGTGGGCTCATCCAGTAGCAAAAGATCGGACGGACACATAAGCGCGGCAGCAAGATTCAGTCGAACCCGCCACCCACCGGAGAAGCTACTTACCGGGCGCTGAAAGTCGTCCACGTCGAAGCCAAGGCCCGAGAGAAGCCTTTCGGCTCGGTGACTAATATCGTAGCCATCGATCTCTTCCAGCTTGCCGAACAGCTCTCCGAGAGCTTGGTTGTTACCGCTTGTCTCGGCCTCGCTAATGGAGTGTTCCAACTTTCGAAACTCCACATGTGAATCCAGCACGAAATCGAGCGCGCTGCGCTTACTTCCTGGGGTTTCCTGAGCCATCGACGAACTACGCAGCCCGTTCGGCATCTCGATCTCGCCCTCTTCAAGAGCGATCTCACCACTCAAGGCGCGGAACAGGCTGGTCTTGCCGCAGCCATTACGCCCGATGATGCCTGTACGCTGGCCCTTGTGAATAACAAGCGAGACGTTACGCAGCAAAATCTGGGTGCCACGCATTAACATTATGTTGTTTAGAGAGATCATCGAGCTCAGCGGTCTATCGTAGTTGCTACCGAAATAACGGAGCGGCACATCATACACCATTATCGCGCCATTCTGCTCTTGGTGCCGGTGGCTGTGCCCTCCAATCCAGAGGCCTCAGGCATTCCTTGGAGCCGCGGACTTGATCGTGGGTTCCCTTATTCGTACTATTGAGCCCTGTCTCCATCTCCCAGAGAGACAATCCAAGTCGGAAGCGGTAATGAAGCAAATACTAATCATTGATGACGACGAGAAACTCGGTCAATTGCTCACCCAGTACCTGGAACGCTATGACATGCAGGTACACGTTGCATTGACACCCAGTAAAGGCTTCGAGCTATTGAAGAAGGTGAAGCCCGACCTGCTCATCCTGGACGTGATGCTGCCCGAAAAGGATGGCTTCGAGATCTGTAGAGAGATTCGTGCCAAGTCTTCCATTTTCGGGCAATTACCGATTCTAATGCTCACGGCACACGCCGAGGTGACCGACCGTATAGTCGGGCTCGAGCTCGGAGCCGACGACTATCTGCCGAAGCCATTCGAGCCTCGCGAGTTAGTCGCGCGGATACACAACATCTTACGCCGCAGTAGCGACGACAATAGCCTGCGTGACATCAAGAACATTAACGGTCTCGAAGTCGACGCTTCGCGCCGCGAAGTCAAACTCGATTCGGAGGTCTTGGACCTCACCACTATGGAATACGAGTTACTCATTCTATTCATGCAGTTTCCCAACAAGACCTTCACACGCGACGAACTCATGAATCGTCTGCGTGGTATCGATGCCGAACTCTTCTCACGGGCCGTAGACACATTAGTGAGCCGCTTGCGACACAAGTTAAATGACACGTCGAAAACTCCACGGTTTATTAAGACCGTCTGGGGTCGCGGTTATACTTTCGTCGGCGAGCAAATATGACCACACTGGTTCATGTAGTCCGGCGATCACTCTTTGTTCGCCTGCTACTAATATTTGGTATTACAGTTATTCTTTTCTTCGCTATTTTTTCTATCTCGCTGCGCACCGTTAATCAGAACATCAATACGATAGATGCAATCCCCGATTTCTTCACGCGCAACATCGAATCCATCATCGAAGACATCGGCACACCTCCCAACCTAAACAATGCTATGCGCCTCGCCGCCGAGCTAGACTGGAGCATAGCGATTAACAATCCGATCATGCGTTGGAGCTCCGACAACGAGTATCGACTTCCCGTCGAGCAATCTGTGTTTGATAGAACACTTACAAGCGATGCAGAAGTACGTTCGGTAAATGACGAAGACATCATCATGGTGCAGCGTGGAGGTTACGACTTCTATCTGTACCAACGCTCGCTGAACGACAATAACTCCAATTATATTATTCTCTATATCGGTGTTGCTCTGGCCAGTATCGTCCTGTTTCTGAATTATTTCATGGTTAACAAATTGCTCGATCCCGTGCGCCTGCTTAGAAAAGGTGCCGAGCGTATCCGACTGGGGGATTTGAGCTATCGCGTAAAGAGTAATCGTCAGGATGAATTGGGCGAATTAACCGAGAGCATCAATCATATGGCGGACTCCTTGCAGTCTATGCTTGAGGCTAAACGTCAGCTGCTTCTCGCCATTAGTCACGAACTGCGAACGCCTATTACGAAGGCGAAGCTGCGCCTGGAGTTCATGCCGGACAGTGACGAGAAGGATCAGCTGAAGGAAGACATACAAGAGATAGAACTATTGATCTCCGACCTGATCGAGGCGGAGCGTCTGAATGGAGACCACGCGGTACTTACTGCCGAGCCCACTCCGATAGCCGCCTTCGTCGAAGGCGTATGTGAACAGTTTGAGAGTTATCCAGGAGGCCTGCAATTAGAGCTCCCAACAGAGGATCGAGACATCGTAATCGACAACCTGCGTGTTCGACTTCTTATAACGAATCTGGTCAACAATGCCATACGTCACGGCGAAGGTAATCCTATCGTCGTGCGAGTTGGCTTCGACGATGATTGTGCTCGGTTGGAAGTAGAGGATCGAGGAGAAGGAATTGCCCAGGAACACCTATCGCAGATTAGCGAGCCTTTCTACCGTGCCGATAGCGCCCGGCAGCGAAATACTGGCGGCTTCGGTTTAGGCCTCTACCTGTGCCGTCTCATCGCTCAGGCCCACGGCGGCGAGCTGATCATTCAGAGTCAGCTGGGCGAAGGCACGCATATCATCGTGAAACTACCGCCCCATCCACCACAAGAGACGGCGATCGAAGACTAGCGTCATCCAGGCGTCATACCTATGATCTTAACGGACATAGCTTGGCCGACTGTCCTGCGCCTTCTGCGACCCACTATCTGCCTCGCTTATGTCCGCGGTGCCTTACGACGCTGCGCCCGAAGGTAACTAAGCATAAGCGCCAGCAAACTCAACAGAATTGGAATCAAGGCTGTGTTAATCAACTTCAGATTCGCTCCAAGCTGCTCTATGTCCTCAGTTAATTGATATTGCACGTCACGAAGACTGCGTCTGGTCTCAAGCATCTCTTCATTGAAGCGATCAACCTCAGCCTGAATCGCTGGCGTCACCTGTCCAATCAATTCACCATTCTCATCTTGATTGAGCTCCGCCAGTGCTGCCTCGGCTTCCGCTAAACGATCGAGCAGTTCCGCCTCTTCTACCCGTAGGCGGTCATCTGCCTGACGTTGCAATTGAATCACGCGAGTGAATGGACGCGAGTATGTGCCACGGCTGCGGATGCTGGAAAGATCGGCGCCGCCGCTCAGGTTGTCCAGCGCATTGATTACCATATCTCCATTGTTCGCGAAGGGGCGTGGTATGCGTTGACCCAAAAACTGACCCACCTGCACCCATAGCCTATCCCCTAACAGGTCGGTATCGGCGAACACTAGAATGTTTACTTCACCGTTTGAACTTGTGAGGTGTGCCGGGATGGTCTATGTCTCAGCAACTTCAGCAGGATCCGATTCGACTGTGTTATCGCCATCCTCTTCGCTGACTTCGACTTCAGCGACTGGCCTGCCATCTGGAAACGCGGTGTTTACAATTCCGCTAACTCTTGCGGCAATGGTGTAGCTTCTGTCCTCAGAAACGAACTCATCGAACAGCACCGATGGATCTGTTACGTCCTCGAGGAGGGCCGCATCCATCAGCATCGCATCATCGGATGAAACGATCAGCGGCTCGAAGCGAGTAGTGGCACCTTCTGCCTGCATGATTACGCCAGAAGATGAGAGATTGATCGTTTCGAGACGGCTAGTAATGATGTCGCTCTGGGTTAAGAAGTTCCTCTGCACACCTAGCATGCCAAGGTGAGAGATTGGGCGCTGTCCCTGTCCCATAGAGACGCGCAGGGCAAGTTCGTTGTCGGTGAGTACTTTGTCGCTCGGAAATTCTATTCCCCACGATTCGAGCAGGCCCGGTAATTCGGAGCTCATGCCGGCAGGGATCAGATTGCCCTGTTGCGTCCGACTGACCATAGAGTCTGCACTCGGATCCAGGAACACCATGGCCCTGCCACCGCGCATGATAAATTGATCGATAGCGTAGCGCATTTGATCGGACAGTCCCTGTGGGTGCACTATCATCAGTATGTCGACATCGTCATCGATCTCGCCGGAAGTGATATCAACTCTACGCACTGCATACAGCTGACGGATAATGTCCATGACCATCCATTGCTGAGTCGCCTGCCCGGAGACCGGATCGAATCCACCATCTATATCAAGCTGTGTGATTAGCCCAACCACCTGCAGATCGGGGTTATTGACCTTGTTGATTAGTTTCATGAATTCGTATTCGAGAAACTGTTCCTGGTCGGGGCGTATTAGCGCCATCGTCTCGGCGGCACGACCTAACGCAGGATTGGTGACGCTACTCTCATCCTGAGCGGCTACTACGCCAAAATAGATCGCCTGACCACCCTGCGTCACGGGCACTGCCTGAATGCCGAACTCCGTAGCTAGATCCTCGTCTTCTGAAAACGGCTCAGGGTCTATTACGTTAAGACTCAGACGCCCGTTGCTAGCCAGCACTATCTCCTGTAATAGTTCCTGCACTCGCGTGCCATAACTTCTGATCTGCGGTATGTCTTCTGTCGCACTCTCGGAGTAAAAGAACATCAGTTCGATAGGGGTTTGCAGATTGGAAACGATGTTTCGAGTTCCATCGGACAATGAGTAAAGGCTGTCTTCAGTCAGATCGATGCGCAAGCTAGGCAGCGCGCTAATGAGCGCTACAGCTACCACTGTTGTTAACGCTATGACCGCAAGGCCGAACTTGGAAAATAGGGATTTAATATTCATCGACTGGTTCTCCCTAGTTTGCTTTTTTCATTTCGATGACCACCGCGCTGGCTAGAAGCCAGGCACCGATGAACACGCTAAAGAACAGGAAGTCGCGAATGTCCAGCACTCCTTTAGCTATCGAATCGAAGTGAGTGAGAAATCCCATGGCCGAGAATGCATCCACGAAGAACTGCGGCATCCACTCGGGAAAGGCATTGAGCAAAATAGGCGAACCCATAATCACAAATAGAAAACAAATACTCACCGTCAAGATGAAGGCGATCACGGAATTCTTTGTGCACGCAGACATACAGGAGCCGATGGCGAGGAAACCTCCTGCCATGAACCAGCTGCCAATATAAGCCGCAAGAATCACGCCGTTGTCCGGGTCACCCAAATAGTTTACGGTGAGCCAAATAGGGAATGTTAGCAATAAGGCAATGCCAATCAACGCCCATGCCGCTAAAAATTTTCCGAGCACGGCGTCGGCCAATCTTATAGGAAGCGTGAGCAGTAATTCGATAGTTCCAGTTTTTCGCTCATCTGCCCATAGAGTCATTGCTATGGCCGGAATCATAAACAGATACAGCCATGGATGAAAACTAAAGAATGGCAATAGATCAGCCTGCCCTCTCGCATAGAAGCCGCCCACATCAAAAGTAAAGATTCCATTGGAGATCAGGAAGATAACGACAAATATATAGGCGAGTGGTGTGGCGAAGTAACTGAGTAGTTCTCGCTGAAAGATAATCGATAGATTTCCCATTACTTAGCTCCCTGTGTCTGCTGAGTCACGGTTCTGAACACGTCTTCGAGTTGGCCGCGACTGACATGAAATTCAGTAACTGGCCAGTGCTTCGTCTGCGCGATCTCGGACACCTGTGAAAATATTGGTAGGCCAGCGTGGGAGAGAATACGATAAACCCCCTCATCCTCACCGTCTTTCTCAATCGCACCTACGTCAACCAGGCCAGAGAGATCTGCCGCCAGGTCATATTCCTCACTCAGGCGCACGCTCACAGCTTGATGATACTTTGAACGCGCCTCTAACTCGGCAGGAGTTCCATCGGCTACGATCTTTCCCTTCGAGATTATGATTGCGCGACTGCAAACTGCTGTCACTTCTTCCAGGATGTGTGTGGAGATGATCACAATCTTGTCTCGTGCCAGGTTCTTAATCAATTCGCGCACGTGGTGTTTCTGATTTGGATCGAGGCCGTCAGTTGGCTCATCCAATATCAACACTTTAGGATCGTGCATGATAGCTTGCGCAAGACCAACGCGGCGCTTGAAGCCCTTGGACAGAGTCTCGATGGTTTGCTGGCTGACGGAGTTAAGTTCTACATCGTCCAATACCTGTTGCACACGCTGCGCCGCCTCTTCTCCTCTATAGCCTCTCACCTCGGCGATGAACCTGAGAAATTCCAGTGTTGTCATATCACCGTATGAGGGAGCTCCCTCAGGCAGATATCCCATAAGTACCTTCGCCTCGATAGGATTCTCACGAATATCGAAACCGTCAATGCGAATCGAGCCATGGCTGGCGGAAAGGAAGCCAGTGATTAGCTTCATAGTTGTGGACTTGCCCGCCCCGTTAGGACCGAGAAATCCCAGTACCTCACCTTCCTTAACCGTGAAGTTGAGATCATCGATAGCCGTAAACTGGTCAAAGTTTTTTGTTAAATTGTTAATTTCAATCATCTACTTTCAGACCCTGAGTTCGTTGCGTTCTTTGTTGATTTTGCAGGAATGACTGCAATGCTTTGCTGCCTGTCCGCCCTCTAGAGATGGAGCGGGTTTAATAGCTGCAAATTGTGATGGGCAAATATAGGCACTTAGCCCTTATTTTTCAAGGCTCAGAGGAAAATGAGCCCTCTCGCCGCGATAATCCGATATGCCGTTACTGCTCATCGCATTCAGGGAATTTGGCCTGTGTTTCTCTCTGCGCTGGCGTTATAATCGCCGCTTTCCGGCAAATCAGATATCGATACGCCCCATGAAGAACCAGCTCATTAGACTCCTCGCCGTTCTAGCATTGGCATGTCTTACGCTAAGCCTTAGCTATTGCGGACAGAAAGGCGGTCTTACTCGTCCCGAATCATCAGCCTTCACTACCTCGAACTTCGTTTCAGGTAAATAGCGCATCGGGTCAACTGACCCCTCACTAAAACTGGACTCCAACTACGAATGGACTATTTTAACTATAAGGGCGATGCACTGTATGCGGAGGACTTAGCTGTCTCCGAGATTGCCGAACTACATGGCACGCCGTGCTTCATTTATTCACGCGCTACGCTCGAACGGCACTACAGAGCCTATGAGAGTGCCCTCTGGGGGCTGCCCAATATGATCTGCTATGCCGTGAAAGCGAATTCCAATCTCGCCGTACTAAGCGTCTTGGCGCGCCTGGGTGCTGGCTTCGATATCGTATCGGGTGGAGAACTGACTCGTGTACTGAAGGCCGGCGGCGACCCGGCCAGGATTATTTTTTCTGGTTTGGGCAAGACAGTGGCGGAGATGCAACAGGCTCTGCGAGCTGGGATTCATTGCTTCAATGTCGAGTCTGAAGCTGAGCTGACACGACTCAACCAAGTAGCGACCGAGCTCGACATGACCGCTGCTATATCGGTAAGGGTGAATCCAGATGTCGATGCCGGAACCCACCCCTATATATCTACCGGATTGAAAGAGAACAAGTTCGGCATCTCTGTCGACCGAGCCATAGAGGTCTATAGGACTGCTTCGCAGCTAGAGGGGATTCGAGTAACGGGCATCGACTGCCATATTGGGTCTCAGCTTACGACAGTTGAACCCTTTCTGGACGCCATCGATAGACTGCTCGCCATGGTAGATCGACTAAAAGATGAAGGCATCCATCTCAATCACTTCGATATGGGAGGAGGATTGGGTGTCAGCTACGGCACTGAGAACCCGCCGCTACCCTCAGAGTTGATCGCGGCGGTGAAGGATAGATTCTTAGATCGAAACCTCATTCTAATGGTAGAACCTGGTCGTTCTATCGCAGCAAATGCCGGAATTTTCGTGACAAAAGTAGAGTACATCAAGAATACCGAACACAAGAACTTCGCTATCGTAGATGGCGCCATGAATGATCTACTCAGGCCTGCCCTCTATGGCGCCTGGCAGGAAATTGTCCCGGTTATGAAGCGAGATGGAGATACTCTTAGCTATGACGTCGTAGGCCCGGTCTGCGAATCCGCCGACTTCCTTGGCAAAGATCGAGAGCTTGGGGTCACAGCTGGCGACCTGCTAGCGGTGCGCTCGGCCGGTGCCTATGGTTTCGTAATGAGTTCCAATTACAATACTCGCCCACGCGCCCCTGAAATCATGGTAGACGGTGCAACTGCATACGTCGTCAGACGGCGCGAAGTTCTGGAAGACCTTCTCGAACCGGAGTCCTGTCTGCCCAGTTGAGACAAGCGATGAATATTCACTTCACAAAAATGCATGGCCTCGGCAACGACTTTATCGTGGTAAACAACTTAAGCAATGAGTTTGAGTTGGACCCCCAGAGAATAGCACTGCTTGGAGATCGCCACTTTGGTATCGGTTTCGATCAGCTGCTCTTGGTCGAGACCGCCGCAGAGCCGGACATCGATTTCAGCTACCGCATCATTAATGTAGACGGTCAGGAAGTCGAACATTGCGGCAACGGCGCACGCTGCTTCGCCAAATATGTTAGCGATAAGGGCCTAAGCGACAAAAAGTCGATCGTCGTGAAGACAGTCAACAGAGTCCTGACGCTAGAGATTACCGACATCGGAGAGATCACTGTAGATATGGAAGCCCCCGCACTCGATGCAGCGAGCGTTCCATTCATTACCGATGGAGACGGGTCAGCACACTCGCGTCAGATCACTGTCTCGGGCGTTACGCGAGACGTGGAATTCTATGCACTGTCCATGGGCAACCCCCATGCAGTAATTAGTGTTGAAGACCTGGACAAAACATCCGTAAAAGAGATAGG
>CAXBLN010000077.1:0-17029 GCA_963976555.1 uncultured Gammaproteobacteria bacterium
AGATTAACTGGAAATCTCATCGAGGTCATGGCTCTAAAATCGGGGGATAGGTCAGAATTATTGAGAAGGTAGGTAAGCTATTTGGGACGTTAGTCGAATACTTACTCCATGTAACTTGTTGAGGGATTAATGCTCTCTAAAGTATTAAGAAGTATAGCCATTTGAAATTGCTT
Source organism: uncultured Gammaproteobacteria bacterium (assembly GCA_963976555.1). Lineage (GTDB taxonomy): Bacteria > Pseudomonadota > Gammaproteobacteria > Pseudomonadales > Pseudohongiellaceae > UBA9145. The sequence goes on from CAXBLN010000077.1 coordinate 174, forward strand.
TTTCCTATTTTCATCAATGATTCTTCACAAGCCAACAATCGCATTTGCGAAAAAATCAAAGGCTACGGAGATAATCTAAACAAACTAATACTAAGATCGATGGCCAGAAAGTTCTTGCTCATACATTCAGTAAAAATAGTGAAGCAATAATTGATTTCGATATTCAAAAGTAAAGCTTTAAGAGTTGTCCTACGCTTCGTAAGATTCTATTTAGATTGTGGCAAGAAAATTATTTCTAAAGAAATTAAGAATTCTCTTACAGACCATTCGGTTTCAGCCATGCTAGCTTTCCATTGACACTATTCTGGAAAGTTTAGTTCCCAAACGAATTATTCTCTCCAGACTCTTTCTAGTGCAATTTATCATCGATTCAATGTGCCTCAAATCAGAGGCGGGGTAGCTGTACCAAAACGCTAGTCAAGTTAGCTGTTCCTTGATTCAGACCCCGAAATGCTTTACCCGACGAAATATTGGGTCGTAGTGTTTCCCGAAAGGGGCAGTTGGCTAATCCGATTCTCGATATGCCTCAGTGTGTCCGTACAAGTGAAGGTTGTATCGTCAATCATATCCATCACTATTAATGTTCATGTATATAATCTATTAGGAGAAGAGTATGAATAAGCTAAAACACTTTGCAAAATTCCTATGTGCAGTCATTGCATGTATTCAACTTAATCAATCTGCATTCGCTCAAGAAAACGGTAGTCAGGACCCAGCTTCTCAAGGGTTAATACTTCAAATATTTGAAAACATAGTAAACAACATGCGAAATGAAGTTCCAGAAGTTTATGACACATTTGTCGAACAATATTTTGGTTTTTCTGCAGGTGAGGGGGATAAACTAGTAAGCGCACTTTCAAGTACCGTTAAGGCGGTGGAAGAAAGTCGTCATGTAAGGCTTCAGGGTATGTGCAATTCAAATTCATTGACAAAAGTTCGCGATGGAAATAGCACCGGGCGCATTCTGGCCAACTTGGAAGAGTTCGAGAATGAGACCAATTTGGAATTTGAAGCATATTTTGAATCTTTTGTGTCGAATGAACTTGGAACTGACGCTGTAGGTAATATTGAGAAATGGGCTGACGAATTCATAAAACCAAACGTCGTGCAATTTGATGGCTCGTCCAGACAAGCGCCTGGCAGTAGCTCTATCGGACAGGCTCTAAAAATAAGTGCTGAGGATATGGATTTAAGAATAGATCGGCTTTGTGATCTATAAGAATTTGTGTATTTCTGAATATTTGGATTTCCAATTTATCTAATTCTAAACAAGGAATAAGCTAATGAACTTCAACAAAACATTAAAACAAGGCGCACTATTTTTTCTAATTTCGTTAGGGCTTTGCACGAATGCATCAGCCGTTACAGGCTATAGCGTACTCTTCCCGGTAGGGCTTGGTGACCTATATGGCGAGGCAGCTACTGTCACGGATTCTACGGATTGGCCGGAGGTGGTGCTAATAGGAACCCAGAGCACTCTGACTTTTCCTTATGCTCCCAACGTAATTGTTACACCAGTTGATCAAGATCCTAATACGCCGATAGGCGGGATTTCTGGTTTTGCGTGGTTTATTCCGTCAATTGTGTCAGGTCTATATACTGTAAACACACTTCACGGATACATAGACGATGATGCTACAGTCCACACTTTCGCCTCATCTGCTCCGTGGGTTATTTTTTGATGTGCACGCACTTACCACAGACTCGTTGTTGATTTTGAGCGAATGAATTTCAGGGCATTATTTAGCGATTTAGTGCTGAAAAATCTCGGCTAAAGGTCGCATGAATATAAAAGTGGTTAAGTGATAACAATAAGGTATCTTTAGAGCCCTCTACTATTATTATTGGGAAACTTTGGAAACTAGCAATGAAATTTACATTTAGAAAAATAGCTTTGTTGATGGTCATTTCGCTCTCAGCTTTTGCGTTGGTTTCATGCCAAAGTTTTCCTAGTAGAGGGTTTTATGGGTCCGAACCAAGAGACTGGGATTTTATTCAGTCAGTCGGTGGAATTAAGCTTGGAGATCCGTACAAACTTAATGGAATGACTTGGGTCCCCATTTTGTTTGACGTCTCCGGGAATCAGGCCATTACCGTTCAGCCAACAAACTCGAATACGGGATTGGCTTGTGCGCAAATTATGACTAGGCGCTCCGGCAACAGTACTTCTTTGGCCATTTATACAATTGATGAATCCTCCCTTCCTCCAAATGCTAACCAAAGCAGAAGTTGTGACGCTATTCTTTTTAGAGCAGGGCTAGGCCTTAGGGGCTTCATGACTCAGTCTATATATTATGGGCACGGAGATGAGAAGAAGTTAATAGGCACAGTCAATCCTTTTGATGCGACTTAAACTTAACTTATCTGTTTGTTAGTGAAAGACGTTTTAATGACGCAACCATTTTGGTCTTTCGCTAATGCCGAAACTGTTATCAATACCCGCCATGAAAGTAGTAAAAACTGACTACAATCAACTGCGAATACGTAATAAATGGGATCAGAGTAAATATACAGTAGTTTTGGTGCTTATTTTGGGAAGCGGTGCCTAGGACGGAATCGAACCGCTGACACTAGGATTTTCAGTCATCTGCTCCTCCATCGCCGATTGAAAATGTCCGCTTCTGGCACACCTGAGACGCTCAGCCCGCGCAATGGACAGGACAGGCTGGGCTTCCGCAGTCGACCCATAGCAGACGCCAAAATAGCACGGAGTGCGATATATCGAACATCGGAAAAGCCAGAAATAGATTCAATAGCTGCCTTGATCGGGTGTTACAAGACCATTGGCCGTACCGTTTACCCATAGATTTCGACCTTTCGCGGATATTTTGTATCCATTGCCAAATAAACCTCTAGATTGAGCTCATTCATATCGACCCAAGATGTGTAACCAATGAAAATAGTTACGATGACGGCTTCCTTGTCCTTGCTGCTCTTAGCAACATCCTGTTCCAGCTCAGAGCATCCGGGACCTATTTATACAAAGGTCCTGCCTGGCGATTTGGCATTGCACCCAGAACGTTTGCGGCCCCATTCGATTCGTTACAAGAAGCTTTCCGGCTCAATGTACTATGAGATGGATCGGGTCACGATCGATGATAGATCGCTTTACAAGCTGGATATCTATTTCAATAGTGATGGTGAAGGCGTGCCCGACTCTATCTATTTTGATCCAGAGACTCTGGGTTATTCCGGGCGGCACCTTGAATTACAAGATTACACGATTGATGTGCAGTTTCAGGATGGCTATTTCACTGGTAACCTTATTCCTGCAGAAGGATCGAATTACGATCCCGTGACTTATGATAAACAGTATGAGCACGGGGCATTCGAACCTGCAGTTATCAACTACTTTATAGCAGCACTGCCACTGGCCGAGGGATATACTGCTTCAATACCTACATTTGATCTGAGCAATGGGTCGCAAATATTGTGGGCAAATATTGAAGTTCTGGGAAAGGAGATACTGGAAATTGATGGTATTCAGTACAATACTTGGAAAGTAATTTCTGATGGAATTCGGCAGAAGACCCTGTGGATAAGCGAAGATGTGCCGTATGCGATTAAGATGCAGACGAAGGGCGTATTTGGCACATGGGAAATTGATCCGTAAGCGAAATTAATGGAATCAACTGAGAAAACCGTGCCTGAAAGCAGCCTGGCAAACACTAATTGGGTGCTTGCCGGATATATTGTCGTTACACTGTTTGCCATCTCAAGCATCAGCAGTTCTTGGATTCGCCTCGATGATGCAGTGAAGGAACGGGTAAGCTTCTTACTTTATGTTGGCGGAATGGCCATCACTTACTTTAGTTGGATCGGTATCGCCTACTTAATCAATTCAGTTCGACTTCGAATTCCGATGTTTAGCGATCGACATCCGAATTGGTGGCTAATTCACGCGTCAATCAGTGTCGGTATTGGCCTATTGCACCTTATGCTAGACACGCTAATGCTATGGTTTTCATTTTCACTGAGCTTCAACCTTGTGAGCGCAATTATTGAGAAGGTATTGCAATGGCTGCCATATGAAATATTAGCCTACTGGGCATTTCTTGGACTTATTACTGCAATTTCAAAACACTATTCCGCACTATCCGAGAACGTATCGACGTCAAACCATCGAAAACAGTTCCTTATCACGAAAGCAGGTTTGACCGAACTGATAGAAGCGAAAAATATAGAATATATCGAGTCATACGACAACTACGTGCTGCTCTGGCAAGGAGAGAAGCGGCACATTTTGAAAGAGACATTGTCGAATCTCGAGTTAAGCCTAGACCCAATCCTTTTTTATCGTGTGCATCGTGCTTTCATTGTGAACTTAAAAGAAATTGAGAAAGTAGATAGAAAAGACGGCGGCAGAATAAACCTGATTCTAAGAAACGGCAAGCAATTACCTGTTAGTCGTCGTAAGCATTCACAAGTGACACAAGTTTTGAAGAAAAGAGCTAGTAATGCCTAAGGTGATGACGGTAAACACGGTCATTTCATTTGCATTTGTGGATGGTGTTTACATGTCGCGTGAAGCTCATGCGGAGATCGAAACCAGGTTTGATAGAGTGCTAGTCAAAAAATTCAAGTCTATCCTGGATGATAGCACCTCACCATCAGAGGTCTGGACGACCGCGTCTTCTTTTGCCGAAGCCACACGAAAAGTGGAGCCGGTTCTGCGCAAGAAGTATCCGGAATTGACAGATGATAGTATCTTCAAAATTTTAAACTATGCCTGTTTTACGTGGAAATAGAATAATTGGTAGAGTCATCACAAAAATGGCGCACACAATTGAAAATACTCCAGTCCAACATGTACGTCGCGGCACAAAGATTGAATTGGCATTGTCTACTCCGATGTTATTAATCTTGAATTGTTTGATAAGAACAGTAATTTCATTAGGTTTACTCCAGTAGCGGATTCCCTGTCGGAATTTAAAATATCGACTTACCATTATTATTTCAAATCGCCTGTAAGGCCCTAGAAAAATCAGTTTGATACTAGACAATATAACCGAGAAGGAAGCACGGAACTAAAATGTGCTTGAATTTTTGTTTGTGAATAGTAGGCCATGTATGAGTATCAAAATTGTCAGGATATTTGCAGTTTTACTTTCCGTTGTCTTGTCTTTAGCTATCTTCGTATTTCTAAGTATAAAGACAGTCGAGATAGAAGTGCCTCAATCTCTGCGAGGCAACGCTCCGGGAGATATTGTACGAGTGCATCGTATCGGGAACTACCCCGCATTTGCTATGCGATATGTTCTAGGAACGGTTGAGACAACGGATCCAATCGACTTAAATAGCGGTGCGGTACTCTATCGACTAGAATATCTGACCACGCAATTCAACGGGAAACTTGTTACCGCAAGTGGGCTGGTCTCGATTCCGAGAAACAAACTAGCGGATTCAACTGTCATGTATTTTCATGGGACTAGTGCGCAACGAAACTCGGCTCCATCGAGCAAGGGCTTAGGTGAAGGGCTTCTCGTTTCTGCAGCCGTAAACGGCATGGGAAGCCTCTTGGTTGCGCCAGACTATATTGGATTGGGGCAGAGTTATGACTTCCACCCATACCTACATACCGAAACAGTCGTTTCCACATCACTGGATATGTTAAAGGCCAGTCGAAAACTGGTCTCCATCATGGGAGTTGAATGGCCAGGCGCGCTCTTTCTGTTGGGCTTTTCGCAAGGAGGTCATGCCACATTTGCTGTACAACGCGAACTAGAGAGCATGACGAATCCAGAGTTTCAAGTTACTGCCTCTGCTCCAATTGCCGGCGCATTCCAGCTACGAAACATTAGTTTTCCGCAAGCCTTAACTGGACTTACTGACTCTCACGAGTTCTACCTCGGCTACATGGCTAGTGCCTATTCTGTAATTTACAACCAACGCCTCAATACTATTCTGATTGATAGCTATGCCGAAGCCATTTACCCTGTTTACGATGGAGAGCATTCTACTGAAGAGATAGCGGCTGTCCTACCCGAATTGCCTATTGAGATGTTTCAACAAGAGTTTCTTGACCAATATTATGGTGGGGAATCGAACTGGTTTCTTGAGGAATTGGCTCAAAATCAAGTGTTTGACTGGACACCCAAAGCGCCGGTACGAGTCTACTATGGGGAAAGCGATTTAGATGTATCTCCGCAAGAGGCGTTAGATGCAGCTGCCTCTATGGCTAAACGCGGCTCAGATATTATGGCTATATCTGTAGGACCCCTCGATCACGACGAATCCGCACTTGCATCTATTCCCATAGCGCTAGCATGGTTCAGAGAACTTGATTCTTCGAGATACTAAAGACAATACGGACCATTTTCTGCATTTGATTTTGAAGAAATCAAAGGGGTCAGATACGAGAGTGCATTGATCGATCCTTTGAGGCAACGCCAATCGACGAATTCCCATATGTCCGCTTCTGGCTGTGAGTTCAACCGGTCAGCGCAACACACTACCATGTTAGGTAAAAGTGGAGTGTTGCAATATGGCCCACCGAACCAGAATCAAATACACAGAATCAATGAAGTCCTATATCTGGGACCGTTACGGACAAGGCGATTCTGTCTGGTCAATTGCCAGATCATTTGATCGCCCCTCGTCATCAATTCACAGGCAAATAGCTCAGACAGGCGGCATTCGCCCTCCAGATCGCAAGCGTCGCACGCACGCATTGAGCCTCGAAGAGCGCGAAGAAATATCGCGCGGTCTTGTTGCACAACTTTCCCTTAGAACCATTGCTTCCCAGCTTGGTCGATCACCCTCGACAGTTAGTCGAGAGATTGCGCGTAACGGTGGTTCTACGCGGTATAGGGCGGCCTTGGCAGAGCAGCAAGCATGGGATAGAGCTCTGAGGCCCAAAGACGGTAAACTGGTGCAGAACCGACAGCTCAGTCGTGCGGTCGAAGTGAAACTGCAAAGGAAATGGTCACCGCAGCAAATCGCTGGTTGGTTGAAACGAGAGAATCCAGACGACGAGTACAAGCAAGTGTCACACGAAACAATCTACCGAAGTCTGTTCATTCAGGCCCGAGGAGCCCTAAAAAAGGAGCTTCAGGAGTATCTGCGCTCTAAGCGAAGCATTCGCCGCGCCAAGAAATCTAGCCTAAAAGGCATTGGGCTTGGAGCCATGCCTAATGCTGTATCGATACGGGAGCGACCGGCCTCTGTTGAAGATAGAGCCGTGCCAGGCCATTGGGAGGGCGATCTTATTGAAGGTTCGAAGAAGACCTTTATAGCGACCTTAGTTGAACGACATTCGCGCTACGTAATGTTGGTAAAGCTCAAGAACAAGAAATCAGACACGGTTGTATCAGCGCTCATTAAGCAAGCACACAAGCTCCCCGAAGAACTTTACAAATCGTTGACGTGGGATCGAGGTAGCGAAATGACAAACCATCAGCGGTTCACTCTTGAAACAAATATTAAGGTCTACTTCTGTGATCCACAGAGTCCTTGGCAGCGAGGCTCCAACGAGAACACCAATCGATTGCTACGGCAGTACTTGCCGAAAGGCACTGATCTCTCAGTTCACACTCAATCACAACTGAACAAGATCGCGAGAGAGCTGAATGAGAGGCCAAGAAAAACATTGGAATATGAAACACCGGCCGCTAGGTTTAATGACTGTGTTGCACTGACCGGTTGAACTCACAGCACTTAACAGACTTCCATTGATCAGACCTACACACCCAGCCTTGCACGATCCCGCGATCTAGAGCAGTTCGGTAGGGCGCGGAGTGCAAGGCAAAATATTTCTTCGGCGAGGCGTGTACTGTTGTACATAACGAGTCGGAGAAATATTTTAACGCCGCAATTCGTGCTCTACTGAGCTGCGTCTCACGCACAAAAAAGCCCGGTGACCTGAGTCACCGGGCTTCTGATCTACAACCAAGTTACATAGCGCTAACTTACTGACCGCCTTGGTCGATGTTCTTCCATTGCACAGCTCCAAAAAACATCTCATCCCAACTCTGCTGCCCCCAGGGAACCGTTCTTTCCGGATCTGGATTCATAGGATTTTGCGATGAATTATCGAATGCGCCGACTGCGGTAATCTTAGTACCCGCTGGTACAAACTTCGGCTCGGCATAGGTATAACTCATCTGCCATGCGTAGTTGTACTGCGCGATATTGATTAACTCTTCACTGGTGCCATCGGGGTAATCTGCAGTGAAGCGCATGTACTTGCCGCGGAAATGCATATGGGGCAAGAAGCTGTAAATATTCGCATCTTTGCTAATGGTTATAGTTGCCGTCTGTTCGAAGGCTGGATCGTTCGCTGGAATATTTGTCCAGGTATTCGGGAAGATGCAGGCACATCGGCCTGACATTCTCTCGGTGGGTATTTCACCCTCTGGATAGAACCACAGACCTATCTCACTGTTATCCACAGTCTCGCGACCATTGGTAGTGTAGTGAAGATTGAGATTCAAAACAGAGCCGTCTTTTAGCAGGCCGCCTGTGTTCGGAGGTTCGAATGCCGCAGTACCGCCGGGAACGTAAGCCGTGATGCTCGCCTTGTCCGGATTGTTGCTGCCTAGCTGATTCAGTCGCTGGCCAACTTCTTCCGGGAAGTTCAGGGCGTTGATGGTGTGATGCAAAACCGTGCGATCACCGGGAACATATTCGCTGCCGCGTACCCAGCGATCCTTGCCACCGAGATCGATCTTCACTGCGACGTCTCTGTATTCCAGGACGCCAGTCGCGGGCACCTGCTGCGAGGGAACCTTGATGATGTAGTCGGGCTCATCGCTTAGAGTCCACTTGGAAGTTGACCATGTTAGTTCTGTTAGGGGGTCGATACCGGCGTCTTTCGGCGCACCGGCGTCGGCCCATGCGATGACTTTTCTCATCTCTTCGTTAGTGATCAATCGATCGTTGATGAACTCGCCGATGTGACCATCGATCTGGCCCGGGGGCATGCGCTTAGTCATCAACACTTCGCGAATCATCGGCGCCCAGCCCAGAACCATCGTGTGGCTGTCCATGGCGAAAGGGGCGATACCGCCTTCGCGGTGACAGGTCGCGCAGTTCTCTGCCAGAATTGGTGCAATGTCTGCTGTGTAGGAAGGCACACTGGCCGCCGCGTAACTAACCTTGGAGCCGTTCGTTGCTAGCAAAGCTGTGGAAACTTCTTCGCCCGCCAGTATCTCCTGGATCGCCTTTTCTGCTTGAGCCACGCTGCCACGGTAGGACACTGTGAATGAGCGCGGGCTATAGATGAGTACTTCGCCCGTTCTCTCAATTCCCAGTGCCTCGGAGATTACCTGTGCATCGTCCATCAAGATGGGGATATCGACGCCATATTCGGCAGCTTTGGCCTGAACCGCGCTGCGATTAAGCTTGCCCATCGGGTTAATCATCATGAACTTGATGCCCTGGCTGTCGTACTTCGCCTTCAACGCTTCGAATGCGGGCAGCGCGTCCGCCGTGGCCTGGCTGTCGTTTGCCTGCACCAGCAACGCGATTGCTTCGTGGTCGTCGTACCAGCTCATGCTGTGGTGATAGCCGTCCTGATCCAAGAGTGAGAAATCGCCCACTCTGTCTGCCGCACTGCCGATTGCTGGAATCAACAGAAACGCCGCTAGCGATGCCTTTAATAGTTTGCTCTTAATCAATTTACTCTCCCCCAAGGTTTACCTGTTCGCTTATCTCTGCAGGCGGCGTGCTACATAGCCTGGCGCCTGCTGATGATACGTCGGCGTGCATTGTTGAATACCCCGCCGAATATGCAGTCCACTCTACGAATTAAGCACATGTCAGTCAACGAATACTGCTTCGCTTCATCGACTAAAAGCGCAGGCTTATCAAGTGCTTTAGGGGAGCGTCAGGCCTTGTCAGCTGCCTGCAACAACGCTCTTAGCTGAGGATAAATCGCCGGATTGGCGATCAGGATGTTCTGATCGTAGAACTGCGGATCGATGTCCGGGGGCACCTCGCTGAAGTGACCGCATTCGGCACCGGCCTCCAACGCTATCAGCCTTGCAGCGGCAAAGTCCCACACGCTGAGATTCTCGTAGTAACCTTCGAGCCTGCCCATAGCCAGGAAACAGATATCGAGAGCGGCAGAGCCGAGTCTCCGAATATCTGCACAGTTTGTTAGCACGGCATGCAGGCGTGGAATCATTGGGTCCAGAGTCGACTTATCGTAGGGAAATCCGGTCGCGATCAGGGAGCGCCTGAGATCAGTCTCTGTCGATACTGATATCGGTTCGCCATTCAGAAAGGCTCCTTTGCCTAGTTCTGCACTGAACAACTCCTCGCTGAAGGGGTTATAGACTACGCCCACGCGGGTCTGACCCTCTTCGACATAAGCGATGGAGATAGCAGACTGGTTGTGGCCATGGGCGTAGTTCACGGTGCCGTCGATAGGGTCAATGATCCACAGCGGCGTGGTAATTCTTTGTATTTCACCCAGGTCTGGTGATGACTCCTCAGAGAGGGTCCGATGATCCGGGAATTGCTTCGCTATTGCTGCGCAGATTAGCTTATCGGCCTTGATGTCTGCATTGGTTACCAGCTCATCGCCATTCTTATAGTCATGGGTCAGTGCTGCGTGAGCGCGTTCATCTTTAATTAATTGGCCCGCTTCGCGAGCGATAGTTTGGGTAAAGCGTAGAATATCGATCATAGAACCTTCAATGTATGACGAGCAATTGGACAAATGTAGGTGTTGCCTGCAATAGGAGCATAACAGTCTTTCCCTTTAGGCCGATAGAAGTGCCATGGCCACTCACTGCTAAAGAATCATGAGCATTGCATTTAAATACAGCTTGTTCGCACTCCTTGCCACGCTACTCAATCTGGGGGCACAGGAATCGCTCATCAGAATCTACGACGGTGCTTTCGCCCTATATCTCTCGATCGCCCTTGGCACCTGTGTAGGCTTGGTGAGCAAATATCTGCTCGATAAGAACTATATCTTTCGCTCTGTCAGCACATCACATCGAGAGGATCTCGGTAAGTTCACCCTGTACGGTATGACGGGAATCGCGACGACGGCAATCTTCTGGGGTTTCGAGCTTGGCTTCGACTGGCTCATCGGCGGCAGGGTCGCACGCTATATTGGCGCCGTCATCGGCCTAGCCATCGGTTATGGTGTAAAGTACCAGCTAGATAAGCGCTACGTATTTGCAAAGCAGGAAGTATGAATGGAAGCCATGGGCTGGGGTCGCTACCCCAAGATGACAGCAGACTTGATCGAACCCGCAGATTCGAAATCCCTGCAAAAATTTGTCGCCTCGGGAAAGAAGTCGACTTCCTATATTCCACGCGGTGCTGGGCGCAGCTATGGTGATAGCGCACTGGCTGCGCAACTCATCACCAGCAGGTTCCTGGACAACTTCATTGAGCTCAACGAGGAGCAGAGAACTCTACGTTGTGGCGCGGGCGTAAAATTAGGCGAAATACTCAGCATCTGCATTCCGCGCGGACTGTTCCTGCCTGTCTTGCCCGGCACCAGAGAGGTTAGCGTCGGTGGCGCCATCGCTGCCGATGTTCACGGCAAGAATCATCACCGCGATGGTACATTCTGCGAACACATAGAGCAGCTAAGCCTGGTACTGGCCTCTGGTGAATTGCTTAATTGTAGCCAGCACGAGAATAAGGACTTGTTTCACGCCACCTGCGCAGGCATGGGACTCACCGGCATGATCGTGGAGGCGACTTTATCGCTAGCCCCTATTGAGAGTAGCTATATCGAGCAAAGTAAGCTGCTTGCGCGCAACTTAAGTGAGTGTTTTGATCTGATCGAAGAGCATGCCGACGCCAAGTACTCTGTCGCCTGGCTGGATTGTCTCGCACGAGACGACAAGCTGGGTCGCTCGGTTTTATTTCTAGGCGAACACGCGCCTGCCAAGAATAGAAAATCTGATAAAATACCGCGCCAAAGATCGAATGCTAGCGTGCCGTTTACTACTCCTGCTTTCCTTCTTAACAGGGCCACGATGTCGCTATTTAATGCTAGCTACTACAGCTTGCAGAGCCGGAAAAAAGGAAAGGCGTTGCTGGATCATGACAAATACTTCTTTCCACTCGACAGCTTGGCAAACTGGAACCGACTCTACGGGGCCAAGGGATTCTTGCAGTATCAGTTTGTGATGCCGAGCGATGCTGCATTCGATGGCATAACATCTGTTCTAGAATATATCTCCAGGCTGGGGAAAGGCTCTTTTCTTACTGTGCTGAAAAAATTTGGTGATCAGAATAAGAACCTACTCTCCTTCCCTACCTCGGGTCATACCCTGTCTCTGGACTTCAAATTCGAAGCATCGTTACTTCCCTTACTGGATGAATTAGATCGGATCGTTTTGGATCACGGTGGTAGACTGTATCTCGCGAAAGATGCACGCATGAGCGAAGAAGTTTTCAAGGCGAGCTATCCGAACTGGGAAGAATTTGTGGCCATGAAGAACAGGTTTGATCCAAATAATCGCTTCGCATCAATACAATCGAACAGGCTGGGCCTCACGCCATGAAGGTTCTCATTATCGGTGCGACATCTGCCATCGCTAACGCTGTAGCTAGAATCTACGCGGAGCAGGGCTGTTCACTGCACTTGATCGCACGCAATGAGGAGCAGATGCAGGCAATTGCCCGCGACCTTGTTGTGCGTGGTGCCGCAAAAGTAAGTCAGGGAGTTTTGGACCTCAATAAATTTGCCGAACACGAGGCGCAGCTCACGACGGCTTTCGCCGAGCTGGGCTGCGTCGATATTGCACTTATCTGTCACGGATCTCTGCCCGATCAAGTCAAGGTCGAGAAGAGCTTTAAGCAGGCTCAGAAAGAACTGAACACCAACGGGATCAGCGTTATCTCTCTCCTGACCGACCTCTCGCCCCGGTTCGTCGAACAGGGTAGTGGAACGATCGCCGTTATCACTTCCGTCGCAGGAGACAGAGGCCGGCAGCCCAACTTTGTCTACGGTGCAGCAAAATCCCTGGTCTCAACGTATCTGCAAGGCCTGCGAGGAAAGCTGCTTGAGCATAACGTGCACGTCGTCGACATAAGACCCGGCCTCGTCGATTCTCCTATGACCGCGCAGTTTCCCAAGGGGCCGCTGTGGTCTAGCCCGGAACTGGTGGCGCAGAAAATAGTAAAGAGTATTCGTCGCGGCAGCCACACTGTATACGCACCGGGCTATTGGCGCTTCATTATGTTTATCGTACGCGCGATTCCGGACGTCCTCTTCAAGCGACTCAAATTCTAGATTAGTTATCCGAAGGTCAACACCAGCCACCGTGTCCCAATCACTCACTCAGGCAACACTCTACGTCGATCTTGATGGAACCGTCATCAAGACGGATCTCCTGTTTGAATCGATACTGTTATTACTTAAGAGAAATGTATTCCTGGCCCTTCTTATTCCAATCTGGCTATTGAAGGGAAAAGCCAACCTAAAACACCAACTGGCTAAACGCGTTCACGTTCCCGTGGAATTACTGCCACTCAACCGCGAGTTCCATAGATTCTTAAAGAAGGAAATGGAGAGCGGTCGCAATATCGTACTCATCTCCGCGTCGAGTCAGATGCTGGTGCGGCAGGTTAGTGATCATCTGGGGCTATTCATCGACGCCATGGGCAGCGACGAGGACCACAACTTGGCATCCAAGAACAAGGTGACTCGGATTATCCAACTTGACCCGGTGGGTGGGTACATTTACGCCGGCAATTCCAGACACGATATTCCCGTATGGATGGAGGCCAATGAAGTCATCCTCGTTAATTGCAGCAAGTCACTTGCCGACGATTTACCACAGGAAAACGTGAGACATTTCGACTCTCCACAATCTTCTGTTAAAAAATTCTGGCAGGCAATGCGTCCCCATCAATGGCTGAAGAATGCGCTGATCTTTCTGCCGCTGATTCTTTCCCATCAGGTAGATCAACCGAATCTACTGGTGCAGGCCTGCATCGCCTTCTTCAGCTTCAGCCTCGTCGCATCCAGCGTCTACCTGCTGAATGACATGTTGGACTTAAATAACGATCGGCAGCACACATCGAAGAAGCTACGCCCGTTTGCCTCCGGCGACCTGCCCTTAAGCTGCGGATACTGGGGCACACCGCTACTCCTGGCCTTGGGATTCATCGTCGCTCTGCCGCTTCCGGCGGAGTTCATACCTGTGCTGTTTGGCTACTGGCTGTTAACTACTCTCTACAGCCTGGTACTGAAGGGGCTCTTCCTTGTGGACGTACTGACTCTGGCCTCTCTGTATACGTGGCGAATAATTGCCGGTTCCGCCGCGATCTCAGTAGTCACTACCTATTATCTCCTCGCCTTCTCCTTCTTCCTCTTTCTGGGACTAGCAATGGTGAAACGTTATACAGAGTTTCTGAATTTACAGAATCAAGGCAAGACCTCAATCGAAGGCAGAGGCTACGATGTGAATAATTTGCGGGCTCTGTCTGTGTTAGGCGGCGGATCTAACCTGATTGCTGTCGCGGTTTTCGCCTTCTATATAAACGCACCAGCTACGACACAGCTGTATAGCAATCCCATCGTTTTGTGGGCTATCTGCCCTCTACTGCTCTATCTGCTGTGGCGCATCTGGTCATTGGCGCGAAAAGGCGAGCTGGATGAAGACCCAGTATTGTTTGCGATCACCGATAGGCGCGGACAGTTCGTTGCGGCGCTGTGTGGGCTACTCATTTGGTTGGCGATCTAGATTCGCTCGTACCGTCTTCCCCTTAACCTCCCAATATCTGCTTGTGGAATCTGAGATGCTCCTCCACGAAACTGGCTATGAAGAAATAGCTATGGTCGTAGCCCTCCCTTTCATTAAACTGGATGGGGTAGCCGGCCTTCTCGGCGGCCTCAAGCAGGAGCTCGGGTTTGAGTTGATTCTCCAGGAATTCATCGGCTGTGCCCTGATCTATTAACATGGGAGTTTTCGCTATTGCCTTGGCGATCAGGCTTACAGAATCGTATTCCTGCCAGCAAGAAACATCTTCACCCAAGTAGTTCTTCAGAGCTTTGGTTCCCCAAGGACAATTGATAGGCGATACGATAGGCGCGAAGGCTGAGACCGATCGATACTTTTCTGGATTCTTCAGCGCTATGGTCAGCGCGCCGTGCCCGCCCATGGAATGACCGAACACAGACTGACGCGATGCATCTACGGGAAACTGTGCATTGATCAATGCGGGCAACTCCGTGGTGATGTAATCGTACATCCTATAGTGTTTATTCCACGGCGATTCCGTCGCATTCAGATAGAAACCCGCTCCGAGGCCGAAGTCGTAGGCTCCTTCTGCATCGTCCGGCACATCGCCCCCTCTCGGACTAGTGTCCGCCGTGACGATGGCTAAGCCTAGCTCGGCTGCAATGCGCTGCGCGCCGGCCTTGATGACGAAGTTTTCATCGGTGCCCGTTAGCCCCGACAACCAATATAGTACGGGTACGGGGCCTGCGCTCACCTGGGGCGGCAGATAGATCGAGAAGTGCATGTCGCAGGACAGGGTTTCGGACCCATGCTTGTAGCGGCGCTGCTCGCCACCGAACATCTTGTTACTCGCAATTTTTTCCATATTTTTCTCGGCTACTCTGATTAATTAAATTCTCATCTACTTCATAATCATGAAGCTATCTTCAATTGGATTCCAGCGACTCGGCTTATCGATCTTTGTCACTTTCATTGGCTTTATAATAGACGGCTCCAGCAGCGACTCGAACTGCTCCACTTCACTATTTTTAGGATCTAGCCAACGCCTGACCAAGTCTTCATCCTCGAAATCTATCATGAGAGGCATGGACTTGGGATGAATCTCATCCCACTGCGGCCGTAAGGGGGGCAGCGTGATGATAGACGCCGAATAGACGAGTTCGCCGCTGTCTTTGTTCAGGTACTCTTTATAGAGGCCGCCGAAGGCGATAGCGGAATTTTCAAGTTCGATCTTGTGATAGGTCTTCTTGTCCCCCAAGCCTTCCACGAAGGCGCTGGCGGGAATCAGGCAGCGGGACTGTCTGAACGGCTTGTAGGCGATGGCCCGCTTGTTAGAGAGCTTGTCCGAGCGGGAGTTGAAGCTGGCGTATTTGTAGTTAGGCTTGAGACTCTCATTGTCGAGGAACAGCCACCAGGTTGCGGTTGAGACCACGCGCTCTCCCCCGCGTTCGTGCACGATGGCGATCTGCCCTCCGGGTGCGATATCGGGGCTCGCATGTTCATCAAACAGCTCTATGCCTAGGGTAGTGCAAAGCCATTGCACTTCTGGGCTGTCGATAAGATTAAATCGTCCGCACACGGCTCTTCTCTTCTTTTATCTCGTGGTTCTAAAATGTTAGAGTCGAAACTTGCTCGCTACACCCGTATTGCCTAGCAAACGGTACAGCCCACTGGGCCTGTCTAATAATAAATAGGGTATTGCCATGATAAAGCTCGAGTCTTCCGTTTCCCATTCGTCATTGCTGCGCGGCGCGTTTACCACGCTGGGCTTCGTCGCCGCCCTGTTGGCCATTCCAAGCAGTAGTTTCGCGCAGACTGCTTCCATGGCGCAAACTCAGGCCTGCGAGTCACTCAGGCAGCTGCGCAATCTTACCATCACAGAAGCCACTGTAATGGAAAATGGGCAATCAGAGGCCGACTACTGCTACGTGCGCGGCATCATCTCCCCGGCTATACACTTCCATGCGCAGCTTCCCCTTCCTGGAAACTGGAACGGACGCTTCCTGCAATGGGGCGATGGCGGCAAGGATGGCGACCTGGACTTCGCCGATCATCGAGTGGCCGAAGGCTATGCAGTGACGAACAGCAATACCGGCCACGACAGCGGCACGGAGCCCGGCTCGGCTTTCGGTTATAACAACCGTCAGGCGGAGATCGATTTTGGCTATCGCGCCGTGCACCTCACGGTTATGGCCG
>CAXBLN010000078.1:0-16861 GCA_963976555.1 uncultured Gammaproteobacteria bacterium
TCGTTGGGATTGCCTTCGGCGAAGTAGTCCTTCCCCGGGTGCAGGCGTTTCTTGAAGTTGTCGAACCAGTGGCTGCGACTGGACATGTGATTGAGCACGAGGTCCGACATGAGTCGGTAGTCTTTGCCTATTGCCTCGATGTCTTCCCAATCCCCCAGTGCAGGGTTCACCGTCAGATAGTCCATCACTGAGAAGCCGTCGTCGGAGCTGAAGGGAAAGAAGGGCAGAATGTGAACTGCCTTTATCGTCTCGGCGAGATGCTTGTTCAGGAATCGATGCAGAGTGTGCAGTGGCAACTCGCCGTCCTTTATTACGCTATTGCCGTAGGTAATAAGGATCGTGTCTGTTTCATCCCAATTGTTCTGCTGAGGATCGGCGATCTGCAGATTTCTGCCCAGGCTCATCTCTGCTATCAATTGTTCGGTTAATTTCGGAGTATATTGGTCGGGGTAGATGAAGCTCAGGTGATCGCCTACGCGTCTCTCTAGTTCCTTCTGTTGTGCTTCTTGGTCTTCCATCTAGCAGTCTCTACTTCTTAAATTCTTCGTTGTCTAACTCTACGGCTTCTTTGATCTGTTCCAGAATATCCGGAATCGCGCTTATAACTCGATTCCAACTGGGGATGAATGGCTTGTCCATCGGGTTCTCCAGAAAATGATCGCCGGCGGACATGATGTTGCTGGCGAATAACTCAACGGATTGTTCTTCCTGATGCCGGTCATACTTGAGGCCGTTAATAATAGCATCGTTGTGATAGGTATCGATAAAGTCCAAGGCGATGCGGTAGTAAGTTGCTTTAATCGTGCGGAATTTCTCCGTGGAAAAAACATCGCCGTTCGTGGCAAGTTTGCGAAACAGCGCCTTCGCTATGTCGACCGTCATCTTCGATAGCCCCTTCTCGGCATCGTCGGCGGAAAGGTCTTGATGCTTATGATCATAGATGTCGGCGATGTCCGCCTGGCACAGCCTGTTGTTGGCATAATTGCGTTTCATCTCCGAAAGCACGCCGACCTCGAGTCCCCAGTCACTGGGAATGCGTAGATCGTTAATCACATCGGAGCGTAGTGAAAACTCTCCTGCAAGCGGGTAACGAAAGCTGTCCATATAGTCCAGAAATTCATTCTGTTCGCTGACCTTCTTCAAGGTGCGAATGAGAGGCGTAACGAACAGTCGCATGACCCGGCCGCCGATTCGGTTGCCAGCCACTCGCGCGTAGTAGCCTTTGCAAAACACATAACTAAAGTTAGGATTTGCGACGGGATAGATGAGTCTGGCCAATAGGCTGCGATCGTAGGTAAGAATGTCGCAGTCATGCAGTGCTACGGCCTTAGATCTTCCAGAGGCGAGAGTATAACCATAGCAGTACCAGACGTTGCGACCCTTGCCCAGATGGCTTGGTGCCAAACCGATGTCCTGCAGTTGCTTGTCGATCGCCAGTAATCGAGGCCCATCGTTCCAGAGCACTCGATGGTGCTGTTGCAGTCGCGAGAAATATTCCAGTGCGTGGCGATACTCACTTTCATCGGCTCTATCCAGCCCAACAACGATCTCGTTGAGATAGGGCACCGAGCTCAGCTCCTCGACGATGTTCGCGAGTGCGGGCCCTTCTAATTCTGAGTACAGCGAAGGCAGTACCAGGCCCATCGGACGCGTTTTCTTGAAGGCATTCAATTCCTTCTCCATGCACTCGACAGGGCGCTGGCCGAGGTTGTGCAAGGTGGTGATGATGCCGTTCTGATGGAAGTCACCCATGTTCGTTTCCCCTAGTTGAAAGTCTGTTAGTCGTTTTCGAGTTTCATGTTCTTTATAGTTGACCCGCGTCGTGCAGCGAGAGTATTTCCAGGATCGCCTCGTTCCAGCCAGCTGGGCCTGGGAGCGTCGTATGAATTAGGCGGCTGGCCTTGGGACAGTGAATCAGGCTGGACTTGGCCGATTTGATAATCACGGCCGTGTCTGCGCTATTGAGCATGGCAGCGTCGTTCGGGCTATCGCCTAGTGCCACGATTAACGGCGACTCTCCAGTCTTCGATGGTGATTCATTGGCGACCATCCAGTGCATCGCATCGCTCTTATCGTAGAGGCTCTGAATGCTTTTGAATCTACCTCCTTGCAGAAGCCGCAGATTCATCCCGTGTAGATCGTTGCGAAATCGCTGCAATGCTGCCTCCGAATCGCGCCAGAGAATGGGCTCGCTATAGTGTCTATCCTTCGCCTCAACAGCCTCGCTCGTAGATAGGCCCGTCAGGCTGGAAATCTCGGCCAAGGACCAGTCGGAGAAACCTTCGAAGACATAGCCTTGTCGCTCCCGTAGTGCGTGGACATCGGCCAACCAGATAGAGCGCTGGCTACCGAATTCGATGACATCCTGATTATCTCGGTGCAGAGCAGCGCCGTTCTCGCAAATGAAAGTGCAGGGAAGCTGAAGTCGCTCGCGAATTGAGCTTATCTCCGCCGCCGTCTTGCTTGAGTTGAGGATCAGTGGAATCTTTCTTTTCGCCAGTTCTGCAAGAGCGCCTCGGGCTGGCTCTATAGAGTAGTTCTCGTGTTCCATGAGGCTGCCATCGAGATCTGTGAAGACAATAAGGGGCATGGATATCCATTTAGTAGTTGGAGAACGATTGCGTCTATTAAGTTTACTTTCAATAAGTGCGCCAAGATTGGGATTAATGGCATAAGTGCCACCCCTATAGGCGGCGATATGTGGCTAAAATATTGATTAATAAGCAATAAATTCCTTAATGCCTGTGCGCGCAGATGCCTCGCAATTGGGCATCTTCAGAAAACCGATGGGCATTTGGCATTCATTCTGTGGTTTTTCGCACCATTATAGTGCATATAGGTCGCGCTTAGACCGGGTAATTGTTAGTACTCACTTACTAGACTAGCTAGTGAAAGCGATAATTCGCGGGTCAATATGGTTGGTAGCCTTCACTTTGCATCGGGTGCTGCTGCAACGATGGACTTGGGGAGGGATAGCTTTTATTCTCTGACGCAGTACTTCTTACATAACAACAAACTATCCAAGGAGCATTCATGACATCATCGTCTTTAACACCACTATCCAAATTTGCGCTTTTCGCCTGCGCAGCTGCGGTGCTAACGGGCTGTGTTAGCGCCGGAAACCACATCTCAGGAGATGGGCTACCCAATCCGGCACCTGTCGTCACCCAGAATTGGGGCGCGCTGCCCGCGGGAAGAAACTGGGGCTCAACTGCCGGGATCGATATTGACCCCAACGATGGCCATATATGGGCCTATGAGCGTTGCGGCGCCGGCACCTTTGGTGGTGGCACGCCCATCAACTGCGACACCAATCCGGTTGACCCTATCTTCAAGTTCGACCGCAATACAGGTGAAGTTTTAGCGAATTTCGGTGGTGGCATCATGATGACGCCTCATGGAATCCACGCAGCCGAAGACGGCAGCGTATGGGTTACTGACTTCGCGACGAATGCGAATGGCACGAAGGGGCAGCAGGTACATAAATTTAGTGCTGATGGCGAACTGCTGATGAGTCTGGGTACAGCTGGCTCGGCAGGCAGTGGGCCGAACCAATTCAATCAGCCAAACGATGTGATCGTCGGCCCCGATGGCAGCATCTATGTTTCCGACGGCCACAATGGCCAGGGCATGACCAGCAATCAGGCGATGGAAGAGGGTATTGCCGAAGGCAATACCGCAAGAATCATCAAGTTCTCTCCAGAAGGCAGACGCATCAAGGAGTGGGGTAGCATCGGCGTAAGACACGGCCAGTTCCGCACGCCCCATGCGATGGAATTCGATTCCCAGGGTCGACTTTGGGTTGCCGATCGCGGCAATCACCGTCTGGAAATATTCGATCAAGATGGCAACTACCTTGAGTCTCGCTATATGTACGGACGCATCAGCGGTCTGTTTATAACAGCCGATGACATGGTGTATGCGATCGATTCGGAGTCTGGCCCGACGAATCACGTAGGCTGGAGAAATGGTGTGCGCATAGGCCCGCTTAACGAAGACCGGATAGTTGGTTTCATTCAGCCGTTCGAGCGTGACGACCGTGTCTATCAGGGTACTGCCGGTGAGGGTATCGCTGTCGATGCCGATGGCAATGTCTATGCCGCCGAGGGCCCAAATTCGCTGTCCCAGGCAGGCGGCGCGTTTACCAAGTACTCTACTCGTTAACTGAGAAAGTTAAGGTTGAATAAAAGGCCATAGGGTTATCCCTCTGGCCTTTTTTATGTTGCCTGCTACAGGCATTGAGTTGCTACTGATTTTTCAGCTCGTCACGTAAGGCTGCAAGGATATTGTTGAGTTCGCTGAAATACCGGCTTTCTTGAGCAAGCTTCGTCATGGCAGCCGTCAAGGCTTCGTATTCCGCAGCAAGTCTGCGCTGCAGATCTTGCGGACTTAGAAGCACGTCCGTGTCAAAGCGCGCGTTGTTTGCATTTTCTCCGCGCGCATCAACAAGGAACTGGGGCTCGCATGCTTCCTCCCCAATATTAGAACCGATGGGCACATAGTCGTAGCAGTTAATATGCAACTTCTTGTCTTCAGTACTGGCATTAAACACGCGGTAGATTTCAGTTTCAATTCGCTTGATCTGGCTGCGCAATTGCGAAGGGGTGAGATCCTCGATGACTATTTGCCCATCGGCTGCCAACGACAGCCCACTGGTCAGTGCTATTGAGAGCGAAAGGCAGAAGGTGGCGATATAGCGAAAGCTGAAAAATGCAGTTTTCATGATTAATTCCTCCATTTGACGGTGCTGATCCTGACTCCTGCCCGATAAATGAATTATATGCTTGGGCTGTGGCCTGCGCAGCATCATTTCCTGAGAATAAATCCGTTTTACTGTCGGTTAGTGAAATCTCCCCGCTTTATTTTTGTGTGCAGGATTAGCTCAATGCTCTTGGCCTGGCAATAATCAAATCGAACGATCGCTCGTAAATCGACTTGCCGTATCTCTAGAAGTTTCTTAATGTATTGTTATATAAAGAAAAATAGGGGTTTTCATTGAATATTGGCAGTCAGCTTTCAAACCAATTTTGGGTGTTCAGTGAATTTTAGTAGAAATATGTCCCGCCTAATTTCGGGAATGCACCGAAATAGCCCGGGAAAGCCTTAAATAAGGGCTTTTTAAGCGTTATTAAAATAGGTACACTCTCGAGATTGCTGAATGTTTCGTATTATTCAGCGATTAGAGTGGGAGATCGATTTATCAAAAAATTGACTACTCACTTAGATAGGTTCATCAGAATATTCCGGAAGATAACATTCTGATCTACCTATTGTATTTACTCTAATTAAAGCTTTAAGAAAAAGTAAACAATTCGAAATAATGGAGAGAAATATGCAACCAAGAATCCCACATAAGCGCAGCCTACTCTGCGCGGCGATTTCGCTTTCATTGCTGCCTCTGGCGAGCCAATCAATAGCTCAACAGGACACAGTGGAAGAAGTAGTCGTAACAGGTTCCTTTATCCGACGTTCCGAAGGCTTTTCGGGCGCGTCACAAATTCTACAGCTCGATGCTGAAGAACTGGAAGCTCAAGGTACTCTAAACATTGGCGAGGTTGTTCAAAACCTTGCTTTTGTAAACGGTTCTGCTTCCGCGATTACCAATACTATTCAGGGGCAGAGCTCCCGTACTACTTCAATCGACTTACGTGGTCTGGGTGCTAGCTCGACTCTGACTCTGCTCGATGGCAAGCGTGTCGCGAGCCAGAACGTGAACGCGATGATCCCAACTATTGCTCTTCAGCGCATGGATATTGTTGCTGACGGCGCTGCCGCTCTCTACGGTTCAGAGGCTGTGGCTGGTGTGGTTAACTTCGTGCCTTATAAGTCTTACGACGGTCTCAAGATCGACACCTACGCAGAGCAAGATAGCCGTGGTGACTACGATGAGCAGTCAATACAGGCAATGTGGGGTGGGCAGGTTGGCGAGATCGACGTCGTTGTTGCCGCGCAACACCGTACTAACACTCGACTAGGTTGGGATGAGCGCAGCGACTTGGCGAATCACGGTCTTACTATTTCGTCCAACGCACCGGGTAACTGGTACATACCAGATCGTGACGAGAACGGTGCATATACCGGTACTCGTAGTCAAACTGTAGATCCTAACTGTGCACCTGCGTCTGAGCGCACAGCCTACAGCAAAGATACTGCTGCAAATACATTTGGCAATCGATTGGGCAACAACTGCTTCTTCGATTTCGGCGACAACCGTAGCTATCGTGAGCCACAGCAGATAAACCAGTATTACGGAAATGCAACTTGGGAAGTGGATGAAGATCTAACTCTAAGTGCACAAGGCTTCCGTACTTATCAGCGAACTAACACGTTTACGTCTACATCGAACCCAGGTAACTCACGTATCGGTGAGCTTCCGGCAGTACGTGGTGAGATACCAGGTAACCCATTCCGCGCACTCGATTCCAATGGCAACCAGCTCTACGGTTTTGATGTGAACGGTGATGGCGTTCCCGATCGCGGCACTATGGATGTGAATGGCGATGGAACGCTTGACTACCTAGTTTCTGGTATTACACCTAACGGCGTGTTGCTGAACGAAGACGTAGAAGCACGTACTTTGCGTCCTATCAACAAGACCCACACGCGTTCTTCCGGTCATACAGCAGACCTGGATAACAAGGCCAACTTCACGGATGTTAATAGTCGTTGGAGCGTACAGGCAGATTTCACTGTGCCTGTTCTCGAGGGCTGGGAAGGCATGGCGTCATACAGCAGTTCCAGACGTCACTTCTCCGTCATGACAAACCAGGAATACAGCATCGGATCGATGATTCAGGGTTTGAACTGTGACACCGTTAACGACCGCGAGTCTTGCTACAACCCTTTCTTCGTTGTGGATCAGGCAGACAACAACTCGATTCAGGTGATGGATGCCATCGCGGCGCGTAAGAAGCGTTGGGAAGAAGTAGAGCTTGATGTTATCGATATCGTATTGAACGGCGAAGTGCCTCTAGGTGGCTTCGAGCTACCGGGCGGACCCATCGCTGCGGCTGTCGGTTATCAGTTCCGTGACGACAAGTACGTCAACACGCCATCAGAGACCGCTATAGCTGCCGATACCTGGATTGGTGGTACTGAAGCAGAAGGACTCACAACCGGTAGTCGTGAAGTCGATGCCTATTTCGTGGAATTGTCGGTTCCTGTTCTCTCCAATCTTGAACTCGAGCTGGCGGTACGCCGCGAAGAGTTCAGCACTGGAGAAGCAGCTACTACGCCGAAATTCGGTCTCACCTATGCGGCTACAGACTGGTTGACTCTGCGAGCAACACAAGGCGACGCCTTCATTGCACCAGCACTGGAAGATCTGTTCGATCCGGTTACCTGTGGTCTGTCTACAGTAACTGACCGCTTCGGCCCGTTCTCTGCCTTCACCACAGCCTGTGGTGGTGGTAATCCAAATCTGACGAACGAAGAGTCTACGTCTCAACAACTCGGTTTCGATATCGCATTTGGTGATTTCGACTTCCAACTTACCTGGAACAATACGGAGTTCGAGAATCGAATCATCAACATCAACGGCCAAGACATCATGCAGCTGGATTTTGCTAACTTCCAGCAAGCTACTGGCTTTGCCGGCAATGGTGTTGGCGCTGCGAATCAGCCTACTGAGCAGCAGCTCAGAGACTGGGTTGCTAACCCACTATCGAGCAGAGACATTATCCGTGATCCGGGTGATATCTTCTCGATTCTGCAGGTGAACAATACTAGTACTATTAACGCTGAGACGGTTGAGGTGACAGCCTACGACATCGCGGCAAACTATCGCCTGGAAACGAACAATTGGGGTAGCTTCCGTGCAGGTCTGCAAGCGACCTTCATCGATGAATTCCTCTATCAGGGCGATCCCACGCAACCGATAGTAGACGGTGCTGGTCTCTACAACGATATAACAAGTGCGGCTCCTGAGCTGCCCGAGTGGAAGGCTAACCTAACAATTGGTTGGTCTATGGGTAATCACTCTGTAAACACTATCACACGTTATATCGACGAGATGCCGTATGACGGACCTCAGTTCACTCACCTGGATTTCTTCGGTGGGTTTACTCGTCCTCAAGGTATGGACTTGGTTAGGGCCTGGACTCAAGTTGATGCGTCTTATTCCTACCGCGGCATAGAGTTGTTCGGTGGTGAAGGAGCGTTTACTGTCGGTTCACGTAACCTGTTTGATCGTCAGGCTCAAGGTTCACCGGAATTTGCCGGTGTAATCGGTGGTCTTCAGGATCCGATGGGTCGTAATTTCTATGCGCGATTCATATACGATTTCTAGAAATCGTGAAGCCGCAGGTTTGACTACTGCGGCAACTTTGAAGATCACCTCGGTGATCGGATGAAGTAAGAAGGGGCTCTTCAAGAGCCCCTTTTTTATGTGTGTCAGTTACTGACCAAGCTAATATAAGGAAAACAATTGCTTGTGCTGATGGTGCAAGCCGAGCCATGGGTGTTCCGGGTAAATTTCTTCGATTTCTTCCTCTAGTGGCCAGGGTCGGTATCTAGAAAATCGCTAAACAAGACCAATTTCATTATAATTTAGTCGCTACCAATTAGCTGATCTAGAGATCTTGCTAAACGTATCTGCAAGCAGAGTTTTTTCTACCAATCTCCAAGAGGGTATTGCCTTGAAAATCGAGACCGACGCACTATTCCCCAGCCCAGTGTGGAGTATCCTGTTCGACGATAGAGCCAGCCTCAATGCGAAATTATTGGAATTGGCCAATAAGATGAGAATCAATGATCCTGATGGTGTTAGTAATACTAATGTGAAGGGCTGGCAGAGCCCTAGCCTTCTTCAGAATCTGGACGAATTCAAAGACATTAACCAACGCATTCTGCAGATATGTCAGCGTATCGGGGAATCTCAACACTTTAATCCGAACGTAATATTAGATCATCAGGCCTGGGTAAATATCAGCCCACCAGGGGCATCCAATAAAATTCATTATCATGCAAATTGTCATTTCAGCGGCGTCTACTACATCAGTCTTAAGGCGCCGGAATGTGGCAGCATTTTCTTTCGTGACCCACGTGTCGCTTCTAGAATGTTTGGTTCCCCCCTTACAAAGCTGAATGATTTCACAACCGAGGAAATTCGCATGCTTCCGGAAGAGGGCAGGATGTACATATTTCCTGGTTGGCTAGAACATGGAGTTGATACAAATCAGAGTGAGGAAGACCGTGTAAGCATCAGCTTTAACGTGCGGGCGTTCCAGCAAGTCGGTTCTTTCAGAGTGTAAACTCCAGGCTACTCGGCACCGCTCAGAACAAACTCCTAGCGAATTTCCTTCTTCTCAAAATTCGATCTATACGCAAGCTAGCCGAGAACGTCGTACTAAAGAAAGTGATGGGCTTGTAGTGATTTCAGGGCACTGAATGAATCTTTAGGCCGTAGATCATTGTTCTGCTGTAACTGATCGGAGTTCGGGATCGTCGCTGCCAACAGCAGTTTCTTCCTAGCCTTAACATGGCGGGTGAGTGCGGTAAAAGCGCATACTCGCATCGTCGATACTTAAAACGTTTTCCACCTCATAGTCGGCGCAGCGCTAACTCTCGCCCTGTACCTAGCCGCTTTCTTGAATCACAAGAATGCACTGCACTAGCGAATCTTATTGCTGTTCCCGAGTAACAGCATTTGGGTTTAGTTACGACTGAGGCGGACTGCTGTAGAAATAGTTCTTTGCCGAGATGACAGATAAACTTTCATCGATCACTGCCCATTGCAAAGCCTTGCTGCTGTTCTTCCACCGCGTACGAGTAGGACCGCCTCTCGCTGACGTCACATGCTAGATTTCTCCGCTCCCCTATGACGTCCAGTTCTCATCGATGCGCACCGGGGCCAGATTGACTTGCACAACAACGGGAAGGGAGAGCTGCTAACAAGCTATTACTAATGAGTTACGTGCTTATCATTCTGCTCGAATGATGTTTGGCTCAGGTGTCTCGTCGCTCACGGAAATTTCCGAGTAGCCATAGAATTGTGGGTTGGGATGAGAGATGCGCACGATGCCATTTTCGTTGTTGACTACATTCGGCGCAGGAGAATCGGCGCAGATCATCGTGTTATCGGGCATGCGTCCGTCCTGCAAGATCAGACCAATCTCTCTGAAAACCAACAGGCATTGCACCAGTGAGCCAATGGCCTGTTGCCGAGCAAGGGTGGCTGCGTCTTGTTCAGGCTGCGCGGGATTGCTGTAGAGAAATAGCTGTACGGCGATGAAACACACACTCAAACCTATTAGGGCAGCCTGAATAATCTTATTGTTATTTCCACTACGGCCCGAGGGAACGAAAACTTCCTCCGCGGGATCTTCCGCCACGAGCGTGGGCTCGGGGCGAGCCAGTTTCTTAGTCTGGGAGGCGACATACTTCTCATTCTCATAGACTTCAATGCAGCGTTCACACAGAACGGTGTCATCGACGTAGTTTCCACACATCCCGCAGAGATCGATTGCACACTTGTGGCAAGCGGCGATAGCCTTTCCGTTGGGATGATTGTGGCAATACTTGATTTCTGACATGCGCCGCTTCGATTTGAATTGAGCTTTCTAATATTTACATATTGTTAACAATAACCGGTCGTCATACAACTACCACCCTGAACCCATTGTATCGGCGGTGTAATAGTCTGTGCTGTCAGTGTATAGCTGGTGCTGGCGAGAGGTGAACTGTCGGGCCGCCAGAGAACGAATATTGTACCGGAAAACACGCCAACGAAATGGGTGTCCACATCAAACCACTGCCAGGGTGGGATACCGTTAGTGCCTGACTGCAGATCGATTAGCGATGTGGATAAACCCCTGAATATCGATAATTCCATTGCCGTCTTGTAGGGAGTGACGGCCAGTATCGCCTCGGAGAATCGAGCACGGTCGCTGTAACGCTGATAGGCAGGCAGGGCCACAGAGGCGAGTACCCCTATAATGGCGACTACCATCATTAGCTCGAGCAGTGTGAAGCCGCGATATTTTTGAGGACTGTGCATAGCAACTAACTTATACCAGTTAAGGCACAAATTATAGATGCCTAATGCTTTGTTTTATATAGGTTTATGGGCTTAAATTTGGTGGTTTGTGAGTCAGGTGTCAGAATTTTCCTGGGAAACTGACTCTGCTAGAGTAAGGTGTTGCGATTAGCTCTGTCTAATTGGGGAAACCTAACAATAGCCATTGTTTACGCAACTACCACCGCTGACCCACTGGATGGGGGGCAGGTGGCCCTGAGCCGCCAAGGTATAGGTTTCCCCCGCTAAAGAAGTACCATCTGACTGCCAGGTGATCGTTATCACTCCGTCGGTAACACTTATGCCATGGGAAGAAGCCGTTAGAATCTGCGGTGGGGGCAGGCCGTTGATACCTGAATCGAAGTCGGTAACCGCGGTAACCCGGCTTGCCGCCGCCGCTACCGCTATTGCCGAGCGATGCGAGCCGACAGCAAGGATGGCTTCTGAGAATCGAGCGCTATTCTGATACAGCGAATAGGCCGGCAGGGCCACAGCAGCGAGCACGCCGATGATCGCCACGACGATAAGCAGTTCGATCAGCGTAAAGCCCTGTTGAGCGTGTTTATTGGACATCTGCCTACTCCTAATGAAAACCAAGTGTAACCTATGAATTCTGCGGATATGTGTCCTGATTCAAGGTTTTAGAATTCCAAATATTGATGACAGCACTCTCGGAATCTTTGTTTCAGCATAAAAAAACCTTTTTTTACAACAAGATAGCTTCTCAGTGCAATAGGCAATCATATGGAAATTATTACTGCCAGGCGCGAATGACGGGTCGCGGTTTCAGGGGCAAGAATGACTTTGAAGTGCTTGATGCCGGTATTTCAGTGGGGTAATCTCAGACTATTGTCAGTGCTAAAGTTCAGTCAGATGAGGAATTCCCACCTATTGCTATGTGTCCCTGAGAACTAGCGAGCAGAAGCCCAACAGGATATTTAAGAATTCAGAAGGAGCGCCTATGAGCATTGGAAAGCATCCGCAGCTCGCCAAGAAGTTATCCAGACTCTATACCTCTTGCATCAATCCTTCGGTAAATAGCAATGCGGCGCTAGCTAAACATCTCGGCATTTCGCGGCAGGCGATTAGCAAATGGGTTCATGGGTCAGATACAAATGCTGGAGATTGTATTCCTCACAGTCAAATTCATCAGGTAGCGGCTACGTTTGGCATGGAGCCGTATTGGTTCAGTTTGGAGCTGACTGAATTTGGAGAAAAATTAAAAGGGAAACTGGATCCCGACCCTGCATCCGCTCCACTAGAGAAAATATCCCTTTCATCATTACCTACTAAAAGCCTGGATCTTTTCGGCCGCTCCGAAGAGCTTGACGCGCTGGATCGCGCCTGGAATGAGCGCGAAACCAACTGTCTGGAAATAGTTGCTTTTGGTGGTGTTGGCAAAACCAGTTTAGTAAACAATTGGCTATCGAGACTGGACAAAAAAAACTATGCGGGTGCCAGGAGAGTCTACTGCTGGTCCTTCTATTGGCAGGGAACGGGGTCAGATGTCATTTCTTCTGGAGATCTGTTTATCGAACAGGCATTGGAATGGTTTGGAGACAACCGCCCCGACAAAGGAACGCCATGGGCTAAGGCGAATCGCTTGGCGAGTTTGATTCGCGAATCAAGAACACTTCTCATTTTAGATGGTCTTGAGCCACTGCAGTACCCTCCGGGGCCGAAACAGGGTGAGATCGAAACCCCTGCTCTGTCACTGCTTTTGCGAGAGCTCGCTGCTAATAACGATGGCCTGTGTATTATTACATCACGCATAGCGATTGCGGAATTTGCTGCTTTCAATGACGGACGCATAAAGACGCTAAACCTGGATCGCCTAAGTAACGCAGACGGAGTTCAGTTGCTCAGTGCTATGGGTATTCATGGTGAGGAGAAATACCTGCACAGTGCAGTAGAGGCCTACTCCGGGCACCCTCTTTGCCTGTCCCTGCTAGCCGGCTATCTTTCGGTGGTTCATGAAGGAAATATTTCGCACTTCAGTGATCTCGATTCGCTCGTAGAAATTCAATCCTTCGATTCCCATGCCGGCAATATAGTACGAGCCTATCTGCGCTGGATTGATTCTTCGCAAGAGATATCGTTGCTAAACCTCCTCGGACTCTTTGATAGATGTATCGCTCTCGAAGAGCTGAGATCGCTGGTAGATTCAGAAGCTGTTTCTGGGCTTACTCTTGAATTAGCTAAACTGTCGCAGTCCCAATGGAGCTATGCCCTAAAGAATTTGGAGGATGCCAATCTTATTCTCAGGTTCGAACGTGATGGTCGCACCATGATAGATTGCCATCCGCTTGTGCGCGATTTTCTGAACGAGCACATGAAGAATGAGCAGGCTGAAATTTGGAGAAAGGGGAACGAGATAATATTTAATTTTTTACAGCGCACCGCGATTGCCAATCCAGACACGATGCTCGAACTAGAGCCGCTCTTCCGGGCAGTGATCCATGGCACCAGGGCAGGTCTTTTCGAGGAAAGCTTCCAGCTCTACTTTGAGAGAATTAAACGCAAACAGTTCTCGCTATTTACCGAGGGGTCACACCACGCCGACCAGAGTTGTATTCGAGCTTTTTTTCATAGGCCCTGGGCGGAGCCGGTTGCTCAGCTTTCGGAGGCAGCGAGCTTCTATCTTCTCTCCTGTGCCGCCGCAAACTTAATCTACTTAGGCCAGATTGACGAGGCGATAGCGCCATCAATCCAAAGCATTCAATGGTTTCAGAATAGCGGACGCTGGATTGAGGCAGCGGCTACATCAGGTCCGCTTATTTCCATGTTGATATCCGCAGGAAGGCTGGCAGATGCTCGTCAAGAGTGGAACCGAGTGCAGCTGAGTGTGAAGAACGCAGACAATGAAGCATTCAAGGCCGTTGCCACTAGTATTGAGGCCTATCTTTGCTTTCTCGAGGGCGATCGAACGAATGCTGCCAGGCTCTTTCACGATGCGGAATTGGTTCTCAATAGAGAAGTTCCCGATTGCGAGATAGTGTTTCCAACGATAAGCGCCTATTACTGCAAGTACCTGCTAGATACGGGAGAGACACAAAAGGCCTTGGATAGAGCGCTGCTCACAATGAAATGGCGAGAAACAAGATCCTGGCAGGTTGCAGTAGATACTACGTCCTTATATGTGAGTGATCTACTCATTCTGGGTCTGGCATATCTGGCACTCGATGACATTAAGAATGCTTCCTATTATTTGGATAAGCAGTTGCAACTCTTGAAAGCGGCGAATGAATGGCTATACCTACCCCATGGCTTGATCGCTAGAGCGAAATTGTGCATGGCGAAAGGAGAATCAAATTTAGCGCAACAGGATTTAGATGAAGCCTTGCTTATCGCCAAGCGTACCGGAGCTCAATTTAGTGAGTGGGAGGCAAATATTGCGCTCGCAGAATTGGCATTAAAAACTGGAGAGATTTCATCTGGGCAAATGTATTATCAGAGCGCGCTGGAGATTGACGGTATGGCGCGCTACAGGCACAGCGCTTCGTATTTAGAAGCATTGCAGCGTCAACTTTTTGCCAAGCACAATTCCAGTTAGAGACGAACGGCTGACTTGTTCCGCCAATTGTCGCTCCCATGATATGGTGTAGTAATACATATTTGCGGCTTTTCCTGAACCGACATCCACGCTTTTCTGGAGGTGAACTCTGTGACCAAACAAACCTACTTAGCGCTCGCTGTGAGCAGTGCACTGCTCACCCACTTCAGCCTCCATGCCGAGGAGTCTGCCGATAGAAAATATGACCCCTTGGCGCTCACACTGGCCAATGTCGAATGGGGCCCGCCCGGAGGTGGCAATGGCGCTCCAGTGGGCGTGCAGACTGCGCGGCAAGGTGTCGACCCGGTGACGGGGGGCATTACTTACTACGCGAAGTTTCCGGCAGGATCGCATTTCGACATGCACTGGCATACCTTTGATGAGTTTGTAGTGGTAGTACAGGGCACTGTGACGATAGTCCTCGGTGATGAGAGTCACTCCGTTAGTACAGGTAGCTATATCGTTATTCCAGGGAAACTGAATCATTCCTGGGATGTGCCGGCGGGTGGCGAGGATGCGGTGATAGTAGTGCGTCGCGGCGGCCCGGCGGACTTCAACTACGTCGATCAGTAGCCATTCGAAGCTGTTTTCGAGTGCCACAAAAAAGGCCGAGAGTATAAACTCTCGGCCTTTTTGCTTACTCAGAATTGAGGCTTCTAGTCGTTACCGGCTAGTGAACGCTCTTCCTTCTCTCTGCGCTCGGCTACTAGCTGCTCATAGCCTTCGTCGTCGAGGTGCGTTACGGCTAACCAGGCGTGAGTCATCTCGTCGCCAGTACGGCTGCCGCCCATTACCCACATATCTGGATCCGGGTTATTGGGGTTTTCGGCCGTGTTGTCGTACCACTGCTTCAGAACCAATACGGCACCGGCAGGTAGAAGAGGAGCTACATCTTCATTGTAGATGTGGCTGTGGTGCCAGGTCGCGCTCCACTTTGATATCTGGCTAACCTGCTCTGTACGACCCGTCTCAGGATAAAAGATCTCCAGCGATGCAGCATTCATGCGCAGATGGCCATGGGGCTGGAAGCTGTCGATACGCACCGGATGATCGAAGGAGTGGAATCCCTGAGTCATGGAATAGCCGTTTGGTGGGATCGCAATGTCTTCCTGTGGGCTAATCTGATAGAGGCTCAGATCCTGCTTGTACTTAGCCTCCTCCTCGTAGCCCTCGGGGTGTAGCCACAGGCCGATCTCAACTACGTTGTCTTTGATCATCGTGCCGGGAGCAGTAGCGCCAACACCGCCAGGGAACATGTGGATGCTCCAGCGCACCATCGCGCCGGCTGGGATTGTGCGGCATACGCCCTCGGGAACGATCTCGCCCCATTTACCCATTGCATATTCGGTTAGCATGCTCTGTCGTTCCATAGTGCCATCGGGCTGCGGCATCTCAACGGTTGAGTTTGCGTGGTGAACCACGGCCTTGGCATCGCCTCTAGGCTTCACCTGAACGGCCTTGATGCAGCGATCTGTAGTGATACCGCTCTCTACGTAGTGGTTGCTCCATAGGTCGTTGCCATTAGCAGGGATATCGATTGAGACTGAAGGAATGATTCTATCTGGCTGGCCAAATTGCGCCACGAAGTTCCATTCACTAGGGTCGTTCATTTCTGGCATGGGAACGACTACGTCGGCATCGCCCATTGGCGAGCCCTGGTTAACCCAGGCGACGATAGTGTCGATCTCTTCCTGTTCCAGGCGCCAGTCGCCCTCCAGGTCCTGAATTCCTATGCCATGGTCATAGGCATAAGGAGGCATTTCACGATTTGCTACTCGCATCTGAATCAGAGGCGCCCAGGGACGAACCTGATCGTAGTTTGTGAGTTGCATCGGGCCAATACCACCTTCACGGTGACAGACCACGCAATTCTCGTTGATGATCTTTCCGACTTCACCATTATAGGTGACCTCGTGATCGACCGCCGACTGTGCCAGTGCGGTAGCCTGAAACCCAACGGCGGCAAGCGCTGCGAGGCCTAACCAGCCTTTAGAAATGCTCATAAATCTCTCCTTTTGAATCTTGCTTTTTTAGGAAGCCCCAAGCCATTACTGGATTGAGGTATTCCGAATTATTGGATCGATAAATCCTGAAATTTCACTCAATTCCGAGTCTACTCCTTTTCAAGGGCTGGAAAAAGTGAAAAAGGAGCCTAATTTCACAAATTTTAGACAATAAAAAAGGCCGGTTAATCGAGATTAACCGGCCTTCGTGTCTTCTTAAAAGAAGTTAGTTGATAACTAGTCGTTGCCGGCTAGTGAACGCTCTTCTTTCTCGCGACGGTCAGCAACGAT
>CAXBLN010000079.1:0-16830 GCA_963976555.1 uncultured Gammaproteobacteria bacterium
AATCAGCTGCGGCTCCATCCATTTAAGCGAATCTAGTCCACGCGTGTTTCCGCCCAGAGTTATTTTTTCGAGAATACTTTCCGCTGCCTCAGCCCCTAGCGCCTGAATCAACACATCTTTTGTGTAACGCCCTGCCTCCATGCTGATGGAATCATCTGTCGAACACTGTTCCAGGAAGGAGGTCAGGACAAGATTGACTTCATCCGTGCTCATGTCTCCCATATAGGTCATCTGTGCGCCAATCTTCTGAACTTCATCATTGCGTAGAAGCTTCAGAACGTTCGCCGCACTCTGCTCGCCCATAACCATAAGAAGCTGCGCCGCCTTCTCAGATCCAGATTTTCTTGCACCTTTTCTTCTACTTCTCATTTTTTTGTCATCTATATTTAGTGTTTCAACCAAGGCGTCCAAACCAGTCAAGTAAATGACAACGTCATTTCTTTATCCGGTACATTTTTTGACACCCTAACTCTATTTCCTGTCCAACATCCCTATTCTATTGCTTCTCAGACGATCTTCATTTACTGCAAGGCCTTCAATTTTCCTTCTGTAATAGGATGGAGCAATTACTATGCCAGCGATGTAGAAAAATCTGATTAAGTACAAAAGAGAAGCTGTCGTAATACGTCGAGCGAGGATTTTTATCCGATGAATAAATCAAGAACTGCTAGGAAATTTGTGTGATCACATCCATACCCACTCTGAACGTTCCTTCGACTGCTACGAAAAATACAAACCATCTCAATTGGAGGCTAGGGGATATCATGCCTGGGAAGGTCGTTGGCAGCGGCAAAGGCAATTCCATCGTAAGCATTGGGGGAAACAACTATTGGCTGAATTCGCCACTTCAATTCGCGCAAGGCGAATCTCTTATGCTGCGGGTCGCGGGACTTACACCGATGGTGCACTTCTCTCTAGTCAATCGTATTCGAAAAAATGTAGGAAATGGTGAAGTTTCGACGATGAGCCCGACGGAGAAACTCCTACAAGGTTTTGCAGAATCAGGCCGCAGCCTAAACAACAACCTCACAAGCCTCATAAGTCTATTGCACTTCGGATCTAACCAAGCACTTCCACAAGCAACTCTCGCGTTGATCGACTCGTTGCGCCGGCGATTACTCAAGTCTGGCAATCTTTCCAACCCTAGCTTGATAAGGCATTCAGTATTGAATGGAAGTTTAGTGAGCACCGGTAAAGGAGCTCCAAGCGCTAGCAATGCATCTGGCACTGGACTGCAATACCTACTTCATCAGATAGTCGACTCGCTAGCAATGCACAGGGGGGCGGTAGGAAAATCGCCAATCATGGGAAATTATCAGCAGGCGTTGGGACTATCATCCTATCAAAGCATCGATGGAGATCTACTGAAAAGCTTCACACGCAATGTTGAAGAGCAGTATTTGAACATTACTAACTCAAAGACCAAACCCCAGGATGAATTACAGTTGCAGCCCTATCGTCTAGTCGTAGAGCTACCCGTAGTATTCAAGGATCATATTCGCTCTATAACTATTCGCTTCGCAGGCAGAAAACATAGCAACAAGAAGGAATCCAAGGAAGATGTCTGTAGTGCCGAGTTCGAACTTGAATTACAGGATAATGGCTTCGTTTTCGTCCGCATATCCATACTCGGCACGAATGTCTCAATTCACATCGGCAGCGAGAATGAACATGTCGCGACTCACCTCGAGGACTGCGAGATGGCGCTCGCAAGAGCCTTAGACGCGTATGGCCTCAATCTTGAGGTTTTTCGCACTGAAGTTAAGAACGGGCATCTATCCCCTGAGCCCGCTGCGAACCCAAAATCAGTTAAACCTGAAAGTGGGATAGCTCGAGACGAGCTATCCGATCCGACTTCGACTGATGAGGCATTAAGGCATAGATTACACGAGGCTTACGACCAGGGGCAGATGCCCGAACTCGACGAGTTTAAACTGCAACTTGATAATCAACCGGTACCAATAGATACGGAGATCCCTGTCGAACTCTACTGCGCTATGGCTAGTCTATTTGTGCAACTACTTGAAATAGAAAAGCCCTAGACAAGGAAGTACTGGAGGGCGTGCGGGCTGGAATCGAGATTTCGAATTACGCAGCCACTTCGCAGATCAAATCATCCATGGCCGATATTAATTCCTCGAATGAGAATGGCTTCGTCAGCAGCGGTGCATCTAACTCTATCCCAGATTTATCTGCTATTACACCAGAGGGAAAGCCGGACATGTAGAGTATCTTGATATTCGGCAGACGCTTCCTGACCTGTTGAGCCAAGGAGACACCGTTTATTCCGCCGGGCATCACTACGTCGGTAAGAAGGTATTCTATATCGGGATTCTCTTCGAGTAGTTCTAGCGCCAGGTTCCCATCCACTGCAGGTAGCACCTTGAAGCCAAGATCCCTTACGTATGAAGACGTGACTTCCAGTAGATCAACTTCGTCATCTACTATGAGTACTTTGCCGGAGGCTTTGCCTACCAGGCCCTTTTCAGGGTTTCGATTTGTCGATACTTTTTCTGCCTCAACCTGCGATGCTGGCAGGAAGATTTCGATCCTCGTTCCTTTACCAACTTCGCTAGATATCTGTACATTACCACCGGATTGTTTAGCGAACCCATAAACCATTGCCAGGCCCAATCCCGATCCTTTGTCCCGCTCCTTGGTGGAGTAGAAGGGCTCGAAGGCACGGGATAGTGTTTCTTTGCTCATGCCTACGCCGGTATCAGTAATCGAAATCTGCACGTACATTCCCGGACTCATTTTTTCAACTTCAACGGCTGGGTTGTCTTCATTTAGATGCAGAAGCTGTGAACTGATGACAAACTTTCCTCCATCTGGCATAGCATGGGCAGAATTAATGGCGAGATTCAGAATAACGTTCTCAAGACCTGACCTATCAACGAGCACATTGGGCAAACTACTGTCGATGTCATAACGCATCTCGATGTCTGGCCCCAGGGTACGGGGAAGCATGTCGCACATGTCTTCGATAATCGCCTTTATACTATTCGGCTTCGGTTTTAATGGCTGTCGTCGAGCGACTGCTAACATCCGCTGCGTCAATTCGGCACCTCTCGCTCCGGCCTTCTTTGCTGTTTCAAGTCGGTTGACAATGGGGCTATCAGGATCCAACTTCCGTATCGCCAGATCGATGTTTCCCATCACAACACCGAGTAAGTTATTAAAGTCGTGGGCCATGCCGCCAGTCAGCTTTCCGATAGCATCCATTTTCTGACTCTCCCGCAACTGAGCCTCCAACTTCATCCTATCGCTTACATCGCGCACGATACATGTGCACGTGCTTCCTGCCTCAGTCTGCGTAGCCGAGATCGCGGCCTCTACCGGAATATTTTTCCCCTCACTATCGATTGCGAGCATGGATATGAGGTTCTGCTCGTTAGACCGCTCTTCCGTCAGCGCCAGATTACCAGAACTGGAGTTCGGTAGGTTATCGATATTCAGTTCAGGCAGGAGATCCTTTATATTTGCTTTCATGAGCTGACCGCGCGAGAGCAAAAATATTCTTTCGGCCTGCTTGTTTGCCAGCAGAATACTCCCCTTATCGCTGGCAATGAGTATCGCGTCAGCTGCCGACTCCACCAGTGAGCGAAACTGCCTCTCGCTTTCACGAAGGGCTCGGCGCGCATTGACCTGGTCGGTCCGATCGTTAGCGATGCCGCCAATCGCAAATATCTCACCTTCCTCATTTACAAGTGGAAAACGCAGAATTGAGTAGTGTCTTGGGCCGTTATCATCACGCCAAACGCCCTCGAATTCCATCGGACTTTTAAACTTTACTACTTGCTTATCTTGATTCGCCATGATGCTGGCATCCATATCCATAAATATTTTCGAGTGCGAAATGTCTTTTATGGGCATACCAGTCGAACCCGTAAATTTTCTGAAACTATTGTTGATCAAGCTATACTCACCTTCCAGATTCTTAACCCACATGATGCTCGGATTTTTCTCAAAGAATCCTTCCATGAGTAGAGTATTCGCGCGCAGGCCTTTCTCCTTATCGCTCAATCTGAATATCACATGCACATACTTCCAGATGGCAACCATAGCGGCGAGCGCCAGCAGAAAGAGCACTCCGCCCAACGCCCATAGCGCGCCACTACTGCTCTCTAGCTGAAAAGAAACGGTTGCGAGGTTTAGTAAACTCCGAATCCCAATTGCAGATACGATTGTTATTGGCAGGCATAGTAGGAGTAGAAGGAAAGCTTCTTCCTTCTGCACTGTTGATATGGATGGTTCTTTCTTCGACATAATACTCAAGGTCTTGTCCAGAAAACTATACGACGTAAGCCGTAGATAACTACTAATGTCATGCTACTCGAAAGATCGATAGCTCGAGTTGTGCGTTAGGAAATAAACGAGCCCTACATGGTGGCTTTTAGTGGCTGCTTAAGTTCTCCTTCTGTATAAAGTGGTAGTATTTCCGTAGCAGGAAGAGGCGCGGATATCTGTCTGCCCCGAATGCTATTGAAGTTACATTTCCGAGCGAATGTCATTTGATCCTTAGTACTAATATTATCACCACAAACTAGAAGGCCGTTCTGCTTACACAACGATGCCAGTGAGCTGTACAAGAATTCGGTTTCCATGTTACTAAGAAAATTGGGCTTGTGACTCAGACTACCCATGTTGAGATTGATCTGATCTATTGGCAACTTATCCAGGTGAGGCAATACATTCTCACCTTCGCCGAGAACGTTGAATGCAATATGAAAGCCCTTAATTCGAAGACGCGAGAGAACATCAGCTATCTGTCTCCGATTTCTCATAAAGGAATCTTCTTCTATCTCTATACCCAGCAACTCTCGGGAAACATTGGCATTGTCTACCATGTTCGCAAGCATATCGGGTATGTCCAGATCGAGAAGCAATGTTTCATGGAGAGACAAATTTATTTCGGGACTGAAGCCCTGATTTGACCAGATGCGAACATTCTGCAGTGCGTCTTCAAGGGCCATCCTGGAGATTCCCTTTCCTACTGAATTCTCATTGATCCAGTTGTCCAAACGCAAGCCGGAGATAATCATTCCGTCATCCATCCGCCATTGCAAACTTACGAGAATTTTCTCTCTTGCGGAATTGTCAGAACCGTTAATAACTAATTCTGGCTGATAGAGAACTTCGAAACCATAATCTAGACTTCGGGCAGGCGGCTTGGTGCTGGCCTCAATCTGCGCTTCCTTCTTAATTTTCAGATAGGGTTTCAAGGCGGTTTCGATAGCATCAATGGAAGCAGGTTTGGTAAGAGTTCCTGCTATCTCCAGACTCAACTCCTTTCCCAAGGCCTGTACGGATGAAAGCGTTCGTTGATCCATCCCACTCATTAATATAAT
Source organism: uncultured Gammaproteobacteria bacterium (assembly GCA_963976555.1). Classification (GTDB taxonomy): domain Bacteria; phylum Pseudomonadota; class Gammaproteobacteria; order Pseudomonadales; family Pseudohongiellaceae; genus UBA9145. The sequence goes on from CAXBLN010000079.1 coordinate 5,352, forward strand.
GGCTGATTTACATCCGCGCCTACCTAGCTCTCGTATTACTTCAACGCCATCCGTACCTGGCATGCGAAGGTCGAGAGCGATGACACTAGGTTGAATTCTATCTACCTTGTCGACAACCTCGGAGCCCTCAGTTATACAAGTAACTTCAAAGCCCAGGTCTTCTGCGAGCGCTCGAAATATTTCACCGATCTCTTCTTCATCATCGGCAACTAATAGCGTTGGTTTCTGTGCGGCAATACTCATAACTTCTCCGTAATACGTAGACAAATGGCTCTGCACTTCATTCCACCGGTGGTTTGGAATAGTGAGTGCTGCCTAGTGTATTACGTCAAAATTCCCACAATATTAACTACTATTTTAGTCAATCTAACTTGCGGCTGGGAGGTATGAATTTGTCGAATCGCTGGACTGACGAAAGAACGTTTCTTAAGAACAGTCTTACAGAAATCCTGCATCTGGATAATGCTTTATGCTAGTAATATTAGTGCTAATGCAAGTATCTGACAGTTTTATGCGGAAAGGTGACAGAAAATTAACAGCTACTTTTCCTGTAGATAATGCCTTGGTCTACTGACGACATTGCCATAATCCAAGGTTGATAGCTTGTGAGACTGCTTGAGTACGATCCCTAACGGCGAGTTTTCTAGAATAGAAGAGACTTGGTTTTTTACAGCGCCCTCAGACCTATGTATAGCCTCGGATTCTTCGATGTCGACGGCTAGACCGCATAGGCCTTTCAATATTCTTTCGGTGATTGCGAGATGTACCAGAGTATCGCCTTGATAGACTTTCCCTATGGTATTGACGAGACTATGCAGAGAAACATCCTTGAGCAAGAATCCCCTTGCACCTGCTTCCAAGCCTTGTAACAGCAAACGATTACTATTGAACCTCCCAGGAATATGGCACTCGCTCGTTGGCAAGCTCAGCGCACAATTTATTCGTAGTAGCTACTTTCTTTATATCGCTCCAGCATGAAGCTGATCAGCACACCCACCGACGCTGCAACTGGCACAGCTAACACCATTCCTACTATTCCGAACAGCGATCCTCCTGCCATTAGGGCGAAGAGTATCCAAAGCGGATGTAGGCCGACGCTTTGACCCATCAGTTTCGGTGCTATGACGTTCCCCTCCAATAATTGACCGATGAGGAAAATACCAGCGATTGTAAGGATGAACCCTATATCTGGGGATTGCAGATAGGCAACGCCTACACTAACCACAAGCCCAACCGCAGAACCGAATAAAGGAATTACAGATAGTAGTCCCGCCGTGATTCCAATAATGAACCCAAACTGCAGTCCAGCGATTGAAAGTGCGAAGGCATAAAGAACCCCCAGTGAGAGAGCGACAAGAAGCTGGCCTCGTATGAAACCTGCGATCTTCTTATCGATACGGCCAAGTAGTGTTCGTACTTGATCATAGCTATGACGCGGTAGCTGATCGTCCACCCAGGAAACGATGGACTGCCATTCGATCATCATAAAAAACGCAACCAAGGGTGTTACCACTACGAAAGTGCCAAACTTTACCAGCGTGCGGCCGCCACTGAGTATGCCACCCAGCAACTCTGTGCCCGCACCAAGTGCATTACTAATATTCCCTTTCAATGCATCCCGCAGACTCTGATCCAGATCATTCTCGTTCACTCTCTCTTCTACGATAGCCAGGTAAGGCTGTAGCCTTGCCCATAGTGAATCAACATATTCAGGCGCCCTATCGGCGAGCTGCAATATCTCCTGATAGATTGGCGGAATAAGCAAGCCAAGCAGTGCAATCAATACGATGAAGAAGAGGGACAGGATTAATACAGTTGCCACTGTTCGCGAGAGTTTGAACTTAGCCAGGCGCACCAATATCGGATTCAGTAGATACGCAATTGTTATACCAGCCACGAAAGGCAGCAATATTTCATTGAAAGCCCAAACGAAGAGCCCTATGAAAAGGGCTGCGGCTAACCAGAATATTACCTGCTGTCTAAATTTCATCAACTGCTACCTTGCCGCTTTGGGCCTGATCGCCAACCATAATAACAAGCCAAGCACTGGAAGCATCACGATTACTAGAATCCATAGAAATTTTTCTCTTCCAGAAATAGAACTTCCTACAACGTTCACGATAGCGATAATATCCAAGACAAGAATGATCAAACTTAAGAGACCGTATTCCATTCTATTCTCCGAGCGATTTATTGGTAGCGGAAATGTTCGCTATCTTTGAAATTTGCGCGATCACGTATCTTAACTAGGGGCTGCGAAAATCTGCAGCTCAACTCGGCGGTTCATAGCCCTTCCCGAGGTGGTGTCGTTTGTAGCGATAGGCTGATCGGCGCCCAAGCCCTGCGATACGATTCGTGATTGGTTCACTCCTTGATTCGCCAAGTAGTTGTTGACACTATTCGCCCTGCGATTGGACAGATTGTAATTGTAATCAGCATCTCCGGTCGAGTCTGTATGACCATTCACTTGCAAGTTCGTGTCTTGATACTTGCTCAGTACCCGAGCAATCGATTCCAATACCGGATAGAACTCCTGGCGTATCGCATATTCGTTTGTTGCAAACGTAATATTGCCGGGCATTATTAGATCGAGCCGATCTCCATTCCTCTGGACCTGGACTCCGGTACCTTGTAATTCCTCGCGCAGTTCTGCTTCCTGCACATCCATATAGGCTCCGATACCAACTCCGATGGCACCGCATCCGGCTGCCGCATTGCGGGCTCGCTGTCCGCTTTCGGCGGCTCCTATGAGACCGCACACAACCGAACCAATCGCGCCGTATCGTACGGCCCGGCTGGTCTGTTGTTCTCCCGTATATGGATTGATAGTCGTACAGGCTGACAGTATCAGTGTCGCAGCGACAAGAGAAACTGTAGCTCTAAGCTCTCTATTCTTCATTCATTTTTCTCCAATATTTGAAATACGCAAAAGTAGAATTGTTCCTCTGAATATATCTAGTGAGTTCAAGGCGTTCGAACAACTGCATTTGTATGATCTCGATTTCCATAGCTCAAATTCGCTGTGAAATAACTGCAATTTTCCCTTTCAGTGGAATAGCATTCACTATGGTTAGCATGGTATCCCCGAACTCCGTTTCTAACTCGATACCTGTCCTGCCTGGGATGCCGGTGGGTTTTTATAACGAACAGTCACGCGAGTTCTACAGTGCATTGATTTAGCTATTGTTTAACAACTCGCAACTCACTCCCACTCGCATTAGAACAAAGCCAAATCAAGCTACGACGTACTACTGATACAACTTTTGAATTGAGCGCATCTTATCGTGAGACATCTGGAACAACGCCACTAGAGAAGAAAGTCTGAACATTAAGGACTTATCATCTACTTCCTGGACCGCCGACCGCAGAACCTTGAGTGTTTTGTCCTCGGTTTTCTCTAGCTGGTCGATAAAAACTTTGTCCGCGTAATTTACGAAGTGGCTTCGAGCTTCCACATACCAATGACTAATTTTACCTGCCATCGTGCCCGTTCTATTAGGTTTTGTTCCTAGCAGGGCCACGGCGGATTCCAACTCTCTAGCGATCTTTAGGCGAACGCTGGCCATCTCGGTAAACATATTTCGCAGTTGCTGATCTTCGACCTGTTCGGCCGCGTATCGGTAAAGCTTCTCGCCATCCCGGCAAACGGAAACTATGTCGTTCAGCACCACAGCGTCTTCGACGGTAGCATCATCGCTGGTACGTACTATCTTTAACACCATTTCCTGGCTCCAATCCTAGCTCGAACCGTATTACCGTCCAGACAGACATCTCCCGACACACTATTCTCCTCAATGTTATGAACACCGTCTCGAGACTCAATCTTCCCTATGACCAATGTAAGTACGCATCGTCTGACAAGCTTTGTCATCGTGTAACCTCCATTTCGTTTCCGGGCTCCCTCCCATATATACATTCAAGTCTTGTGCCAACTGGCTAGAGGCACTAAATACGAGGAGCGTGGGCAATATGAAGGCTCTCATAACCATGAGAGTAGGCAGGAATTACAGAATGGCTTGTTATTGTTACATGGATATTCTACAGTTCATTGCGTCCCGATCTATACTACCCAAGTTATGAGTTTGTCCTAGATGGCCCAGCCAATAATCCTCCTCGCTATTACCGAGACCGACCTGGAACTGCAACTCCTGGGGAGCGCAGCAATCAAGAAATTCAAGATAGTGCAGCCTGGCGGCACGGATTCCTGGATAGACAGTCTCAGTGAAGCAGCTGCTGACGTCGTAATCGCGCAAGTCGATGACTTTGGCGAAGCCGATCTGCAGCGGCTTAAAGACAGCAAAAAACGCCTACTTTCGAATACTGAAGTTATTTTCATCAGTTCAGGCGAACCCAATCTCTCTATCGATCGAGCCATGTTACTTGGGGTTGCTTATCACCTGCGCTCTCCAATAAACGTCGAATATATTGAAGAGATCGCGTCGGAACTTTATGAGGAATTGACCGAGGATAGGTCAAGTAAGGAATCTCTTGTAGAGAGCTACCTGGATCAGTTTGGTCTCCTAGTAGGCTCGTCACCCAAGATGAAGCGTCTTTATCGAGTAATAAAGAAGGCCGCCGGTTCGGATGCTAGTATATTTATTACCGGAGAAAGCGGCTCTGGCAAAGAGCTGGTAGCAAACACGATGCACATGATAAGCGAACGTCGGGAAGGACCTTTCATCTCAATTAACTGCGGCGCGATAAGCCCCGAACTCATAGAAAGCGAATTATTTGGCCATGTAAAGGGATCGTTCACGGGCGCAACCAGTGACAGAATCGGCGTCTTCGAACAAGCGTACAGTGGGACACTCTTTCTCGATGAGGTTACAGAAATGCCCATCGACCATCAGGTAAAGCTGCTGCGAGTACTCGAGTCTGGTGAATTTAGGAAAGTAGGCAGTGGTAAAACTCAGATCAGTGATGCCCGAATAATTTCGGCAACGAATCGTGAACCGGCAGATGCGATAGACGAAGAACAGTTCCGCGAAGATCTCTATTACCGACTCGCTCAGTTCCCCATTCACGTGCCACCTCTAAGAGATCGTGAAAACGATGTAGTTGGCTTGGCTAAACACTTCCTGGCACATAGAAATGCCGAGGAAGCAGCTACTAAAGAGATTAGCCTGGACGCCATAGGGAAGATCGAGAGCCACAACTGGCCCGGGAACGTTCGAGAACTTAAGCACACAATGGAGCGAGCATTCATCCTCGCGGACGAGACCATAACAGTCGATCATCTGATTATCGATACCGTCGCTAGCGAGGAAGCCCGCTCTGATATCCCGACGAACATGCCGCTGGATGCGATTGAAAAATCGGTGATTCTTAAAACCCTGGAAGAAAAAGGCGGTAATAAGACAGAGACTGCAGAACAATTGGGGATTAGCGTGAAGACACTTTATAACAAGCTTGAAAAATACGATGCTGCGAAATAGGAATCAGAACCTATCCAAGTATTGAAACGAGAAAGGGGTATCAGTCGATACCCCTTTCTCGTAGCCGCTTTAGCAATTGTTGCCAGACACATCTTCACATGCATCCTCGACTGCGTTACCTATGTCCGTTGCAGCTTCGTCTATGTCTGAGCCGAGCCGCTCCGCTGGGCCTTCGTTGCAGGCAGTCAATCCCAAGGTAGTTAATAGTGTTATCAATGCTAAATATTTCATCTGTATCTCCTGGCTTAACTAATAAATTATGTGTCTAATTTCGTATTTCGCGGCTTGGTTCTATTCCAAGAAGGTGGTGGAACTAAGCAGGTGGTGTCTTGCCACCGAGCGCTCTAACTACCAGCGAGATTACAAATAATACTACGAATATAAAAAACAGCATCTGCGCTATACCTGAGGCCGCGCCAGCGATGCCTCCGAATCCGAGTATGGCTGCGATGATTGCGACTACAAAAAATGTTACGGCCCAACTTAACATAGTGACTCCTTCAGCGATTGCTGTTTTTATTGGCGTTGATGTAGGTAATGCGAGCTTCGTGCCAACATTACAATTATCTCGATGAGCGCCCGAGATACAAGGGCTATAGCCCATCTATTAAGTCGCTCGGCTTAGATGCGAACTGCCTATCCCACTAGCGCGAGCGGGAATAATTTCAATAGCCTTTGAACAAATTTCAAAGGGTCTAGGTAGAATATCAAGCTGATATATCAGGTTCTCTCAAAGAGGTATGACATGAACAAACTAACGCGAAGTTTTCTTGTAGGCCTATCGATACTGCTGCCAGTGGTGCTATCGGTTCAGTTGGTGATTTGGACATTCACTACGATTGAGCAATGGCTAAAGTCTGTTTGGATACTCGTATTACCAGAAGACTTGTATTTCCCCGGTATAGCCTTCGTAAGCTTCATACTGCTCGCGATGGCGATAGGCTACAGTTCCCGTCATTCTGTCGCGCGGAAGTTCTGGAAAGCCCCAGGGCTAATCATTGAGAAGACACCGGTAATTAATTATATCTACAGCACGATTAAGGATTTTCTGGATCTGATGGGCGGAAAATCTTTCTCGGACCAATCCGTGGTTTGGGTTAAGTTGCCACAGAGCGATACGCGTCTTCTTGGGATAGTCACCAAGCAAGGAGACGATGGCGACTCGAAACTCTCACAGATGATGAAAGAGAACGAGGTTGCCGTCTACCTTCCAATGAGTTATCAGGCGGGTGGCTATATGCTCGTTCTCCCCGCCGATCAGGTCGAGAAGGCAGACATAGAGCCCGGCGAGGCCCTACGACTTATCATGAGCGCTGGCCTGGGGCAGAGAGCTAAGAAGTTGGAGAATGGAGCCTAGTAGAGATATCTGCGCTCAGCTTCGATTTTGGTTTTACTATTAGGTTCGTATGCTACTTCGCCAGGATTAACTACGCGACCGAGGCCTTATCAGTCAAACCAGAATTTGCTGGGTAGGCGGCAGCATGCGGGATACGGCTGATTGAAAGCATTCTATTTAGAAGTATCGATTGTCAGACTCCAAATGGGTTCTCAATCTCAGAATATACTTTAGGGGTTCAGCTCAATCGTTTCGACGATCTCGGTGTAGGTTTTCTGGTAGGTATCACGGTACTCGACTGCATGGACTACCGCCTGCTCGGCATAGGCTAATGCCGCATCCGCGTCCCCAAGTAGCAAGAGCGTGTGCGCTAGATTATTCAGCGCGGGTGAATAGCTCGGATAGTAGGCCACGGCAAGAGCGTAAACATCAGCCGCTTGTTGGTAGCTCTCAAGCGCCAAAAAATGGTTGCCCAAGCCGATTAGTAGCTGCTTGTCCTCGGGCCATTTGCGTAGACCAGCCTCGTAGGCAAGTTGTATAGCTAGTGGGTCCGAAAAACTATGCTGCAGATCTAGGATACTCTGAAAATAATTCTCAGCGGTCGCGGTCTGTGGGACAGCGCCAGGAGCATTGATCACAACAGCCCAGTGTTGCGCCCGCGCCCAAGTTCTCTCGAAGGTCTTAAGCGAAAGCCTATAGCCTTCTATAGTGCCCGAGTTGAGAATGATTTTTTGATCAACAAGGTCGTAGCCTTTCGCCACAGCAAAGTGCCATTGAGGCCGGATGCTAAGCCCCAGATTTTGTAGCACCAGCACGGGATTCCCCGCTTCAACTTCCAGGAGAAGATCAGACAGAGAAGGGGCAATCTGATACGCGAGACGTCCACGGGAACGAGTCGCCGCCAGCATTTCAACTTGAAACGAACCGTTGCGTCCTGGGACGAACACTTCGTCGACTAGCATCGAAGGTAGAACTCCACCTCCGCTGAAACTCAGAAGGGTAGCCAGTGCAGCGGGGCCACACTGGTACGCCTCTTGAGGAAAGAATGGAACATCGCCAATAACAACGCGAGACCTGCTTTCATCCCACGGCGCCGCTTCGAGCTTGGCCGTCTGCGGTGTCGATACACATGACATGAGCGCCCCGGCCCAGCAGGCCAGAGCCAAAAGCCTGACTATTCGCGATTGCATTAATGCTATCTCGCTAGCGTGATTTACACGCGGGGAAAGACATCGGTAACACCTGCCATGTCTAGCAGCAGGAATATTACGATGATGGCGATAATGCCACCGAGCAATCCCTCACCCGCTGGCAGATTCTCGATCTGATCGTGCATCTGCAGAATTTCAGAGTCGGTCAAACTATCTATTCGCTGATCAACTGATCGCTCCGACACACCAAGATCGATCAACTGCTGCTTCACATCGCCGCGAGCCAAGAACGTGCTGACCTGATTGCGCTTCATTTCGAGCGCCGAGGATTGAGCAAGTTGCTCAGTGGTCACAACATCGGCAAACGTTGCCGATTGGAACCCCATAGCAAGAATACTGCTGATCGCTAGCGAAGTGACTAATTTTTTTAGTAGTTGTATTCGTAGTAATTTCATAATGTATACCTTCTCAGTTAGCTTAGGTCGTGCGTATTACGTGCAATCTCACATTACACGCGTCGAGCTCGTTTAGCATCTAATATTCGAAATACCAGATACAGAATATTATGGGCAAGGCTCACCAGTTTTTAGGTTTTATTGTAATACTCTGCAACCTGGCATCTAGCCAACATTAGACTGGGTGATTAATACTAGCAATATCAATAATCTGATAGCACCTTTCGATAGTATCGTCAGCCGATGTGGATAAAGCACCTCCATGTAGTTACTCAGGAATGATTGACATTGCCGGCAGAGAGAGCAGGAGTAGATTTGGGCCTGAGCACTCGTATCAAACATTTGGGCTGCGAGTTGCAAGGAGTAGTGACCACAACCAGCTAAGCTTTATCCCAGCTGTGAAAATATTCCCCGCTTAGTGCTTTTTCTATTTACACAAACCTTGAACATTCGTGCCCCTGAGAATTTCACTTTGGAGGAACAGAAGTTTACTACTCCACTACTGACCAGAATGGGCGGGATCTTCGACAGGCACTTGATCTAAGGCCCCGTACTCTTGCAACAGTAGCAGCATTTCATTCCACGGGAGTTTCTTAAGATTAGCAAGGTGCTCTCTATTCTTGTACGCCAATCCAGCCACGCAACCAGCCCCAAAACTTATTGAAAGGCCCCTCAGCGTGCCAAATTCGTGTCTTAACTCCTTTTGAAGTTTTTCCTTGTCCCTTTTAATCAATAGATCGTTTCGTTCTCGACGCATCTCGGCCGTTCTCAGCTGACGTTGTTCTTCCTCTATAAAATGCTTTCCGATGAACCACTTACTCATGATGCTTCACTCTCCTCCGCCGGCGTAGGCGCGCCCAAGGCATCCAAAATTCGATTGAAGCCCATCTGCGAAAACACGACCTTAATGGCTCTGTATAGGCACACCAAGGCCATAATATGGACCCCGGCAATTACTGAACCAGGCATCCAGACGGGACCACTTAGTGACTGTAATCCAAAGTAGAGTAGCGCATTCAGACCCACCCATGAGCTGAGCATTACTCCGCCCAGAACGATTGAAAAGAAGAGGATCAACAAGCCACACTTCATGTTCAACACTAGCTCTAATCGGAGAGTGTCACGCATCGTTAGTAAATGGTTATGATAACGATTTAGCATACTGGGCGCAGTGCTGAGGAAGGCAGCCAGAAAGCTGCCCTCCTGCCTTTCTTGAGCACTCGAATGCGCTTGTCCGAACTCTTCAGACCCGTGCATGTTACGAGCGCTTACTCAAGAGAGATGTCACTACCAGGCCCGCAGCGAACGCTGCCGAAGCTGCTACCAGGGGGTTCTTCACCACAAACAGACGCGCCTGATCAGCTATAGTCGACACTTCCATTGCCGCGGCGTCCTTCCTCTGCTTGATAGCTTCTGCAGTGTCAGACGCTGAAGCACGGATGCTTTCTTCCGCAGGACCAACCCGATCTGCTGCTCGGTCTACAGCCTCGTGGGCAATTGAGGAGACTTTATCTGTAAAAGGTGCTTCTTTCGAATCTACTGCTTCGTCCGCTTTTTTTGAGACTGCCATGATTACTCCTGTTTCTAAATTACTTGGCTCAATGATTTTTACTCTGCGCTAAATTGCGCAATCACTTTAACCATTGCAAAGCTCATGCCAGCTATTGGAATCGAGAGAAAATAGAAAATAAATCAGGAGGTTAGAGAGGGTGTAGAATTCTTGAGAAGCCGTAAAGGAAAGTACTGTATGTAGTTATTTCAGGGTCTTCGTAAGACCTACCCACCAAAAGCAAGCTAATGTGCGCGGAAACTAGAAGTTATAAATCTGAGGAAGTAACAGCGAATAGGCGATCCATAGAATCAGGGTTAGGGGAAGTCCTACCTTCACAAAATCGCCAAAGCTGTATTCTCCTGCATTCATAACCAGGATATTCGTCTTGTAGGCCATAGGGGTAACGAAACTCAAGTTCGCTCCGAAAAGCACAGCTAGAACAAAGGCTTCGGCAGAGACATTGAGTTGGGCAGCCATGCTAATCGCGATCGGCGTTCCTATAACCGCTGCAGCGTTGTTTGACACAATATTGGTCAACACCGCCATGAATAATATTAAACCGCAAAGAATCGCCGAAGGAGAAAGATCGCCGAGCAGGTAGAGAAAGACCTGTGCCAGATATTCGGTGGCACCTGTTTCTGTTAATGCAATGCCGAGCGCCAAACTGACGACGACGATCATGATCACGGGAACGCTAAGCGCACTCTGCACGTCACGCCAGTCGATGCAGCGCGTGGCTAACATGACGATCACGCCAGATAATGCACTGGTAGCAATCGTAACGACATTCAGCGCGGCTAGAAGAACAACAGCCAGGAGTATCGCAACCGCTAAGGGCCCCTTGCTAGATTGTGGTAGCGTCTTTTTCTCATCGAGCACCAACAGCGAACCGATCGACTTGAGCTCGTTGATACTTTCCTCCGAACCCTGTGCCAGAAGTACATCGCCGGCCTTGAGCTTTACCTTACCTACACCTTCGGGCATTGTCTGCACCGGCTCTCCCGAGCGATGAATCGCAACTACGGCCAGGTCTACCGAGTCGGCAAATCTCGTCCTGGATAGTGTGCTGTTCACAAAACGTGAATTCTCCATGAGTACTATCTGTGCAAGCTGAAGATCATCATCGGGAGAATCGTCCTCATCTGACCTTGTATAGGCCGATGCATCGAGGACATCTTCTATCTCTTTCAAATCTTCCATGGTACCTGTAGCTGTTATGCGATCGTTCGCCTCTATCAGAGTGTACGGAAACGGTGCGATGCCATTGCCACCATATCGATTCGCAGCCTTTCTAATTCTCAGTATGCGCAGTCGATTGTCTGCTAGATCTCTAAGCTCGGAGACGGTCTTCCCGACCGAACGACTCTCAGCAGGTATCTCCAACTGGTAGGTAAAAAGGCGTTCGGCTTCTGTCTCTAACTTGGACCTACGACCTCTAAAAATCAACGGCACTATTAGCCACAGATAGATCAATCCGATTGAACCTGCGATAAGCCCAGGCATGGCGAAGTCGAACATGCCGAACTCTCGCAGCCCCAGATCTGCAGCTA
>CAXBLN010000080.1:0-16562 GCA_963976555.1 uncultured Gammaproteobacteria bacterium
CTCTTCGGAATCTCTGGGCTGCTCTCTCGCCTCATTCAATGCCCGACGCAATGGCACGGAGCGCCGCGATTCCTCTTCGAAGAGCATGGTTTGCGAATCGCTCAATCGCTGCGCGAGATAGGCGGGAATCGCTGCAATATAGTCGTCAATCGAGTTCCAGCTCTGCCCGGACTCTGGCGAATCAATATCATTCGCTGGCACCGCCTGCGGCCCGCGTTGGACAGCTAATGCGGCGCGAACGCGGTCACCTGCGGCAGCCAGATCGGCTGGGGTAGGCGCATCGGTCTTGATAGATTCGATAGCATCATCGATGCCATCTGTGGTGGATTTGATACCTTTCATCGGATTTCCTCTTCGAATTCACCAAGAATATTCTGTAGTTGTGTACGCGCCTTGTGATAGATGACGGCCACGTTATTGCTCGTAATATCCAGCACGACGGCTATCTCGGCATTGCTGAAGTCTTCGAACACACGAAGTGCGAATACCTCCGCCGCGCGTTGATCGAGCGCCTGCATTGCCTGGCGTAATCGCTGGCGTTGCTCGGCCTGACGAGTTTCGCTTTCGGCAGCACCTATCGCTGAGGGAAGAATTGCTTCGTTGAGACTCTCGGTCTTAACTCGGGCCCGAGAGCGGAGCAGATCGAGACTTCCATTGATCGCCGCCTTGCAAAGGTAGGCACTGGAACTCTCGCGATAGTCAGGCTGCTCGCTGCGCTTCAGCAGCCGCAGGAAGACCGCCTGCAGGACGTCTTCAGCATCCTGAATATTTCCTGTAATCCGATAAGCGGCTAACATTACCTTCTTATGATGGTCATTAAATAACTCATCGAAGGTCGCTGTGGATCCGTCCTCGCCAGCGCTCGGCTCGTTGGTCAATGTGATGGCATGTTCCCCCATATATAGATAGACGATCGAGGAGCGAGATTATTAATAGAGTATCTCAATTTAGGGTGAGGGTTGCGATTTCTAACTTAATACTCAGTGGTGAGCATGACCACAGACTCGGTTAACACCCCTTTATGCTCAACACTCTTAAGATCGTTCACTCTTTGATACAATCTCGTGATACGGCATTGCAAAGCAAACGCCAGAACTTAAGAATCGAAGGACAATTAAATGCACTGCACACTCGCCAAACGCATAGCCATCCCTGCGCTACTACTTTTCGCCGCCTGCAGCGAAGAAAGCCCAATAGCTACCAATAGCTCTCCAGCGATCATCAGCGCCTGCACGCAAGCAGACCTGGTTCTGCACAATACGACAGTCTACACATCGAATATGGATCAGTGGATGGCCGAAGCTGTAGCGAGCAAGGACGGCAAGATCGTATTCGTCGGTAGCGACGCCGAGGCCGCTGACTATATGTGTGACTCTGCTACGGTCCTCGACCTGGAAGGCCGGACAGTCTATGCCGGCTTCACAGATAGTCACCAGCACTTGGAGGGAGTAGGACGGCGCACGAAGACACTGAGCCTATTTGGTATTCCGACGCTAGAGCAGACCGTTCAGACTATGGAGGACTGGGCCGCCAACATTCCTGCGGGTGACTGGGTGCAGGGGCGCGGCTGGATCGAGAGGGAATGGACCGATGAACAACGTTTTCTCAACAAGTATGACGTCGATCCATTCACCCAGGACAAGCCGCTATTCATGCCAAGAGCCGATGGCGTCTCCGCACTGGTCAATTCGAAGGCCATGGAACTCGCCGGTGTGACACGCGAGACACCAGATCCCGAGGGCGGACGCTTCGAGAGAGAATTGGACGGCACACCTACCGGCTATGTGCTCGCCAATGCGATGAACGTATTCCGCGAGATATTGCCACCGGAGACCGACGCCTATCTGAAGGATAATTTGCTCCGTGGCCTGCGTTCGAATGCGGCGCTAGGCTGGACTCAGACCCAGGATGCTGGCATGTCCTATCGACTGGTCGGCCTGATGAAAGAGATTCATGATGCTGGCGATATGTCACATCGTGTCTACGCGGCTATTCCAGTTCAAGAAGCTGCGACTATGTTACAAAGAGGGCGCGAAACGACAGCAGACGATATGTTTGACGTCCGCGGAATAAAAGTTTTCATAGATGGCACGTTAGGATCTCGCGGTGCCGCACTGATCGATAATTATTCCGATGCCGATCACAATGGCTTCATGAATCGCACGACTAAAGAAGAGCTGATGCCAATCCTGTATGCATCGTTGCGCCAGGGTATCCAGATCGAAACTCATGTCATCGGCGATCGTGCGGTGCGCTCACTGCTCGATTGGTATGACGAGGCATATAATTACGTGCCCCGAAGTGAGTGGGCAAGCGAAGATCTACGCTGGCGTATGGAACACGCACAGATCATTCCTCCCGCGGATCAGCAACGCTTCGTCGATTTGGGTGTGCTTCCTTCTATGCAACCAAGCCATGCCATTGGAGACCTGAACTTCGCCCCCGATCGACTGGGACGCGACAGGCTTTCCTATGCCTACCCTTGGCAGCAACTAGTCGATAGAGGATTGATGATACTCGCCGGCTCCGATGCCCCTGTCGAAGAAGGCGATCCGCGCATCGAATTTTATGCGGCGGTGGCTAGGGCTCGATTGAATGGCACATTCGGTGCAGGCTGGCATCCAGAACTAGCTGTATCACGCGAGACTGCTCTGTTGATGCTGACACTGTGGCCAGCCCATGGTGCTTTTCAAGAAGACATTAGAGGCTCTATAGAAGTCGGTAAGTATGCCGATTTCACGATCTTCAATAACGACATCATGACAATTCCTGTAGCAGATATTCTCACCAGTGAGAATATGATGACTATCGTAGGTGGCGAGATTACGTTTCGTCGGGAATAGCGCTATGAGAAGCGAGCGGGCTCCGTCGGCACGATAGCTATGGCTACTTGTTCCCTTGCTCCTGTTTATTGATTAGTGGCGCCCCTCTATTCGAATCACCATTGAAGAAATATCAGCGGCAGATACTGGGCTGCGAAATTCTCAGCAGTCGGCCAACGAACTGCTTAGCCACTATGCAATCTCAACAACTCGATTAATTGTGACAAAATACTGAACGCCTCTAAGCTTTCTCTCTATCCCAATATCTTTGGCAAGCCGGGGCTATGGCTAAGACCCCCATATGCAAATCTGATGGAGCGCGAGGCACATCCGACGTAGGTCTCATCGATTCCGAATCTCCGCGCCTTTAAGAGACTCTGGCTATCGACAGGAGCGGTAGCAACCCACCGTACGGGGCGGCATTCTCCAAGATTGAAGCGCTGGGCTCACAACCCCCGAACTCAGGGAGATATAAGATTAGGGAAAAGCCTTACAATTCGAGAGACTATTTGGATTAAGATGACAGCAATGGACATGGCTCCCCACAGTTTTGGCAGCAGGAACGCGATGGCACTCGTTTCTACCGTTTCCCTGATTGTAGTGATCATGTACTTCTATCTTAATTCGCTTTCGAATATTCCAGCAGCCGAGGGAGACTATCTTCGCCTGTCAGAGACCGAGGCCCTGGCTCTCGATGTCGATTATCAGAACCTTCAGTCTACAGAGCAAGATTGGATTTCAGTCGAACTCCCTTTCCACTGGCGCAACCAATTCGAAAGTTCTCGAGCCGTGTGGTATCGATCGACGCTATCTAACTCCGATCTAAAAGCGCTGGATGGTTCAGGCCTCTCAGGTCAGCTCTACGGTATCTACATCTGGCGTATTAATCAGACAGCCAACATCTGGCTAAATGGCACCATGATCGGCAGTGGCGGCCGCACCGAGGAACCGATGGCGCGCCACTGGAACAGCCCCCTCTACTTTACAATTCCCGACGGCCTGCTGAGAGAAGAAAACGAGATTCTTATAAAACACTTTGCGCAGCATAGTTGGGGTTCTATGGAAGCGATAATAATTGGAAAAGATGATGCATTGAGGCCCATCTACGAGGGACGTTATTTTATCCAGCACGATGTCGCCCTCGGCCTATTCGTCTTTGTCCTGATAACAGGACTGTTCTGTTTTACCATCTGGTTCTATCGGCGACGCGAAGCACAGTACCTGTGGTTTGCCATATCCTCCATTGGGCTGGGCTTTTTCTGCCTGAATCAATTCATTCGCTATTTGCCCATAGATGCCGATATATGGCGCTGGCTCTCAAATATATCTACTGATCTTTGGGCAGGTGCCATGCTCATCTTTCTCCTTAGAAGCCTCAAACTCGAAAGACCGCTTGCCGAAAGACTCGTGCTCGCCTACTTGGCTAGCGGAATTCCTATCTATTTCTATGCCAGTTTCTATCAAGTCTTCGACATTAACATCTTCTATCATAGCGGCTCGCTCTTGATAGCCGCCTACGCCTTTTACCTCTGCGTAGTGAGTGCAATTAGAACGGCAGATACACTTCCGGTCTTCTATGGCTGCGTGCTGGCATTAGTCTTCATGGCCGGAGTACACGACACCTTGATGCAAGGGATAGTAAACAATGGCTGGCTGAGTAATTCTGATACTGAATTTCGAAATCACTTCAACTTCGTACACTTCGCCGCACCTCTTATCTTTCTTTTCATCGGCGCAAGCCTGGTAAAAAGGTTCATCGACTCTATGAACGCGGCCGATCAACTTAATGAGGAGTTGGAACAAAGAGTGAACGAGGCACGAGAGGAACTGACAGAGAATTATCAGGCTATCGAAAAAGTACTGATACGGCAGACCGCGAGCGAAGAGAGAGAAAGAATCTATAGAGACCTCCACGATGATGTGGGCTCGAAACTATTGTCTCTGTATTACCGGTTGGAAAACGAATCCGACAGCACTCTGGCGAAATCTGCACTGGAGGATCTGCGAGACATCGTGTCTCGAAAGTCTCTGGAGAACTGCCCTCTTACAATGGCGGTTCAACAATGGCGCAGCGAAGCCTTCAATCGTACGCGCGATGCGGGTATAAAACTTACTTGGCAGTTCGATGCAGAAAAGCCAGATCTTCAGCTCGACGAATCTCAACACGCCCAGCTTAGAAGAATGCTAAGAGAAGTATTAAGCAATGCGATACTCCACAACGAGAAAGTTACTGAGATTCGAATTGTCGTAGACATCATGGACAATGCTCTACAGATATCGGTCAGCAACGATGGAGTCACTCGTCCGGTTAGCGAATGGAATCCGGGGCGGGGTATTAGCAATCTCCGCGTCAGATCACGGGACATGCAAGGCAATCTTAGCATAGAGGACTTAGAGGATGGCTGGGTTAGAATAACCTGGAGTGTTCCTCTCAACGGGAATAGAAGAGACGTACAATGACTCAGCAAATACTCATTTTGGAAGATATGCCCGACACCCAGAAATGGCTAATGGATTCTTGTCTTCTAGCATTTCCAGATGCACGAGTGTCCATAACCAGTAGCATAGCGGCCGCGAAAGAATACCTTCTGTCAAATGAGCCGACTATCGCCTTGCTCGATATCGAGCTACCTGATGGAAAGGGTAATAGCTGCATTGCACCGCTGCTTGCTCAATACCCGTCCTGCGTGTGCGTTATCGTGACCATCTATGCCGACGAGAATCATCTTCTGCCCAGCCTAAGCGCTGGCGCCAAGGGATATATCCTGAAGGATCAGAGCCGAGAACGCATTGCCCAAATGCTAACTCAAGCGATGGCGGGGGAGCTACCACTCTCGCCCGCCGTAGCCGCCATGGTGCTTAGCCACTTCTCTGGGAAATCCATTGAGGAAGAACAGTCCCCGCTTACTAGTAGAGAGAGTGAGGTACTCACCCTAATAGGAAGCGGCGCCAGCACACCCGAGGTGGCGAACACGCTCAACATCAGCAAATACACAGTGGAGGATCATCTAAAACAGATCTACAGAAAGTTGGAGATATCAAGCAGAGCCGAAGCGGCACTTGCAGCTAGAAACCTCAGGTTGATTTAAGCAATGCCTGCCTAGTGGCTAGTTAAGATCTGGCTGAGGAACGAAGACCGTTCCATCTTCGAATTCGATCTCTCTCAGATACAGGGTAAACGCACGACGACCCTTTCTTCCTGTGGCCTTAATCAGGGATCCGATCTCGAGAAGGTCCAGCGTGACCCCCTGCCGCTCCAGTGTCGTCCTTGCACCAGATTCAATGAGCCAGAATGTTTCTGCGCCCTGTTCATCGGTATTTTTTATCAGAACAGACGCATGGGGATTCTGAAAACGCACCCGCTCTATGACTCCCTCTACGGATATTATCTCTTGCGTAAAGTTTGCGTTCGTCGAGTGATGCGAGCTAACCGTAGCAGAACAAAATAGCCAAGCCGTCAGTATCATTAATCTTTTCATTGCTATTTCCCTGTTCTAATTCGCATTAAGTTCATCGAACCAATCGTAGTTCGCATCTGTGCAGTTATACACAGCAAGCTCCATTTCGTCAGCGCGCTTAAAGAAGTACTCTAACACCAAAGGTTCTACAAAAATCGCCTCATCTATATAGGTATGTTTAACGCGCAACCTGTTTCCATCGACGCGCAGCTCTTCGATGGCAATTGTAGTGGGCGACTGAGGAATCCCGCGCGACGTACGAATATATCCTCGCTCGTGATTTCTCGATTCAATAACGAGGCTGTCTCCCTCATAGCGGGCGAATGACGAGCCCATTTCCGGGAAGTATGTCCCGCTGAGATTTCTGGTGCTTGGTGCGTCCGTCATCTCCGCTTCGTCACCCAATGGAATCTCTCTCCTAAGATCGAACAATTCGTAACTAATAAGGATTCTTTCATTATCCTGCGCGATCTTTATTGGCGCATTGGGGTTTGCCCATATCCTAGAAGAACTGGCAGGGGTGCAATAGAGACTAGGATCGTCGACCAGGAGGTCGTACTCAGAGCGTATCCTCTCTCCAACGGCAGTCAGTCGGATCTCACTTTCAGTACCGGGACCATCCAGTATCCAGGTTCCTGTTATCGCGGACTGACCAAAGAGCTGAGTGGATACGACAATCGACAACATGGTGAAAAACAGCTTCGACAGCATATAATCTATTCCTGTGTTTGTGCTTGGGAACAATCAATCACCTCGAACATCCATATCGAGCCGCCAGTGACAGCCATCTCACTGCCAGGAATTGACTCGCCACTACCGCCGAAGTATTTTCGAGAGAGTTCTGCCAGCACAGGCCTGATTCTTTCTGCATCATTTAATATTCGCTGCAGACATTGATCATAAATTTTTCCCGAATCGCGAATACGAATTCGATTGTCCTGCTCCAGATAGGCGGGCCACTGCTTCCAGAGCCTTCCGATGGAAGAGTTCATATAACCACTGACGATATAGAGTTGTCCATCGACTACTGGCACCCAAACCGTTCGCGATGTCGTAGGACGCAGAGTTTGAATTTCGATTTCCTCCCGTTCTTTCAGGAATGCCCAATTTTCAGGTGGCGCCGTTACTTCTCCGCTACGGAAAGGCCCCCCAATACTAATAGTGAACCAGGGATAGAACTCAACTGGCCCATCCTGCATCCGCATGAATCCGTAGCCTACGGCTAGCAGCAGAAAAATCGCTCCTATCGCAACAGCAACCCATTTGAGTAGTCTCTTAATCATCGGCATAGACTTTAGCTCCTGGTAATGACGCTTTTGACTAGTTTGCCTTCGTAGCAGTCACATTCAGCGCACTTTTGTGGCTTAATAGCACTAGGATATAGCACTGTAACGAGAAGAGTCGAATCTCGACACCTCTTAATACCCGGCACCCACATGCTAAATACTATCTCGAATCCCTTGATTTGGCTCCTATGAGAGTAATCTTAAGCGAAATCCGAATTCCCCTAGATGCCGAATTTGGCCTCTTCTCGTTGGTACATGGCGACCGCCTGGGAAGCTTGATCGGACGCTTCGCTATTCGCTCGCGATTAAAAGCGGTTTCTCTGGCAGTCTTGCTGAGTTTTTCTGCGGCGTTAGTGGCTGCGCTCGAAGGCAGTCTTGTGAATACTAGCCTCACACTCGATCTATTCCATGATATTGGGTGGTGGAATCAGTTCCTGCTTGCGTTTCCTACATTGATCTACATAGCAGGTTCATATTTCGGTGCTTTTCCAAAGACTCTTAGACAGCTGACAGATACCGGTGTGTTACAGGCGACGAGCGAGGATTGGAAAAAGGTGCGCCGATTTACCAAAGCCAGGCTGACTAATGCCACGTTCGTTCTGTTGCCCTATTTAACCGGCCTTTCCGCAGCTGTTCTAACTTCGAATGTACTTCAATCTCGTGGCACATGGTACGACATCGAGCAGTATTGGGCTGGCGTTTTGATTCCAATTCACGCCTTCTTTCTGTACTTCTTCATGACCTTTCTGGCACTCAGGCTCTATAGTGCATTCCTGATTCTGAAAATGCTGTTCGGCTTCAAGGTTAACATCCAGCCGTTCCACTCAGACGGCTGTGGCGGGCTCGGCAGCCTAATGGAACAATCCGAAAAATTGTACTGGGGCATGGTTGTTTTCGGGGTCGTCGCGGCTCTCGGAATCCTCTCGAATACGCTTATCTACAATTTGACGCTATTGAGCATCTATAATTTCCTCCTTCTTATGTCCTATGTGCTGCTATCTGGAATCGCCTTCTTCCTGCCACTCTATGCACTAACTCAAAGCATGCACGATGCCAAACAGAAGCTACTGAAGTCCATAGAAGAGCGCTATCGAGAATTGAATGAAAAACATGGGAGTGGAGCGCACCAGCGGGAAAACCTAAGCGACGAACAAGTAGCCGATTTCAAAGCTTTAACTTCGCTGCAGCAAACTGCTCGTGCGATGCAAGTGTGGCCATTTAATCGCGGCAGCTTAATACGATACGCCTGCGCTACAGCTACTCCCTTAATGGTAATCTTGATAGCTATGCTCTTATTCCGATAAGCTCTATACTTCTTCACTCTTCGACTCACATAAGCAGGAACAACATCATGATTAAACGCCTCGCTCTAGCACTAGTCCTCAATATCGTCCTCATACCAGCCAGCTATGCCGGCGATGTCTATCGAGACTGCATTAACCTCGTAACGGATTATGCCTATCACCGCGATAGATTCGACGCTGTCGGCTTCTCTAATCTGTTTACGGAGGATGCGTCACTAACAGTCGTTGGTCAGACCTGGGTTGGGCGCGATCAGATTCGCGCACGCATTGAGGGACTAGATAGCAGCGGTAAGATTCGACACCTGATGAGTACGATACGTATAGAGCCAATCGACGCATTACACGCTACGGGTGTTAGCTACGCGACAATCTATTCCTCGTCTGCCGATTCGAATTCCGTCGAAGGCTTTGCGATCATGGGTGAGTACCATGACAACTTCGTGTTGACAGACGCCGGATGGAGAATAAGCAAGCGCGAACTCAAGTCAGTTTTTTCTTACGAAGACAACTAGAGCACAAAACTCAGTCTATTCGATGACCAGTCATCCAAACACAATTGGAATCTGCGTGGCGCTAATCCTGGCCCTGTACATCGGGCCCGCTCTTGGCGCCGAGGATGACTTTGTCCTCCTAACGATCGAAGGAGACCTGATTGGGCTGACCGAGCCCTTCGATGGCAACATCGACAGTCGCGAAGAAGCACTCCATCTCGTAGACACCTATCACCGGCTACTGCCTCCCGCTGCGCTAATGCAAATCAAATTACTGCACAATAAGGTTCTACAGTTGATCCCCGATTTTCAAGTAGCCTACGCCGCCGCCGATAGCGCGGAGATCACTCATGTAATGAGTGAGATCGACATACATCTCTCGGCCATGAAGATGATCTATTTGCGGGAATACACGCAGGAAGTAACCGGGCTGCTCAACAATGCCTATCAATTGATACTACCAAGCTTCGGCGATAAATAGCCCTTAGTCTATCGAACAGCCTTCGGTCGTACCGAAATCTCGGAATATGCTTACCTTCGGGTCGACCTGCAACAGCGCATCGGCTGCAAGCGGAAATCTTATCCCATTCGATGGCACCGAGTATTCAGTGGATACGCCATTGAGAGTAACCAATATTGGAATATCAAAAACGGCAGCCTGACTAGCCGGCCAGCTGAAACTGACACCCTCATCATTCCTGTCTTGTTCGAGCACCGGAATGGCAGCCTGACCTAGATACATATCGAAGAACCAGGTGAGATCCGCACCGTGTTCTTCGCTAACTATTCTCACGAAGTCTTCACTACTACGGCGTGTTGCTTGAATCGGATAGGACAGAGCCCAGGGCTCGGCCGTGTCGTAGACGAGACGGCGCACAGAACGCCAGAATGCCTCCTCCCCGATCAGGCCGCGCAGAGTGTGTAGCGTCCAACTCCCTTTATAGTAGGGGTCGTTCGAATCGAAATAGTCCATCGCGACGGATTCTTCAGGCACTACGGGCACGCAGTTTTCCAGGCCATTGTAGAAGTCCCACATATAGCTCCAATATCCAGCGTCACCGATGGTCTGCTGCGCATAGAGAGGCTGCATATAGTTTGCGAAGCCTTCATGCAGCCAGAAATCTTTGCTCGCGGCCTGAGTCATGAGATTGCCAAACCATTCATGGGAGAACTCATGCTGCATTAGCCAATCGAAGCCGTAGGGATCAAGCTTATAACCATTGCCATAACCGTTCATGGTTTGATGTTCCATGCCAAGATAGGGAATCTCAACTATGCCTATCTTCTCCTCTCCCCAGGGGTAGGGTCCAAGCATTCTCTCCAGGAACTTCAGCTGAGCGATAAAATCCGTCTTGATCAGTTTCTCGATTTTTCCCATATCATCCGAAACATGATAGAAGACCACGGGAATGGGTTTCTTCGAGATTGCATTTGTATGCTCTAATTCGTACTTCTTGAAAGGACCTATATTGATTGCCAAATGGTAGGCGGAGATAGGATTCTTCGTGCTCCAATGGAAGGTAGTCTTACCGTCCTGACTAATTTCAGAAAGTAATACGCCATTCATAACCGCTACTAGATTATCGGGCACCGTAATCAGCATATCGACTCCCCATTCGGGTTTATCCGATATGTGATCCTTGCAGGGCCAATAGAGGTCACAGCCTCTGCCCTGCACCGCTGTCGCAATCCAATGTTCACCGGCATCGGTCTCAGTCCAAACGAATCCTCCATCCCAGGGAGGGTTCTCTGCTTCGTAGGGCCTACCCCTATAGCTGACCTGAGATGTGAATTCAGTATCCGTTTCTATCTCTGGACCGAATAACAGCAACTTGCCTGCCGTCGACTGAAAATCCACAGCCTCGCCATTCACCGAGGCTGAGAGCACTTCCAGCCTCGGATCCAGATCTAACTCTACGATCGAGAGCAACTTCGTCGATACCGCTTGCATCGATACATTGCCTTCAATGTATTTGCGCTCTGGCTCTACCTTCAACTCTAAACGATAGTGCCTTACGTCGAAGCTGGCCTGATTCTGCGTGAGCGTGCCGCTAGAGAGCGCAGTCTGTGGATGCAGAGGAGGATTAAAGGACATGCAGTTCGTCAAAAATATGAGACTCATTGCAGTAAAGAGATAGCGTATCGAAACATGAAGCCGAGTAAGCGGACTTATTAGATTCCAGCTACTTATTCGACACTGCTGTGCGTTGCTCCGGTACCTGACCATCATTTAACTCTCTCAGTAGAATTCGAATGTTCCAGCATGATATTCAGGTTAACTGAGGCTTTAAAGACTTATCTTACTAAACCTCGCGATATGCTAGAGTGAATTTTTACCACCCATGACCGGCCAGGAAAACTCTAGAGTTGGAAGCAATCAAATGAATGGGCTGTATATAACAAGCGAGCCTAC
Source organism: uncultured Gammaproteobacteria bacterium (assembly GCA_963976555.1). Lineage (GTDB taxonomy): Bacteria > Pseudomonadota > Gammaproteobacteria > Pseudomonadales > Pseudohongiellaceae > UBA9145. The sequence goes on from CAXBLN010000080.1 coordinate 11,775, forward strand.
AGTCAGGCTAATCGCGTTCTTCGTATTTCTGACCCTGATTGCCGTGCTGGAGATAGCCGCCCCTAGAAGGGAGATGCAATTATCCAAACTTCATAGATGGGCGAATAACTTTAGCATTAGCTTTCTAAATTCAGCGGTGGTCGCTGTGCTACTGCCGCTCGTAGGTATCGGGGCAGCCGTATTGGCAGGCGAGAAGAACTGGGGGCTGTTCAATCGATTTGAAGTTTCATCGCTAGTAAGTATTCCCCTGTATATAGTTGCCTTTGATCTGACCATCTACGTGCAACATCGTCTCTTCCATAAAATTAAACCTCTCTGGCGCTTGCATCGGGTGCACCACACCGATCTAGACTACGATGTCTCCACTGGGGTCCGCTTCCATCCTCTCTCGATTCTTATCTCGGCTCTTATCAAACTGAGCCTTATTCTCATCCTGGGTCCTCCTGCATTGGCCGTACTGATCTCGGAGATCGTGTTGAATGTTACTTCCATGTTTAATCATAGCAACATCAAAATACCAGATAGACTCGATAGGGCGCTTCGAGTTTTTCTCGTAACTCCTGATATGCACCGCATACATCACTCAACGGAACGCAGTGAGCATAATCAAAACTTTGGATTCAATTTCTCTTGGTGGGATAGACTGTTTCACACCTACAAAGATCAACCTGCCCAGGGTCACGAGAAGATGGGGATAGGACTAGAGGCATACGGGCGGGACGAGTCTATGGGTATCTATTCACTGCTAGCTCAACCCTTCAAGCCTAATCGAGAAGACTAACGGCAGCGCGGTGTTACATCAACTCCGTCGCCCAGTTCATGGATTTCAGGTAACATTCGCTCAGTTCCTCTGCGGGTATGCCACTCTCAGCTACCTCTGCCCAATCGCCCTTCTCATAACTTAGAATAAGTTGAAGCAACTGCCCAATATCACCTTCCAGCTTGAGCAGGGCTTTTGAAATCTCACTGGAGAGAGGAAGCGACCGCAATACCTCATCCATGGGCTGATCCATTATCGCGTCAATTGAAGAGAACAATCCTGCAGTAAAACACTGATCTTGATTCAAATGGCACTTCTCGGCTAACAATTGCATCATGCGCGCTCGTACTAGAATCAACATAACAAGCGCTCGCGGCTTGTCATCGATACTCGTCAGCGCGAGAATCACGAACCAATCACGAATTGCCTTCATGCCCAGGGAAACTACCGCCTGTTTCACTGAGTCGATATTGCGCCTGAATCCGAAGAACGACGAGTTGATAATACGCAAAATCTTATAGCTAATAGTCACATCCTGACTTATCAACCTTTCCAACACCGCAACATCGCAGTCAGGGTCCTCTAGCATCGTGAGTATTTCTAACAGGGCGATACGGCTAGGCTTCAGTGCCTGCCCCTGTATGACCTCAGGACGACTGATGAAATATCCTTGATAGAAGTCGAATTCCAGAGACTTACAGAGCTCAAACTCCTCTCGGGTTTCTACCTTCTCCGCAAGCAACTTCACGTTATACTTCTGTAAAGCTCGGACGTCTTGCTCAAGAGTGTCTCTGTCGCATTCCATGATATCTACCTTGACGATATCTACGATGTCGAATAACGGCTTCTTGTCCTCAGTGAATGTGTAATCATCAAGGGCCAGCATGAAACCCTGCGCGGAAAAATTCTTCAATGCCGCGATCAGCTCCTCGTCTACTTTTATGTCTTCGAGAATCTCGATAACAACTGTGTTAGGCGTGATGGGCAGCGGTAGCTGTCCTACTATAAAGTCTCGTGTAAGATTGATGAACGACAGGCGATTATCGCTGATAGTTTCTATACCGAGCTCCAAAAACGCGTTTATCATCACCTGTGAGCTCGCGATGTTGCCGTCGGCGATGTTCGCAACGCCCGTGTCACCGTCGCGAAACAGTAACTCGTATGCTTGCACATTCAATTGAGAGTCGAAGATTGGCTGACGCGCGATGTAAAAATTCTTTCGCGTGTTAAATTCCTCTGTAGTCTCTGCCAGGTTTTGCATAGGATTACCAATCACTCAGACTTTATCTGATCGAATAGTCCTCTGGTCCAACACATCGACTCGAAATAGGTTGTGCTGAGTTCGCTGGGCTCAAAGCCGACGCTATTGATATAGTCCCAATCACCATTCTCGTAACGAATCACTACATCCAGCAGCCCCCCCAGGGTTCCTTCTCGCTCCAGCAGAGCCTCTGTAATTTCATCTGAAAGTGGTAGCGACTTCAATATGACATCCATAGGCTGATCCATGATCGAATCTATAGAGGAGAATAATCCGATGGTGAACCCGGTATCCTTGTTCAATCCTATAGTATCTGTAAGCAGCTGCATCATTCGCGCCCTCTGCAGTGCCTGGAACATCAATATCTCTGGCTTGTCGTCTATATCGGTAAGCGAAATGATAATAAACCAATCGCGGATGACTTTTAGGCCAAGCGACACTACCGCTTGTTTCACCGAATCGATCTTCCTGCGAAAACCATAGAATGCAGAGTTGATAATTCGAAGTATCTTATAACTAAGCGTGATGTCTTGAACGATTAGATCTTCAAGTGCTGAGATATCGCAATCGGGGTCTTCCAGTATTTTCAGTATATTGAGGAGTGCAATACGACTAGGTTTCAGTGTATTCCCGCTCACTATTACGGGCTCGCTAATGAAGCGGCCTTGATACAGATGGATTCCAAGTTCTTGGCAGAATGCTAACTCCTCGCGCGTATTAACCGCTGTAGCGAGGATTTTTATATCTAGTTGAAGCAGTTTTGGCAGTATTTGTTCTAGCTGCTCTGGCGACCAAACCTCAAGGTCGATCTTAAGAAAGTCGATATTCTCTATATACTCTTCAAGCTTCTCGTCTGGCTCATTTGGCCTAAAGGCAAGCTTGAACCCTTTCGATGTGAGGTTCTTCAGTGTCTCTGGGGAGGTTCCTATCTTGAAAGTGTCTTCTGGTAGCTCGAGCACGATGTCATTCGGAGGGAACGGCAGTGGCAAGCGCTCATCGATGAAGTCGCTCGTAATCTTGATAATCGAGAGACGATCCTCGGAGATGGTCTCGATTCCAATATCAAGGAATGCGTTAAGCATAACTTCTGAGCTCATGCCGCTTTTTGGCACCTCTCCTTCACAGCGCCGCCCGAACAGAAGATCGAAGGCGTAAACTTCCATCTCCTTATCGAATACAGGCTGGCGCACCAGATAAGTATTCGATGTAGGTATCGCTTCTACTATTGATTCAGCTAGGTTCGACACGGGTTCGTCCTCTTCTTTTTTCTCATTTAGTACGACATTCATGTTCTTTCTACCGATCTTTTTTTGAGGCCGGCTAAGCGATGTTGCAATAGACTCGGCTTACAGTATTGTTAAGGTCAGTTATCAGTTTACCGAGACTATCTCAGACTCACTGATTCCAAGTGTGTCCAGAAGGTTATCTCCAACTTCTTCCAGGTCACGTAACTCGGCAGAGATACCTTCATCGACCTCTTGATGAATCACGATCTCAACACGCCTGTTCTTCGCACGATCATCTTCTGAATTGTTTTCTTCATAGGGCTTGGTATCTGCATAGCCGATAACCATAAAACGGTCATCGCTTATGCTGCCATCTCTAAGCAGTTCGTGTGCAACAGACAATGCTCTAGATGAAGAGAGATGCCAATTTGACGGAAATTCAGCCGTGAATATGGGAATATCGTCGGTATGGCCTTCTACGGCGATGCGTCCATTAATAGTAGTTAAAGCACTCCTCAGTTTCGTCATTACTGGCACGAAGTCGATATTCAGATTCGCAGAGCCGGATTGAAACGATCCTTTCTCTCTGATTCGTATGGTAATTGACCGGAAACCCGACTCTATGTCGATCAGGTTGTCCTGCACTTCTGTCCTAAGTACTTCTTCCAAACTTTCCGCATCTGCCTGAGTCTGTGCTTTCAATTCTTCCAGTTTCTCTAACAACAGCTGCTGCGCGATCTCAGCCTCCTCAGCTTCAGAGCGAGGTGACTGTGAGTCCTCTCCCCTATCTGACTGGCCCGTTTGTAGAGACATCTGGGTGTTCTCCACCGTTTGTTGCTGAACCACATTGTCCGGAGTGGGCTGCGGGCGTCCCGAACTAAACTCCTGCGCAATTATCGAGGTCCCCATGGGTATGGCTGTGGCTGCGTACTCGTTCTGCACCCCAAACGCATCCGCCATCGAGCCTGCCACCTGTTTGTACTTCTGCACATCCATCTCTGAGAAGGATAATAGAAGAACGAAGAAGCACATCAACAACGCCATCAAGTCTGCGAATGTTGCCATCCATGCCGGTAACCCAGGTTTAACTTCCGAATCTGACATAGCCAATCCCTATGCCGTCTGCTCTTGCCCAGACGCGGGCTCTACAACTTCTTCGATGTCCCTGCGCTTAGGGTTTATATAGAGCTTTAACAATGCTTCGGTTACTCGTGGATGCGTCCCCTCTTGTATTGCGAGAACTCCCTCAAGACAAATCGAGTTCAGTTTCACTTCTTCCGACCTGCGCAATGCTAATTTGTCTGCGATCGGTAGAAAGATCATGTTCGCGAGAATCGCTCCATATAAAGTAGTAAGCAGAGCGACGGCCATAGACGGGCCGATAGATTTTGGATCATCCATAGCTGATAACATTTGAACCAGGCCAATGAGCGTACCGATCATCCCCATCGCAGGTGCCACGTCGCCGCCTGCCGTGAATACTTGCGCGCCCCATTTGTGTCTTTCATTCATCTCCTCTAGATCTTTAGTGAGATGTTTTC
>CAXBLN010000081.1:0-16345 GCA_963976555.1 uncultured Gammaproteobacteria bacterium
CCAATTCGCGCGTGGATAGAGGATGACTGTCGGACGGGATAAGAGGCTCTACGCTGTCGCTGCTGTCGCCCCCAAGACGGCGAGCATGGTACGTGATTGGCTATTCCAAGACAACCGCGGGGCCCGCAAAGCTAGGAGCCCGAGCCGCCCAATCGAAGCGGCTGAGACTTCCTATAGGTGAGGCTGCGCCACAGCCATTCCGCTGGCCCGAAGCGATAGGAGCGAAGCCAGAGCAGACTGAATGCGATTTGAAATATCCACACAGCGATCACAACCAGGTAGGCCTGATAGCGCTGCAGATCGCCGAATAATCCGAGACCAAAACCCATGAATATGAGGTTGCAGATGACAGACTGCGACAGGTAGTTCGTTAAGGCAAGCCGCCCTACCGCAGCGAACGCAGCACGAAGCCAGGGGAATAGAGCGTATTTGCACAGCAGCATGATCAGACCAATATAGCCTGCCGCGAGGGAGAGTCGGCCGAGATCATAGCTGGGCCGAAAGCCTCCGGCCCAATATATCTGATAGCCACTGCCAACAAAGGTTGCCGTCTCAAGGTAGTTCAGCGGCAATCCGATACCCATTCCGACAATCACCAGCAGCCAATAGTCGCGAGCGCTTCTCGATGCATCGAGCAGACCCCATCTGAAGAACGCCATACCCAGCAGCATCATCGCCAGCACGTCCCATAAAGTGCTAAACAGCAGGACTATTGTCTGCAGCTGAAGATTGATTGGCGCATAGACCAGGAAATTGTCGACGTAGCCGGACTTCTTCGCCACATATTCCGACTCGATCATAGCGGGCGCAGCGAACTGCCCCTCCAGAAACATATCCCAGTCCGCGAGAGTCTGTTCTTGCGCTGCGCTTAATGCCGTCCCTGCTGGCAGTGACTCTACCGCTTCGACGGCATTGCGCAAACCGCGCGTATCCATATGCAAAGCGATATGAATTAGCCCCAGAAGAAAGAAGATTGCCAGAGCGTATTGAGCCAGTCGCCGCGCCGAGAAATCGCGGAAGAAATACAGCAGTAAACCCGCCATGCCATAGGTATAGAGAATGTCCCCCGGCCAAATGAAGACATAGGCATTAACCAAGCCAAAGACTATTAGTAAAATTGTGCGTCGATAGAACAAGCTGCGCAGCGTATCCACGTCGGTATCGCGCTTGCCGAGAAAGATCAGCATGCCCGCACCGAACAACATGGAAAATATCGCCCGCATGCTGCCTTCCACCAAAACATCCATAGACGCGAAGATGATGAAGTTTATGCCTGTGGTAGCACCGTCGATCGTCGGATCGGAATAGGCAGCGAAGGGAAAAGCGAATACCAGAATATTCATCAACAGAATACCCAACAGCGCGAAGCCTCGCAGCACATCGAGGGACTGGATTCGAACCGATGCCGCAACGGGAGTAACGCTTGGCATGGCAGTATTCGCGACGATTTCTGTCATGGCTTCAGCATAGTGAGCTAGCTGCAAAGATGCAACGAGAGCGATCTGCTGTTGGCGACTATCTGTGGGCTTGTGTTATCGTTGCAGTTCTCTAACTAACAACGATTTACTTAGTATTCATGTTGTTGTGGGGTTTACTACGACGGTAGGAGTAGAAGATGAAAACACTAATGAGAACAACGATCTCTGCATTCACCCTTGTCTTCGGGCTGAGCCTGCTTGGCATCAATGGTGCGTCTGCCCAATCTCTGGACGATATAACGCTGAATGTGTACAAGGAAGAAACCTGCGGCTGTTGCGTCGGCTGGATCGCGCACATGGATGAACGCGGCTTCGCGTCTAAGGTTATCCACCCAAAAGACCTGTATGCGGTAAAGGAAGAACTTGGAGTCCTGCGACAATGGCAGTCCTGCCACACCGCGGTGTCTAAGGAAGGCTATCTATTCGAGGGCCACATACCAGCCAAATACATTAGCCAGTTCCTAGCGGCACCACCCGCGAACGCGCTTGGATTAGCGGTGCCCGGCATGCCCATGGGCAGCCCGGGAATGGAAATCGGCGAGCGCTTCGATAGCTACGATGTGATATTGATGAAGAAAGACGGCACCTCAGAAGTCTATGCCACGGTGAAGACGCAAGCAGAACAGTATTAGAACTGCTGACAGCTAGTAGGCGCTAACTGCTATTTCCTAACTGCTGGTGTTTAACTACTCGGGTTTAACTGCTGGCGTTTAACTACCGAGGCTCAACAGAAACGGGGCGATATTCCCACGCCCCGTGTCGAGCATTAAACCTCGCCCCTTCTGGCAGACTGGATTAGATTGTCTGCAGCACGAAACGCTAGCGCCATAATCGTCATGGTCGGTTGCCCGCGACCGGAAGTCACCAGCGAACTGCCATCGACCATAAACAAATTCTCCACATCGTGGGCTCGATTAAACTTATCGACCACCGACGAATTCGGGTCATTCCCCATACGGCAGGTACCTAACAGATGTACGTTGCCCTGCTGGCCATCCTCTGCGTAGAAGCCCACCGTCTTGGTAGCTCCCGCTACCTCGAGTAGTTCTATGGTCTTCTCATAGAAGAACTTCATCGTCGCAATGTCATCGGGGTGGTCGGTGTAAGTAGTGCGCATCGCCTGGCGACCCCACTTGTCTTGCACGTCGGGATCGAGGGTTACGGTATTCGTCGCAAGCGGTAGCGAGGTTGTGTGACCGTCGAATGCTGCAGTATGGGTAAACTCTTTCTGCAGATTCTTCTTGTACTCACTGCCCCAACTCGGACCGCCTAACAGCCCACCCGCCATCGCCATGTTCATCGGCCTGCCGGCGCTGAAATGCCGCGCGTCGATACCACCACCGCCATAGAAACCTAAGCTCGGATCCAACTCGTAGAAGTCGTGCATCACCCGTGTCGCAGGCACGCTCTTGTAGGCGTTAACCGGCTCATCGAATAGCCCCACCGCGGTCGAGTAGCCATTGAACATGAGATTTGTTCCAACGAAGCCACTGGAGTTAGCTAAGCCATCGGGGTGCTGGATCGAAGCAGAAGCGAGTAACAATCTTGGCGTCTCCGCTCCATTCGCACAAAGCACTACAGCCCTCGCCCGCTGCGCCTGTTCCGTGCCATCCTCTTCCCAGTAAACTACCTCGTTGGCTCGGCCATTTTCATCTGTATTGACCCGCGACACCGTGCAGCCGGTACGCAGCTCACAGTTTCCGGATGCAAGAGCAAGCGGGATCATCGCAGCCATGGACGAAGACTTGGCATTAACCTCGCAGCCGTAGCCGTTACAAAAACCACAATGAATACACCCAGGACGTCCGTTATGAGGCTGCGATAGGATAGCAACTGGTGCCGGATACGGCGTATAGCCCATCTCCTTTGCTGCGCGCTCCAGCAATACGTCGGAAGATTTCACCGGCATCGGCGGACAGGGATAGCCACGCGATCGCGGTGGGTCCCAGGGACCTGCCAGGCCCGACACGCCTACCTCCCAGTCTACCTTCGTGTAGTAGGGTTCAAGATCATCATAGGTGATAGGCCAGTCGGCAAAATTCGTTCCCGCGATGGGTCCGCGCACACTCGCCTCGATAAAATCTATCGGTCGGAAACGCCAGAAGTTACCGGAAAAATGTACGCTACTGCCACCGACATTATGCGCATAGCCGAGCACCGACTCCCGTTCCACTGCCTCATCATCGACGGACTTGCGAAAAGTCTGCGGATAACCCTGACGCGCGCCCCAGGTGAGTTCGTTGTTTACGTCATAAGCCCATTCGTCATGCTTGAAATCAGCCGCCTTCAGATGCGGGCCCTGCTCGAGAACGACGACGGAGAATCCCGCGACAGAGAGCTCCTTGGCCATGACGCCTCCGGCTGCGCCGGAACCTACCACGACGAAGTCAACTTCCTCACGAGTGGGGTAACTAGGTTGAGAATTATTCGCTTCGGCCATGTCTATTCTCCCCGCTCTGCGTAGTCAGCATCGTAGGAGCCGAATGGCGGCTGCCAGGCATGTCGATCTTCGAAGCCGATAAGTTGGTAGCCGACCATGTCGCGATTACCACCGTATTCCGGCAGGGAGAACATGCCCGCGATGGTCAGGAAGCGCATGGTTCCGAAGAAGGGTGTGTCCTCGACTTGTTTAAGTAGTTGGTCCTGCTGCTCGGGCGCTAACTCATGAAAGTAGGAAATGCCAAAATTCTGCGAAGCCGCTACCTGCAGGTCTCTCATTCCGAAACGCAGGATTTCGTGCTCGGCCTCGCGATCGTTCCCTAGAACATTGTCGATGAAATAGATGACACCGGCTTCGGTTGCGCCGGGAGTCTCGTCGCTGGGAATAATGCGCGCCGCAATCGCATGAAACTCCTGTGCCTCCTCTTCGGTCAGCACAGAGAATGCTTCATTATTCAGACTGGCCTGTTTAGAGCGCTCGCAGGAAACGAGTATCGCCGGAATGCTTAGCACGATTAGTGAGCTGCGTGCCGCGCCGCTCGCTGATTTCAAAAAAGCGCGTCGAGAAAGTTGTTGATCCATCACTGCCATTCTCCCAATTTGTTAGGTCGAATGCGACCACGAATTTGAGTCGAGACTCCCTTTTGGGGCAGCCTTCAAGATGCAGATTAGTCTAGCACAGGGGGCTGCGGATAGAACCCTGTCAGCTCGCCGAGCTCGGCGTCAAATCACAGCTTCATCGCCACCGACAGCCTAGCTTCGCATTGCAACTGCCGGCGCTCTGCTTGCGTTTAATCTGTCGCGTTGCTATCCAATAAAAGCCACGCTAGTGTCTCTATCCTGTCGAGCTATCAACCCTTGTACATGTCCCTTTGTTTATTCTGTTTGGCTCTATCTAAACCACGCTCTATGCGCGAGGCGCTTACTTAGGCTCAGGTGCTCAGTCATCATCTCGAAGCGGCCGGCGGCACAGACCAGATCGCTGCGCTTACTAACCTCAGGCTTCACCTTCTGTTATGGAAACCCGAGTTTGCGGCAGAGGAAATCTATCGCGCTAGCAGCGATGGGCGCATGCGGATTTATATGCTCTCTGGAAAAAACGCGTCTTCGGCAGGGGAATAGATGATCGCGGCAGCTGGCAACCCAATGGTGCGGGCAGCGAGATTCTATCGATCAGCCGGGAGGGCATTCAGCGCTACTTAGTGAGCATTTCCAGCGTAGCGTTCAGCAAGACATTGCAACCCTTCTCCACATCATGCCAGTGACTCCACTCATCCGGGGCGTGACTGACCCCACCGACACTAGGTATGAACAAGAGTCCCGTCGGCGTGATATCGGTAAAGAACTGACAGTCATGGCCTGCTCCACTCGGCATGAGAAGCGTCTTGTAGCCACGCTTGAGCGAATGCCTCTCCAGCAGCTTAATCATGTCTTCAGAGCAGGGCTTCGGCTCCAGCCAGCTCATCTGCTCGTATTCAAACATGAGTTTGTGCCGACGAGCGATAGAGGAGAGAACCTTCCTGCAGGAGTCGGCAACGTTGTTCATGACTTCCTCGGACATGTCACGACCAACGAGCGTGAACTCAACCTGCCCCGGCACGGTATGCGCGAAACCGGGTTTAAGCTCTAGCGAGCCGATTGTCAGGCGCGTCTTGTCGGTGCCCTCTTCATCGATTATACGAGAGATCTCGTGGGCAAAATCTGCCACCCCCATGAAAGCATCGCTACGCAGATTCATCGGCGCGGTACCGGCGTGATCTGCCTTGCCGATAAACTTGATGAACCACTTAAAGACGCCGGAAATTCCTTCAACCACACCGATCGTATTATTAGTCTGCTCGAGCACTGGGCCCTGCTCGATATGGAGTTCAAGAAAACCTATCAGGTCGTCCGGGTCTCGTGCGGCTTCCATCGCGAGGTGATAGGGAAGCTGGCATCTCGCCATGGCATCGCGGAGAGACTCCCCCGCGTGATCCTTCGCGCGCTCCAGCCAATCGAGTTTGAGGTTTCCCGTTAGAGCCTGCGCGCCCAACATGCCGCCGAAACGACCCTCTTCCTCACTAGTCGCTATCACCTCAAGCGCATACTGTAGCGATATATTGTTCTCTTTGATTACCCGGATACATTCGAGCCCTGCGACGACACCGAGCACGCCGTCGAACATGCCTCCCGCGGGAACAGAGTCCAGATGCGAGCCTATCAAAAGCGCCTTTCTATCGGCACCGCCGTAGCGTCCGATCACATTTCCCGCACCGTCCATTCTATTGAATAGATCGAGTTCTTCTAGTTGTTCGAGGAACCAGTGTCTCACCTTCATGTCTTCTTCGGAAAAACCCTGACGATAGATGCCTTGATCTTCGGAGTTGTAACCGAAGCGACCGATGGTATAGATATCCTGCTTTACCCGTTCCAGATTGATCTCATATTCCATATTTTCTCGCAATCTCCCGTATGCGACGTCGCGTGCTCTAGGCCGCCCATCCGAGTCGCTGCGCCATCTGCTCGGCCTTATCCGAAATATTAGTTGCGACGAACTGTCGGTGCAGCACCTGCACACCAATCAGGTGGTTGATGATCGCGTCGATCTGCACTTTCTCGGCGATAGTTGTGTCAGCATGCTGGTGAACCTCGAAGAGTCTCTCGACACCAGCGTGGGATAACAGCCCTGCCTCTGCAATCGCTTCCTCGTTCAGATACCGATCCGCCAATTCTTTCATCTGTCGCCCTTTCGTCTCATCGGTGTGAGCCGGCGGCGCCATGAAGGCAAACTTCTCTCGCTTGTACAGAACCTCGGGTAGAATGCCCTTCATTGCCTCTCGCAGCACCCACTTCTCTGTGCGCCCCTTGATGCGATACTGCGGTGGCAGGCTGACGGCCAGCTCTGCCAGATGATGATCAAGAAACGCCGGACGCGCCTCCATCGAATTCGCCATATCCACCCTGTCACCTCCCCAAGTCAATATCTGGCCCTCGAGCATGGTCTTGCACCAGACGTATTGTGCCTTGTCCAGCGCGTGGCGGCCCTGCAGCTGCTCGCTATCCAGCGTGTTGGCGATTGCGGCACCCGGATCGTAGTCGGCCAGTTCCGTGCGAATCTCTACCGATAATAGGTCGGGGACTAGTTCGGCACAGGCGAGCCACGGCTGCAGACAGCTGGGGGTGAAGCCGACCTTGAAGTGTAACGCCGCATCATGAACCTGCTCTCTCGCAAGCATGGCACCGGTGAACAAGGCATTGCTTTCGTTGAGTAACGCGTGCCATTCCTCTTTCTCCGCCTCTTCCAGAGAATCCAAGCCATGCAGAAACATGTCACGGCGAAATGCAGGATAGCCACCGAAGAGTTCATCGGACCCCTCTCCTGTCATTACCACCTTGTAGTTGCTCTCGTTAACGTGGCGGCTCATCAGAAACTTTGCCACGGCAAGTGTGTTATAAATTGTGCGCTCGGTGTGCCACATGGTTTCTTCGAAATGACCGTATAGCTCGTTTCCCGACAGACGCATAATGTCTTGATCTGCATCGCAGCTGGTAGCCATCTCCGTCGCGATAGCACTCTCATCGTAGGCCTTGTCATCAAAACCTATGGTGAAGGCTCGGATAGGGTTCTGGCTACAGGCAGAAGCGAGTCCAATGATGGCGCAGGAATCGATTCCGCCGGAGAGATAGCTACCCACAGGCACATCGGCCTCAAGCCGCAGTGCCACAGCGTCGAGCAACTCTTCGCGAACACGATCGATGGCATCCTGCTCGGAAATTTCTTCGCGCTCATGCTCGCGAGGAAAGTTGAGATCCCAGTATTTGTGTTCGGATATCTGAAACCCGCCATCTTCGCGCGTAAAGGAGATGACATGCCCGGGAGGCACCTGATGTATGCCCTTGAACGCAGTCGTACCCGGCACCATAGTCTGGATAAGCTGGTGATACAGACCTTCGGATGAGAACTGCGCGTCTACATCCGGATGAGCGAACAACACCTTGAGTTCTGAACCGAAGATGAGCTTTCCATTCGCGTTGGTCCAGTAGAGCGGCTTGACACCGAATCGATCTCGCACGAGATAGAGGCTATCTTTTTTCTTGTCGAAAAGGGCGAATGCGAATTCACCACGAAGGTGAGTTAGAGTTTCCTCCAGGCCCATCTTAGGATAGAGGTGCAAGATAATTTCGGAATCACTCTTCGTGCCGAATCTCGCGTCCTGCGCAGTGAGGCGTGCGCGAATCTTCTGATAGTCATAGAACTCTCCGTTGTGCACAAGCAACAGATTTTCGTCTTTGCTCACAAAGGGCTGGCGTGCCCGATCCGCGTCTAGATCGATGATAGAAAGACGCGCATGACTAAAGCCCACTGCCCTGTCGTCGAAGACCTTGTAGCCGAAGCCATCGGGACCGCGATGATGTTGTATCGCCGCCATATTCACCAGAGTCTGCGGGTCAATCTGTGTATCTTGTCGGGCGTGAAAAACGCCAGCTATGCCGCACATAAATGCTCCAGCTCCAAGCTTGATATTTCGGGTTCTTGTTGAGAGTTCATCGAATCAGACCACATCTAACACACGTCCCTTGCGATGCACCAGGCAGGTAAGCAGCGCCATCCTGACGAAGACGGCACCACGAGCCTGAGAGAAGTACCAGTTGAATGGCGTGTCATCCAGCTCGTGTGCGAGCTCCTCGCCGCGAGCCAGAGGATGCAGAATAATGGCACCTTCCTTGAATGGCGTGTTCAGATCGAGGATGTTCTCCCTGCCATAGGTTTCGAAATCATTGTCGATCCAGGCGATGGCGTTTATATAGATGACATCGAGTTCCGAAACGACGTCGTTAAATCGCTCAGCGGCCGCCCGCACGTTCAAGCCCATGCTTCTCAGCTCGGCGTAGAAGCCATCCTCCTCCGCACCGTCCTCGGTACTGAACACCAATACCTCGGAGAAGGCCTGGGAAAAGACCGAAAATATTTTTAGTAGACTGCGAATCGTACGCATCTTTGTAGGCACGCCGATTATCCCAACGCGAATCTTTTTCTCCGCTGCAACATCCTTCTTAATCAACTCTGGCCGCCACTTGAAGATCGTATAGATATCGGCCATCGCCTGAGTTGGGTGCTCGTCGGTACCATTGCCCGCGTTGATAATCGGAATACGCAGGGAACTCATCATTTCGAAGAGCGATTCCTTGCGCGTATCTCTAAGCACGACGCAGTCGGCATAATTGTTGAACATCTCGCCGACGTCGGATAAGGATTCGCCTTTGGCGATGCCCGTGGTTGAGCGATCCGTAATCGACATGATGTCGCCTCCCAATCTGTGCCAGGCACTCTCGAACGACAGACGAGTCCGGGTACTGGGCTCGTAAAAGGCGCTGATCAATACCTTCCCCTGCAGGGGGCTGCTAAATCTTCCCGGATTGCTCTCATACTTTGCCGCTAAACGAAACAACTGCAGCAGTGTCTGCGCACTGAACTGATCCGCCCTCAGAATGTGTTGGTTCTCCAGGGGATGCAGGTGATCGCCGTCTTCCTCTATGGTCCGCAACAACAGCTTCGGATGTGCATCTCCCTGTACGTCCGGCTTGTCCCTCTCGAGAATCACCGGTTGATCAGAATGATTGGGCTTGCTCACCACAGCTCTCCTCTATAGTAGTCAGAAATTACCATCGCCAAAAGAATGACAGGAATCAACACGGTCAGACCAAGGGCAGCGTAGATGAGGGTCGAGAGAGCCGATAGGGAAATCATGAATTTACCGCCTCGTTTTCCGCCCCGGATTTAATTAATACATCAAAGTCGAATTGCTTCTTATTCAACAGACTCACTCCCACGATGGTAACCAGCGAAACCGCGCAGGAGACTAGTGCCGCAACATAGAAACCGATCTGAAAATAGGCCAGAAGGCCGAGGCAAGAGCCCAAAATCATTGCCAGACTCGCCGCGCGTCCGTCCACCCAACGGTAGTAGAGACCGAAGACGATAGGCCAGATCGCGCTGGCAACGAAGGCCCCGGTGAAATAAAGCAGGGACGCGAGTGTCGATATACGCGGTAAGCAGAGCAACCAGGTCATGATGCCAAGCCCAAGAATGATGTAGCGCCCAGCCTTGAAGCAGTGCGCATCATCGGCACCCGGCTTAATGTGGCCGCGATAGATGTCCTGAGTAATAAGGTCGCCGGTAGCCGCGAGCAGAGAATCCAGGCTCGAGGCGAGGGCCGAGAACACGACGATGAAAACAACAACAGCTCCCGCCGTGCCGAGAATATTACCGGCGACAAGTGGCCCTACCATGTCGGCCGCAGGCACATTGAGTTGCAGCGAAGGTGCGGCGAGCGCAATGAAACCGGCCACAATGGGAATCGGTAACCAGAACAGACCGGCAATGAAATAAGCACGGGCGCCAGTGTTTTTTCTGAAGGCGAAGGCCCGGGACCACCAGACGTTGGAGTGGAATATCTCTCCGACACCGAACAGAAGATTATTAAACAGGAACATGATGGCGGCGGGAAATACCATGCTCAACAGCATCGGGTTTTGAAACTCTACGTCTGTATAGAGTTGCTCGATGCCGACTTTATCTATAACCAGAAACGCGACGATGCAAACGCCCACGATGATAATGATGACCTGAATAAAATCCGTAGCGATTACCGCCCGCAGGCCGCCTAGAAGAGTGTAAGAGACACACACCAGCAGAATGACACTCATGCCTATTTCGTAGCGCAGTCCGCTGAGTGCGTTAACCAGAATACCACCGGCCATACCCAGGCTGATCAGCCAGCCGAAAGCATAAAACAGAGAGATCAGGAGAAACACGCGCCAGGCAAAAACACCGAAACGCTCACGAATAAAGTCCCCCGACGTGAAGCCATGGGGCAGTAGCGTCTTGATGCGGCTAGCGAGCGGCGCGAACAACAGCAGACCCACGGCTCCCAGCGAATAGCCGACCATGCCCCAGACGCCGAGTTGATACGTCAGCTGGGGAGCAGTCATCGTGGTATTGCTGGTGACCCAAGTGGCCATAGCCGTGGCTGTGGCAAAGGCGAGTCCAACGTTGCGTCCTGCCAGCATATAGTCATCGAGAGTCTGATTCTTGCGCCCCAGGAAGTAGCCAAAGGCGATCCAGAGGACACCGAATACCATTAAGATAACAAAGGCCAAAGAAGGAGATAGTGGATTGAGCGTATCAGCCTGCATCGCTCGCCTCCTGCATGCGATGTCCGCGATAGATACTCAGCAGCAGAACGGCGAAGAGCAAAAAACCCAACAGGAAAAACGACAGAGCACGCACCATACTGTGATGCTCAACGCGCACGCTAAGCGCGTTGCTCACGATGAAATCACCTGTCACGAGACGAAAATAGTACTGGCCATCGGCCAGGCCGGTAATAGTGATACTTTCGTCGCCAGAAATATTTTTGATCGTGGGGGCGGAAAACTCGGCGGAGTCAGACTGCTGAAGAAGCAGCTTAGTGTAGCTCGCATCGGACGACCAATTAAGAACGAAATAACCTTCGCGGGAGAGCGGAGTATCGACCGAGAGACTGAATGTCGTGGTAGTTTTGGGCGGATTGGTATTGAGATTTTGGGCAGCCCACGACATGTTCTTGGTCGCCATGATCAACAACCAAACTACGAGCGCAGCTCCATATTTTCTTCCGCAAAACGAGCGGATAGGTCCTCCCTAAACCGTCCAGCGTACGAGAATCGCGACGATTCCTACTGTTCGAAATTCGCTGGTCTTACGGAATATATCGAAAGCGGAAAAAGCATACTTACAAGGCGAATAGTCGTCTATAGCGCAAATATCATGCCGATCGAAATCCCGATCATGAGCCTACAGCAGCGATTGGAAATCGGGGTGTCGCAAACAAATTACACTACAGATCAACCACAGACTGTTAGGTGCAGAAACGACACTCCGAACTGTGAACCGCAGCTGACCACGGGCGGGGAAGACTATCTAGACTGTCTGCTTTGAAGGGTTGAAGAAGTCGATATCCTCGGCATTCAATGGAAACTGCAATGCCGCCGCGCTGCTCTCCACTCCCGCCAGCTCACGAATCGCCTGTTGCACATGCTTTGGTTCCAGGCCTACACCTGCGCTGCTGCTATCGACTTGAAGCGTGCTCGGGTTGATCTTCAGGGCGTTGTGCAGGCCGTCGGTGGCGCCGACTACACGGTTGCCCCATGCTGCACCCTGCTGAATAAACATCGCGCTGCCAATCGGCCAATGATCCTTGCCGCCGCTCGTATTGTAGTAAGGCTTGCGGCCGAAGTCGGATCCCAGTGTTATCACTACCTTGTCTGCGAACTCACCTTCCTCTGCGGTATCGAATATGTAGGTAATTAGATCCGTCAACTCATCCATGGTTGTGTAATGGCTCTCATCGTGATTCTGGTGAGTATCGAAGCCTCCGATGCCCAATTGGCAGGAGACACAAAGGCCAGACTGATAGGCGATCAGGGCAAGCTGCGCTGCCCTATTCGTGCGACCGCCTTCGAACGTCTCCGGCAATAGATCTGCGAACAGGCTAAGATCGCCGCGCGTCGCATTCGCCAACTGCAAGGAATTCATACCCTCTATCTGGCGCGGCAACAATTGATTGCTCGCAGCCATCCGGCCGAGTCGCGCATCTTGATATTGCGTAATCAGCTGCAACTCGTTGTCTTCAAACAAGGCGTAGCTAATATCCCCGTCCAGAACAGTCGAATCATTCACCAGGTTCCGGATCACTTCCGGATCTTGCAGTCTGCTGAACCGAGCGATACCTGCAGTCTCACTATATCCTGACGCGTGCACCAGAGAGAGCGGGAGCTCCGGGCCTATCGCGTTCGAGGCGATGGCTCCGAAACTCGGGTAACCGAAGCCCAGGCGACCACTCCAGGTATGGCGTACGCCATCGTCGTGGGAATTAGTTTGAGTGTCGATGCCATTGATCACCATCATGTCCTGATAGAATCGTTCGAAGAATGCCTTGTTGTTACCAACAGGCGCATAGGCGATATTGCCCACTTGTTCGATACTTGCCGAGTCGGCCCAGTTATTGATTACCCGCTCGCCGACAATATTCGACTTGGGATCGCAGAAGCTGGTGACATCCCAGCCGCCGATAGCGGCAAGGTTTATATAGAAGGGGCCGCTGTAGGGTTCTACCGCCGAGGCTAGACCCCATGGCAGGGAAGCAGTCGCTCCCAGTCCCGCCATGCCTAATAGTTTGGTAAATTCGCGTCTATTCATGATGACTCATCTCTCAGTTGTATCAACGCCCTACTATTCATGAATGAATTTGTAGTCACGGATCATGTAATTAACGATGGCTACCCAGCTGCGCAGAGTTTGATTAGGATCGACCTGTACGGCGTTGCTTATATTTTCAGTAATGCAGATCTCAGACTCACTGACAACGTTCGGCCCCTTGCCTGCGGCCATGCGAGCGTTCCAGACCGCCGAGAACAGCCCGTAAGTTGCATCTATCTCGGCATCGTTTATGTCCAATTCTTCGCCCAGCAGGATGTTATGCAGATGCTGGATGTTAGTCCGTATCGCGGTCTCCGAATTCGTTGGCAAGCTATTCAATTGCACGTAGGGAAACAGTTTGCGCTGCCCCTGACTCAGACCAAATTCCTGCATCGTTATAGGGCATGAGACCTCATTCGCCATCGTCGTTACGACGGAGCTCATCAACGTCGTGAGGTCGGTTGCGCGATCTGTAATGCCGAAGGAGTCGATGCCTCCATAGATCAGTCCGTATACTTCATCCAGCGCGCTGAAGCTACCATAGTCCCAACTGTAGCCCGTCGTAGTTTCAAGCTTTCGATTCAATTGTTCCGGGGTCAGCAGCTTGCCTGTTCCAATGCGGTCGAGCTCTGCATCTTGCTCGAAGGTGATGGCATCTACAGAGTTCGCTCTAAAGTGATCGCTTAGGGTCAGGTCTACCAATAAGTCTTTAAGATTGTGATCGCCATTTCCTGCACTGCCCGCTACAAATCTGGCGGCAACGTCTTGCATCATCTCCTGCTCCGTACTGTAGGCAGCGAGTTTGGATTTGTAGTCTGCGTCTTCCGGGTTCTCGGGAAGAGCATAGGCGTCGCGACCGATAACGGCCGGATACCAGAAATATACTGTGCCGTAGCCGAAGCGCGGGTCGTTCACAAATTTCTCGGCCAGCCACTGGATGGAATTGTCACTGTCCGGGGCTAGCTCTTCGCCAAAGCCTGGCGCGAGCATGTCTGAATACCAAGTGTCGCCGAACTGATAGTCGCTGGCGGGATCGAATCGATAAGAAGCGGGCAAGGAGTGCTGGCCGCCGGGCTGATCTTTGTAGAAACCATCGTCACCGTAGTTCTGGAAGGCACCCGCTACGGGGTCCATGATGTTATGACACACGGTGCAATTTTCGTTGTTCAGTGTTGGGTTGTTCTCATCTGCTAGTGCTGATTGATCGGTGGTGCGTTCCGAGAGCCCTTCGATATCGACTCCGAGAAAGAAATAGTAGGCCCAGCGTGCGCGGGCACGATTGCGGTTGGTACTGGTTGACGGAAAACGGCTTAGAACTGCTGGAGAGTTTAATAGACCTGCGTGGGGGTAGTCTGTCGCTATGTTGTAACTGGCGTTCGGATTCTGCAATCCACATACTGTGCAACGATAATATTCGGTGATCCTGCCTTCACGCCATTCGTTAGGATCACCGGAATTGTCGAAGGCAACATTACCTCCGTAGATCTCCGCCGAATAGGGATTCACCATGATGTAGTCGGCGGTTAACACCTCGGTGTAGGGTCTCTCATTGGTTACTACGTGAGAGACAAGGCGCAGAGGCTCCGCCGCAAGCGCCTCGGCTGTGAGGCGCTTATCGGATCCAATCGTGTTGGGAGTCTGATAGTACTGAAAGGAATTCGGATAGCGGAGGCGATGCACTACGCTGAACAAATTAGTAGAGAACGCCTCTGTCAGCAGCCGATCGTTCGCCGTCTCCATCAGAAAACTCTCGAACCCATCTCCACTCATCAATGCCCGAACGGCCGCCGCCAGGTCTTCTTCGCTGCCGCCGCTCACGCTCTCGACCTCCTGCTCTGTCGGCAGTCGACCGGCATAGAGTAATGCAGCCTTGCGCAGAGTCTGCGCGTTGTCCAGCTTCGCGACTGCGGCGAAGATGCTCTGCACGTTGGAGCCACTGCCGTTGCTGGCGATGTCATTCTGCGCAGTGGATACGAATGACATCCAATCTGCGAGCTGAGGTGTGCCAGACTGGAGTTGCACGCCACCACCATGTGCCGAGAGGCCCTGAGGCTTGGACAGTATCAATGAGGCACCGTTGGGCACTGTCTCTATATAGTTCAGCAGTGTGTTGTAGTTGATCTGCTGAAAGCCTTCCACGCTGCTATTGACGTAATGCAGCGCACTCGTCGATGCAACACCCGTGCTGGTGTGACAAACGATACACTGCGACTGCACGATCGGCTGCGAAATATTAGACAGATAAAAAGTGAGACTCGCAGCCTCGGTCGCCTCCGCCTCGATTGCAATCGTGAGCGGCACGCCGCTGTAGTAAAGTTCACCCGGAGCCGCCGTCGTGTCGTAAGCAAGAAAGATGCTCAGAGTAGCGCCTGTAAGACCGGCAGGGCCAAATGCCACGTTCTCCAGAATGGTGATGGGCTCACTCGCTTGAAGTGTTCGACCTGGCAAGGTCGCCTGCAGGTTGGGCAGAGTTTGATCCCAGATCGCATACTCACCGGACTCGAGGCGCATGAAAATGTCAGCACCTAGCTGAATCAGCAGATAGATATTGCCCACCGTATTCACATGGGAAGTTTCCACCTGGACCGCTGTAAAGATGTCCAGAGCCTGATCCCCAGTGAAACTGGACCCGAAGCTAGCGCTACTATCGGCAGTCGCACCACCGAAGAACTTGGCAGTGGTTGCCGCACCCGTGGCGGTAGATGGACTCCCTAACTCGGGCAGCTGCGCCGAGGCCAGAGAAGAAAACATTCCGACACAGGAATATAGCAGGCTACAGGCCAGCACCTTCCTCCCAAATCGCTTAAATCCTATTCCTTGATATTTCATATTCATACTCGCTCTATCCCAGTAAAGTCGGGTTATTTAATCATATTCGACCAATCGAACTGTCGAGTAGACCACAGTTTTGATTTAGCTATTGCAGCCTGGAGATCAGAGACCGCCCTACTAGTACTGAATAGACGTAGGAAATTATCACTTGTTACCGCCCTTCTGCTTCTGATGTCCTTGGGGTATATAACGCGGGTCTGGGGAATTGGTTTACGCAAGAGAAGCATTAATGGGCAGGGAAGGCTGGTATAGCGCAGAATAAGGAACTACAGCTGCCCAAGATTGAGCAAGTGGCTCTTATGCACTATCCAATAGATCAGAGAAGCAGCACAGACTAGCCAGATAACTGAGATCACCACTGCTCCGCTATGGCTGG
>CAXBLN010000082.1:0-15876 GCA_963976555.1 uncultured Gammaproteobacteria bacterium
CGATCTGTATAGCCAGCTAGGTCGATCTGCGGACATGAATCGAGTTCTACTTGAGTGGACACAGGCAATACCCGATGACGCTGCAGCCAACCTATTGCTCGGAATGAACTACGAGGGGCAGAACCGTATAGATGACGCGGTGAATCAGTACGAGAAGGTCTATCTAACAGAGCCGGACAATCTAATAGCACTCAATAACCTAGCCTGGCTGTATCAGGATTCACGTCCAGAGAGGGCGTTAGAATTAGCTAGCCAAGCGGCCGAATTGTATCCGGACAATGCCGATGTGCTGGATACCTACGGATGGATTCTGGGGAAGCAGAACAACCGCAGTGAAGCCATCGCTGTGTTAGAACGAGCCCTTGAACTCTCACCGGGTGCCCAGTCGATTATGGATCATCTCGCCGCTATCAGAGCGCAAAGATAAAGGGGATAGATAAAAAGATAAAGGGGAGATAGATAAAGGGGACGGAGGGATTTATTTTTGATCAAGTGATCAAGTGCGATAATGGTCAATAATAAATCCCTCCGTCCCCTTTATCTCTACCTTTATCTCTAATTGAATCTCGGCCCTGCGAATGAACGAACCGAAGTCCGATAAACTCAACTTGCCTAGTCTGGCACTTTCACTACTGCTCGTGGCTGCCGTGCTTCTATTACCCGTCTTTGCACACGCACAGGAACGGCTCGCGGAGCTAGCCGGTGATGGGAGCGTGATGCTGCGTTCGCCGCGCGGTGAGATACTGGTGAGCCACAACCCCGATAGCGTCCTCATACCCGCCTCGCTCGTAAAGGTTCCGTTGGCGCAGGTTGCCCTGACCATGCTCGGTGAGGACTTTCGTTTCGAGACCCACTTCTATATTAATGACGCCGGCGACATGTTAGTTCGAGGCTTGGGCGACCCGTTTCTTGTGTCTGAAGAGATTTCCCTAATCGCCGACAAGCTGTCCCAGAACGGAATAGAGCGGATCCGGCGGCTGGTCATGGATGACTCGGCATTCGAGCCGAACCCCGACTTGCCTATAGAGTCGGGTACCAATCAGCCCTACGGTGCTCGAAGCGGCGCGCTGGCGGTAAATTTCAACACGGTAAACCTGGCCTGGACGGCGGCGGGTAGTCTGATCTCTGGGGAGCCAGAGACTCCTTTGACGCCGCAAGCGAGAGAGTTTGGCGCCAAGCTAGCTCCTGGCGAAGTGCAGCGCATTAACTTGGGAGATGACCCCAGCGCAGGCCTGCGGCAGGCTCAGCAACTGTTTCATATCTTTCTCACTGAGGTAGGGATCGACGTAGTTGACTCGAACTTCTATCGTGAAACAGTAACGAGTGAATGGACACTCTCCTATAAGCATCTGAATTCACGCTCATTGCGGGACAATTTGGATGGTATGCTGCGTTACTCGAATAATTTCATCGCTAATCAATTATTTCTCTCTCTGGGAGCCCACACTAGCGGCTATCCCGCCACCGTTGAAGCAGCTAGATCAGCCCTGCAGCAACAACTTGCTAAACTATATGGCGATAGCTTCGGGTCCGATCCTGAGGCGCTACTAATGATAGAAGGCTCCGGCCTAGCCCGTGTGCAACGCAGCAGCGGCAACGGGTTTATGCAAATACTTGAAGTCTTCGAACCCTATGCCGATCTGCTTCCCGAGGTGGACGGAGTGCTGCGCAAAAGTGGAACTCTGACGGGCGTCTACAACTTTGCGGGCTATATTCGAGGTAGTGACGGCCTCTACCCATTCGTTATTCTGACCAACCAGTCGGTAAATAACCGAGCAGAGATTCTAAGAATCTTACAGAGGCGACTTTGATAGCTAGGTCGCTGGTTGCTGCCATCTTGATAAGCTTGTGTTTCGCGTAAGTATAAATTAAGTAGGACGAGAGAATTTTTCTGGCAGAGTGGTCTGAGCTCACTTTTGACAAGCTTCACTGGCCTTTAACATTGCAAAAGAATGCATAAATAAGAAGCTAGCAGATGGCACCATCCCATGTAAGTAGTGAACAACTAGAAGCGAATGTGCGACGCTTCATAATTTTTCGACTGCTCTATTCAGCACGTTTCTACTATCCTGTCTTCACCGTCCTGTTTCTCGACTACGGCCTCAGCCTGGAACAGTTCGCTATTCTCAATATTGTATGGGCACTGACCATAGTATTCGCAGAAGTTCCCTCTGGAGCCATGGCGGATATCGTTGGCAGAAAACGTCTGGTTGTTTTCGCTGCAGCATTGATGGTCGTCGAGATGAGCCTGATAGTATTCGCTCCCATAGGGGCTTCTTCATTACTCTTCCTGTTGTTTCTGGGAAACAGGGTCTGTTCGGGCCTGTCGGAAGCGGCGGCGAGTGGAGCGGATGAGGCTCTGGCCTATGACTCGCTCAGCGCTTTGGGGCGAGAAGAAGACTGGCCAAAGGTACTCGAACGAACAACGCAGGTTGTTTCAGTTGGGTTTATTCTAACAATGATTCTTGGTGCATTCGTCTATGACCCAGTTCTGGTGAATGGCCTCCTGGCGTCGTTGAATCCCCAGTGGCAATTGTCCGCGGACATGATTATCAGATTGCCCGTGATTCTCACCCTAATTACATCAGTGATCCTGCTAATTACTACCTTGGGTTTTCATGATATTGATACGGGAAGCGGCAAGGCGTTGAGAGGCGAAGAAGCAGGGGAGGCTTCGTTGTTGGATCCATTCAGACAAATTCTTGTGGCGGCGAAATGGACCCTAAACCATCGATTTGTATTGTTCGTAATACTAGCGGCGTTGGCATTGGACAGTGTTGGCAGACAATTCGCGGTGCTTGCCAGTGAATACTATCGGATTATCGATATCCCGGTAAGTTGGTTTGGATTCATCGGCGCAGGCATGTCTCTCGTGGGAATAGCCAATGCCAGGCTGTCGCGCTACTTAATAGGGAATCACTCGCCGCTGTTTAATTTTCTGTCATTATCTTCTATTCTGGTCATAGGATTAATCGGACTTAGTCTCGCCATTCCTTACTATGGAGCGCTCTTCGCTGTTGGTGCTTTTGCGATGATGGGTATGGTGCAGTTTCAGTCGAGCTACTACATTAACAAAGAAGTAGATTCCGCACACCGAGCTACCGTTTTGAGTTTCAAAGGCCTTGCGCTAAATTTGGGTCTGGGCTTCGCCAGTTTCTTATACACAAGCTATGTGGTCTTTCTGCGAGCTCGAGCAGAGGGGGAGTACTCGGAAGAGTTACTACGCGACGGAATTTTCCTAGAAGCCTTGCGCGGCTTTCCAATCTACTACTTGTTCCTCTTTTTGGTTCTCTTGCTTCTGGGTTGGGTTTTTATGAAGCCGAGGAGTGCAGTACTTGAGAGACGCTGAGTTTCTTCCTGCTCGAATCCCATCGTTGATTTCAGAACGGAATGAGCTATTGGCTCAGTGATAACAAGCATGAGAAAATCAACTTCAATTCCAGTGTATTCCTCAGCTGAGGAAATGTTCAACGTGGCAAGCCATGCCATCGGTTTTGTGCTGAGCATTATCGCGTCAATCGCATTGATCGAACGTGCGAGCACATTGGGCAGTTCTCTCTATCTTGTTAGCTTCGCTATCTTCGGTTTCAGTCTGATATTTCTTTATGGTTCTTCGACTGTCTATCACAATACTAAAAATGCGGTACGACGTGCAAAGCTTCGCATTCTAGATCATGCCAGCATCTATGTGCTGATTGCGGGAACTTACACGCCATTTACCTTGATCACTCTGCAAGGCCAGATCGGCTGGGTAATATTCGCTGTATGTTGGACGATGGCAATAACGGGAATTATTCTAAAATTTTTCTTCACTGGAAAATACCGACTACTGTCAACACTCATGTATATCTTCATGGGTTGGCTGATTCTTTTTGCGATCGGACCGCTAGTTGAAAAATTGCCTACGCTCGGGTTGAACTGGCTAATCGCGGGTGGATTGGCCTATACCGTGGGTGCCGCGGCCTACAGTATTAAGATGATTCAATATAATCATGCAATCTTTCATGTATTTGTGTTGCTCGGCAGTAGCTGCCACTTTGTGGTTGTATACTTCTACGTCGTTTGAATAACTTGGTCTCAACGCGTGCTAATAGTTTATGAAATAGTTTGAGCTAGGTTGCGTCGATTTGAGCGCACTGTGTGTGTCAAAGACTTAGTCCAAGTGTGATCAGCGCGGTTGAGAAGACAATCGATCCATCTTCACAACCGCACGACACAAAAGAGCATCTACCTTGTTATGGCTGCAAGCCCGGCAGTCCATAACTGAGCTCATGGTCAGTTCGCGTGATATTGGTTTCATACTCTTCTAGCAATTCGCTAACTTTTGCAGTGAGCGCGGCACCCTCTTGTGGGCTGAGTGAGCTGAAGGGGCCTGGGCCATCCAGTACCGCCATATTAGCTAGAGGCGTTAACGCGAAGTATTCACCATTCTTGCCTCCCTGAACCGTCTGGAAGACAGAAGTGCCTTTGCCTCCTGACGCGGTCAACGCAGGCAGTATCGTCGATTTCCACAGAGCTTCCCACTGTGCCCCCATTCCTGATTTCACTTGAAATCGAACTGCTACACTAAAATCGGCGTTGGGAGCGCCCTGCATGCTCATGTCCGGGCGAGAAGTAACCACGAAGCTCCTTCTGGAGGTTACCGCTGAGTTCCAGGCTTCGCGCAGCATCTGTGCCTCGATCGAATCGCCATCTAGCGGCGTAGCGCCATCGAGCGCTGCGAAATTGGGTATCGGTGTGGCAACGGTGAATTGAAAGCTTGGGCCGAGTACGGTCGAGGTAGTTACGCGAAAAGGTAACCCGCTTTCTCTACCGCGCGGCATAAAATTGTCGCGGTGGATTGCACGGAATCGTTCTGCCTCATTCGGTTTGAGTACTAACTGATTGACTTGAATTAACTGTGGCTGCGCCTGCTGGGCTAAAACCTGGGTGGAAAAGCTGCCAGCAATGGCTAGGGCCGCGAAAGCGGCTATATAGATCTTCTTCATTGTAATACTCCATTATTTTTGAACAACTATTTATTATTCAAAGCGAGTACAATCCAGACATCATTGCTAATCTAACAAAATGGATACGCTCTATTCGTCTAGAAATTCGAATGTTCACTTCAAGAACCTCTTAAAGAGAAAGATAGAGTAGGTATGATGCGATTCATATGGTTTGGTGAAACCATATGAATTACTACAGCGCAGCCTATTCTGATTTAAATTAAGACCCTTTTGTTCCAATATTCAGCGAATCCAAGCTGAATCGAGAAGCTGGCGGGCTGCTAGTTTCGCAGGAAACAGATTTCACCGAATAATTATGAAGAGTTGTTGTAGTATTGCTATGAAAATTGTGGGAGATTGGTGGGAGTGCTGCCTGTGATTGATGCTCGAACAATGAGAAGAGGAGATTTACTACTCCGTTGTTATCGCAAAGAGACCTGTTTGCAGCCCTCGACGCTATCCAGCCTTTTTTATGTATAGCGCAAAGAGCGAAAGCACGAAGCCAAAAATGACAGTCTTATAACACCTTCGCAGGCACAGTTCCGCCCTGAGAGAAAATTATACTCAGTTACAAGGTCATTCACCGATTCAATACAAGAGATGAAAATTATGAGTAGAGCTCAAAAAAGTAACAAGGAAACCAAAAAGAAAGCCGCATTGACTCCTAAAGAAAAGAAGGCAGCGAAGTCGGCGAGCAAGCAAGGAAAGAATGTGCTTGGTAACTGATCGCTGTTATTTGGTTTCGAAGTTGGGGTTGACCGTAGTTGCCCGGATTCGTAGCGCAACAAGTATGGATTGGAATGCTGAAAATCTCTGAGGTGTTACTCTCGCATGGCAGCGATTCGCAGCTTGATGTGGTGCTTGGCTGTTTAGCAGCCACTATTCATCGATGATTTTAAGCTACGATCCGCGCCGAGATCACTGCGGTGCGAAGGGAGGCCGGCTATCTGCCATGATGCTATTCAGTTTATCTTGCGCCTGTTTGGGTTTGGTCAAATCCTGCACCTCTAACATTTCGCATTCATCATCCACCATCTGTTTGATAGTCACCGGATAAAATTTGCAGTCATCCGGTCTATCCAAATAGATATCGCAGGTGTATCTATTTTGATTAGGCACTTGCCGTAGCCACGGACAACGATTCAGTTGCTTGCCAGTATCAGGGTTGATCCAGATCTCGCCATCTTTTACATATTTGTGCAGGTCTGGCCTGAATGTTTCCCACAGTTGAATCTCCTCATCCGATACGGAAAGTCCATCACCGCCATACTTCGTGCAACATTTCCCGCACTGGTTACATTCTTTCAAGAGTATTTTCGGTCATGAGTTCGTGGCGACGGAGGGATGTTTTACGATCAATCTTCTAGCTGAAAAATATAGTTCCCCGCCACTCGAATTCTAGATCAACCTCCCTTGCTGCTTCGTTAGCGCGAAACTCTCGCTTCATAGACCCTGTTGGAATAGTCATCAACGTTTACATTTCTGAAGTGATGTTCGACTCTACCCCTGCGGGACATAGTTGTAATCCGTATATCAACTAACAAAGTGTCTTGGGTGGCTACGTGCACGGGTTTCACATTCTGTGAATTGTAGCCACTGCCAGTGTCGACTAGGCGCAATCCTAGCAGATTGTCTGTGCCCGCTTGCAGCACTCGCACTTCTGATCCCGCCATCACAGCATGACCATTTTCATCCACCACTGCTATCCGCATCGCCCGCCGTTCATCCTCCGGCAGCTCATTACGAAACAGAGAGTGGGATCCACTGGGATCATTTGCCGCTAACGACAAATCCAAGTCGCCGTCGTTATCATAGTCTGCGAACTGTACGCCGTGATCGGTGTCGTTTGCCATCACAATGTCTGGAATCTGGTTCTCAAAACGATCTCCCAGATTTATATAGAGGTAGTCTTGCATGCCTGGCTGACCATTCACATAACCCACAATATAGAGGTCTTGCCAGCCATCGTTATTCACATCGCCCCATACACCGGTAACTATGTGGTCGTGGGTGGCTACTCCCAGCTCTGGCGCGACATCGGTAAAGCTGCCATCTCCATTGTTGCGAAACAAGGAGTCATCTCCATATTCGGCGACATACAGATCCAGGTCACCGTCATTGTCATAATCCGTTACCGCACAGCCCACGCCGCCGTCTATAAGTGGCCTGCGCGCCTGATCGATATTAAGCTCCATGGCGACATCACTGAAGCGTCCGTTTTCATATCTGTAAAGGCCATCTCGATCCCCACTCTGATTGGTGGTGAAGACATCCAAATCTCCATCACTGTCCATATCAAACCAACAGGCCCCGACTGTCCGGCGCGGTTCGAAGAACCCTACGTCTCTGGCAATGTCCGCAAATTTTCCGTCGCTATTTTCGAATAGGCGATTACTGGCGGTTCGAAGTGCTACGTGTAAGTCGAGGTCGCCGTCTGCGTCGAAGTCAACGAAGTTTAATTGCCTGGTGGCGCCAATGAAACTGACGCCTCTTTCTTCGCTCACATCGACAAACTCTTTTCGACTACTACCGGACCGGTCTCTTATTTTGTTCTCCAGCAATACATTCGGGTTTACTCCATCGGCGTAACCCACGTAGATATCCAAGTCTCCATCATTGTCGTAGTCTCCCCAGGCTACGGCGCGGGAGTTCCCCGGATTGGTCGTGAGTTTGATGGTGGGTCCAATGTCTACAAACCCATCTACACCTCGATTTTCATACAGGCGTAAAGGTGCATTGAGAAAGGCGACAAGTAGATCGAGGTCGCCGTCGTTGTCGTAATCTCCCCAGGCATTCGATTGTCCGTAGGGATCTGAGAATAGCGCTGTTTGCACTGAAGTAAATTTGAGCTCGGCAGCCGTGGCGGGAAAGAGAAGAAAAGAAATCGTCAGCAGCACTAACAACGGAGAAAATCGGCTATGGAGAAAGCGAATCATGACGAGTCCTTGCTGTTTGATATCGATCGGCAGATATATTTACTCTGATCACTGGCAGTTATAAGAGTCAAACGTGCCAGGCTGGTTAGATTCCGGCCGCAGTCGCTTGCTTAGTTCGCATTGGTGGAGAGAAAGGCAATCAAAAAACCTTCGATAGCTTCTCCGACGCCGGGCACCAGTAATAGAGTCAGAACGGTAAGCAGTGATCCGGCGGCGCAGAGGATAAGATAATTTCGCAGTGTCATGATTGGTCTCCGTTAGTCTTAGCGTGGGGCAAGCTCGAATATCCAGCTGTTACCGTCCTCGATGTCGGCCCTGGCCGCGGCGATAGCTTCTGCTGGGACTGGTGTGGGCACGCCGCTGTACTTGGCGAGAAGTTTGGCGGCCACGCCATTTAATACGTCGCCTTCTTCTATGCGAATCAGCTTTCTCGGATAGCGTACATTGTTTACACGCAGCACGCCCTCATCGTTACCCGCATCCGCATCGAACGCCCATTCTTTCCAGATCTGGCCAAGAAAGGACTTCATGTAGCCAGAGACCACATATATCTTGCCCTCGCTCTCCAGTATGAATATGCGGCGTGTGGCCATCGGGTCATTCAGCTGCAACTCGATGGTAGAGATATCGTCGGTGAAGCTCCAGTCCGGCTCAGGCCCTGAATGTAGCTCTCCTGCTACCATCTCGCCACCGGGGAAAACCACCGTTGCACCGTCTGCGCTACTGCGTTGGAGTCGCAGAGTGCCGATTGCCACAGCAGCGATCAACACAGCGAAACCAATTGCCTGAAGCGCGATTTTAAGAATTTTCACTTGGTATTCCTTGAAGAATCAGCGTGGTGACAATGATATGTGATTTGCATTGGGGCGTCTGTTTTTTCGACGTGGCGACGAGGCGCGATACCGCAGCCTAATCAAGAATGAGAAGTTTGTTGAGACCGTCAGGGATTACGGTAGTAAGCTTGCACTGTGGCTAGGGCTAGGGTACAGCAGGCATTTCCTGCGTCACAGCCCCAGAGCTCTCGGCTCAATAGCCAATGCCGCTATTACAAAATGTTATAATTTAACGCCGTTTTGCCCTTTGTCCTGCCTGTACTTCACCTCATAATACGTGGCGAATTCTTCGTCCTGAGTTAGATCTTCGGTTCTGCTCCTCTACAGCGGATCGGAAAGCTTCGCGTTTGGCGATCTACAGAAATTATAATGGAGTCTGAAGTTGACTAAAGTCCCTTTTACCGCACGTAAATACGCCTTCGCGGCGTGTCTTAGCAGCCTATTGCTGGCCAGCCATATCGAATTGGCCTCGGCGCAGGATCAGCCTACGACCGATGAGAACGCTACTGTTACCTATCCAGCAAGCTTCTTCGAGCAATATCAGCCCTATTCGGTTAACGATATGTTGGTTCGTATTCCCGGCATCAACCTTGCCTTGGGCGGTGGTGGTGGAGGCGGCGGTAACGACGGCGGGAATCGTCGGGGTTTGGGCGCAGGGGGCGATCAGGTCCTAATTAATGGCCGTCGAATAGCAGGCAAGGGTAATGAAGGAAATCAGCAGCTTTCTCGCATTCCCGCTACAGATGTCCAATACATCGAGATTATCCGTGGCACCTCAGGTGATCTGGATGTGCGCGGTGGTACTCAGGTTATTAACGTAGTGTTGTTGGAGGCTGAATCCAGCACCTCCTATGCCTATGAAATCAATATGGATCGTTATCATGATGGCAAGTACCAGCCTGGAGCGAAGATGGCGGCCACCGGCCAAAACGGTGGATTCACCTATTTCTTGAGCGCAGAGTTGGAGCCGCGCTGGGAGTTTCGCGATGGCTTCGAAGAGAGCTTGAGTCTTGATGGCAGCCTCAATGAAACTGTCGACCGCGACCAGGGCCAGGACTCATGGCCAACGTCGTTTGCGGCAAACTTGGGCTATGAGTTTAACGAGCGTAACATCGCAAATCTTAACTTCCAGCTCACCAACAACGACTTCGATGCCTACGCCGATCGTATTATCACCGACTTTCGCGTAGACCCTGCCACAATCAAGGTTGAACGGGATGAAACTCCTACCGAGGACAGTTCTTGGGAAATCGGTGGTGACTATATGCATGTTTTCGAGAACGGCAGTCGTTGGCGGACGCTGTTTATCGTTAACGAATCAGAAAACGACTCGGTGCGTGACCGCTTGCAGATTGATGGCAGTGCTATTACGAAAGATTTATTCCTCGCCAATTACGCCAACACCCAGGAACGTATTCTCCGCTCTTCCTATGTTTTCGATCTCAGCGAGGCCCAATCATTGGAGGCGGGAGTTGAACGAGCGCAGACGATACTAGATACGTCTTTGCAGCTCGGTCTGTTAAGCACTAGCCCCGATGCGGTGCAGGGCGGTTCTCGCTTCGGCGGCTTGTCGCCCATTACCGATGCAAATGGCACTGTGGAAGAGCTGCGCTATGAATATTTCGCCATACATAACTGGCAGATAAACGATCGCATGAGCTTGGAGACTACGCTCCTGTTTGAAGACAGTGAAATTTCGCAGTCCGGAGATGTCTCTAAATCCCGCAGCTTTACTTTTTTCCGGCCCAAGGTCGATTACCGTTTCGATATCACCCCGGCTATCCAGTTTCGAGCAACAGCGGAGAAAGATGTTGCTCAACTAAGTTTCTCTGATTTTACTGCCAGTATCGATGGGTCTGATGATGAGCAGAATGCATTCGAAGGTAATTCTGACCTGCGACAGACGCAGTCTTGGCGCTATTTGGCCAATCTCGAATACCGTTTGCCGAATGATGCAGGCGTGCTGAGCGGCAACCTGTTCTACAACGATCTCGATGACCTGATCGACAACGTAGACGTATCTACCGATACACAAATCCTGGGCGCTCGTGGCAACATCGGTAGTGGTGAGCAGTACGGTATAAACCTGAACAGCAGCATACGCCTGCTTATGTTTAATCAGCCGAACATGCTTTTTACAGCCGGACTCAATATTGAGGAATCCAGCCTAACTGACCCGTTTCTGAACGTTGAACGCGAACGCTCTATTCGCGGCGGTGCCAGCCGTTACAATTTCGGATTTCGTCATGACATCCCCTCACGCAACAATATGAACTGGGGATTCAATTATCGCCGCGAGTTCTACAATGACTTCCTCGTGTATGACGTAGATAAAATTGAGGAATATCCCAAGGTTGGATCCATTTCCAGCTGGATCGAAGTGCAAGCCTGGGGTGGATTGGTCTATCGCTTTGAAGTACGAGATGCGCGGGATCGTTGCCGTATTCGCACGCGTTATACCGGCGGCACTATAGCGACTGGGGTAGTCGATGAGATCGAGGATTCTTGCTCCGACGCTGGCCCGGTTCTGGCTATCAAGATTCGAGGCACGTTCTAATCGGCATTGATCTATCCAATGGCGTTGGAGCGGGCAAGAGCGCATAGATTGAGCTGCGCAGGCAAATGAGTCAGATCAAAGCGCCCGCATAGGCAAGACATTCGCCTGAAACGCGGGAAGGGATGCTGCACAGAGGCGTTCTTGCTGAGTGGTAACTACAGCACTTTAGCGACAGGAATATCCGATAGTTTCTATCGGATATTCGCAATATTAGCGGCGTCTTGTTGGCTTGCTAGATATTCTTCGTAGTCGCCCTGAAAATCTATCAGCTTTTGATCTTTGATCTCAACTATCCTTGTGGCTAGTGATGAGACGAATTCCCGATCGTGACTTACAAAAATCAGTGTGCCTTTGTAGTGAGTCAGTGCCAGGTTCAGAGCCTCAATGGCTTCCATATCCAGATGATTCGTAGGTTCATCCAGTACCAATACATTCGGGTCTTGCATCATCAGCTTGCCGAAAAGCAGGCGGTTCTTTTCGCCACCTGAACAGACTTTTACCGATTTCTCGAAGTCTTCTGTGGAGAACAATAATCTGCCCAGGGTGGCACGCACGATCTGGTCGCCGTGGCTTGGTTTGCGCCACTGACTCATCCAGTCAAACAGGTTTAGCTCACAATCGAAATCCTTAGTGCTGTCTTGAGGGCAGTAGCCCAATGTTGCGCTTTCTGCCCATTGGATCTTCCCCTGGTTCACTGCCAGTTCATCAAGTAGACAGCGCAGGAAGGTAGTTTTACCTGCTCCATTCTCGCCAATCACGGCCAGACGAGTCCCTGCATCTATTATCATATTGCCATCGGTGAAGAGGGGTTCATCGTCGAAGCCATGGCCTATTTTTTCGAGAGTTAGAGCCTGGCGGTGCAGCTTTTTGTCCTGCTTGAAGCGGATAAAGGGGCTTACCCGGCTGGAAGGTTTAATATCTTCCAATGTGATTTTTTCTATCTGTTTCGCTCGCGAAGTGGCCTGCTTGGCTTTTGACGCATTGGCAGAGAAGCGACTGACAAATTGTTGAAGTTCGGAGATCTGGGCTGACTTTTTGGCATTGACCGACTGCAATCTTTCACGCGCCTGAGTAGAGGCTATCATGAAATCATCATAGTTCCCGGGGTACAGGCGAAGCTCACCGTAATCGATGTCTGCCATGTGTGTACATACCGAGTTCAGGAAGTGGCGGTCGTGAGAAATAATGACCATGGTGCATTTGCGAGCATCTAAGACTCCCTCTAACCAGCGTATCGCGTTTATATCGAGGTTGTTGGTAGGCTCGTCCAGTAACAGGATATCGGGGTCTGAGAAGAGGGCCTGCGCCAGTAGTACTCTTAGTTTCCAGCCCGGGGCAACTTCTCTCATAGGACCAAAGTGTAATTCCTGAGCGATACCCGCGCCCAGAAGCAATTCGCCAGCTCGGCTTTCGGCAGTATAGCCATCCAATTCAGCGAATTGAATTTCCAGCTCGGCTACCTTCATGCCGTCATCTTCCGACATGTCCGGCAGCGCATAGATGCGATCCCGCTCCTTCTTGATCTCCCACAACTCACTGTGACCCATGATGACAGTATCGATCACATTGAAGGCCTCGAAGGCGAATTGATCCTGACTCAATGTGCCCAGTCTCTCATTCGGTGCTATAGAAACATTACCCGAGCTAGGCGTGAGACTGCCCTCCAATATCTTCATGAAGGTGGACTTGCCGCAGCCATTTGCTCCGATCAATCCATAGCGATTACCTTCGCCGAACTTGACTGAAATATTCTCAAATAGGGGCTTTGCACCAAATTGCATAGTGATGTTTGCGGTAGAGATCACGAAGAAGTCCTAAGGGGTAGAATGATTGAATTGCTTATTACAGCGGCCTTGCTATGAGGGGGCGTACTATAGGGATTTGTGGTGATCACGTCAAACCAACCACAATGCGTGGCTTGTAGAAGTCCTGCGAGTGATTATTAAGTAAAAATAGTGAGTTAAGAGCGCAGAATCAAATGTGCTATAGCGTGTGCTAAGGATTCGCTGTATAAGCGCGTAGCAATCTGCTGTATTTTATTCTGCTGCTTAGCAATGATATTAGTAGCAGGATAATTGTTCGAATCGCGCTTGAGGGATAGTAATGCCAAATACATTCAGTAAACCAGCACTTGGGTTTCTTGTCGCTGCAGTCTTGGTTGCCTGCAGTGATTCGCCGAGCAATGAGCCGATTCGGTTTGACAGCGTAATACGCAATGGGCAACTCGTTGATGGCTTGGGTGATTCTGCCAGAGCGGCTGACGTGTATATCAATGGGGGTGTTATCGCGGCGATTACAGCGCCCGGGGAGGTTGACGCCCAAGTGACAACCGTCATCGATGCCAGCAACAAGATAGTAGCGCCTGGGTTTATAGATGTTCACTCTCATGGCGACCCTTTAGAGACGCCCGATTTTGAAAACTTCCTCGCTCAAGGCGTTACGACTATCACTCTCGGCCAAGACGGTGATAGTCCAAATGTCACAGATCTGGGTGAGTGGCTAGAAGAGGTAAGTGAGAATGGTATTGGCGTGAATCTGGCGATGTTTGTCGGACATGGCACGCTGCGTGATCTCGCAGGAATTGGGCAAAACCCTGCTCCCGGTGCAGATCAGATGCAACGCATGTTGGAGCTGTTGAACAATTCGCTGGACCACGCTTTCGGATTGAGTACTGGGCTCGAATACAATCCAGGCTTGCATGCGCAAGAATCTGAATTAATTGAAATGGCGAAAATTGTAGGAAGCCGTGACCGTATCATAATGAGTCATATGCGTAATGAGGACGACGACCAGTTAGAAAAATCGATCGATGAACTACTGAGCCAGGGTCTCTATGCGAGGGTGCATATCTCTCATCTTAAGTCAGTCTATGGCAAAGGCAGTGCGCGCGCCGAGGAGATTCTAGGCTTGATTGAAAGGGCGCGACAATCGGGTATTGAATTAAGCGCGGATGTCTATCCCTACAATGCCAGTTACGCAGGTCTTGCACTGCTGTTTCCGGTGTGGTCGAAAACCGATGAAGAATTTGCCGTGGCAGTCAGGGACCGAAGAGAGGAATTGGAAGAGTATCTCGTTGCCCGCATAAGTAAACGCAATGGTCCCGAAGCAACGCTGCTCGCGACTGATCCCTACACTGGAAAAACTCTAGCCGACTTGGAGCGGGAGCTAGGTCTGCCCTTCGAGAAAATATTAATCGATGTGATCGGTCCACAAGGCGGCAGCGGCGCCTATTTCATTATGGATGATGATCTGCAATCCAGACTACTCGAAGACGAGAATATTACCGTCTCCTCCGATGGAAGTCCTACGGGCTTCCATCCAAGAGGCCACGGCACGTTTGCAAAAATCATCGAGGAGTATGTTGTGAATCGCGCCGCACTGCCCCTGGAAGAAGCAGTACGAAAGATGACGTCCTATTCAGCCGCGCTACTGGGCGTCACCGATCGCGGCAGCATTGAAGTGGGTAAGGCCGCCGATCTGATCATTTTTGACCCGTCATCTGTTAGTGCTAAAGCCACCTATGCCGAACCGCTGCAACTCGCCGAAGGGTTTGAGGTAGTGATGGTAAATGGTGTGGTGGCATTTCAGAATGGCGCGGGGGTCAATGTAGCCTCAGGTGAGGTCTTGCGTCCTGGGCAGTAAGCCGGGAGGGAAATCGTAGAAAGGGTAGGGAGGGATCAAAAAGAAATCCCTCCGTCTTCTTTTATAGTTTGCTTATAGTTTGCTTATAGTTTGCTTATAGTTTGCTGAAACCGATAGCCATAGTTGAACTTTCTATGAGTTCAATATTTGGATCATGCTAGATAATCGAGCCATTGTGCAGGGGCCTGTGCCAGTGGATAAGCCCATTCGGTCATTGGCTGCCCTGGTCAGTTTGTATAATTTCAGACGAATAACCATAAATTTGTAAAGAAACTTGACATATACGAGAATCTTGGAAACAAAAATACTTAAATATCAATAGCTTATATTCTGGCATGATAACTGCTTAATCACTGTAGTGAACATTTTTTATGGCTATACCAAATTGGAGTACTTGCAATCGTGAAGAGATTCAAATTAGCAGCAGCATTATTAGCAACTTTTCTTAGCTCGTCCGTATTCGCGGGGCCTGTCTACGAATATTCCGTGAATAATCCCGGTGGATCGACTGGCGCAGGTGATATTAAGAATGTCACTACTTCATACGATGTAGGTGGTGAAATATTCACTTGGTCATACACTATTGGCAGAGATAGTGCCGGCAATCTGAGCGATGGGTTCTGGTTGGTAGTCACTGACGAAGAAAATCCGAAAAATGACGCTAATGAATACGCCATTCTGTACGGTGATGTTAGCGGCAATCAGATCAGTGCCTATGAGTACAGCGGCCTAAACAACGCGAACAGCTTCATCACTCCAGGTAACTTGCTCGATACGTTTGTCGGTGCCATTAGCTCTAGCGATGATGACAAAGGCACTGCATCCGTAAATGATGACACAAGAACGATTGCGTTTAGTATTGACGTATCAACTGTAAACGCAGGTAATGCAGGTACGAATCCAGCGATTTGGGACGGCGT
>CAXBLN010000083.1:0-15682 GCA_963976555.1 uncultured Gammaproteobacteria bacterium
GCAAGGCACAACTAAACTCGCTTATGCAGACTAGTGATGCAGTCAAGCTTGATGATCTCATCTCGATGATGAGCGACAGAACGCAGGCCGAGGATGCCCTTCTGCCCGATACAGGAATCGGTATTGAAATCGAGCGCAAACTGTCTTCCGCGTTCATACTCAACCCCGAAAGAGACTATGGAACACTGTGCTCGAGCGCAGTAGTCTTCGAACAATCAGGAAACATTCGCTTTGGCGAACAAAACTTCGACTCGCTCGGCAACAAGACGCAGGGACATTCATTTCAGCTACCCCCTAACTCAGCACTCGTGAAGGAGTGACAATGTATATTCCAAAACACTTTGAGGTAACTGATGTCGATACGATCGATGAATTCATTCACGGCAATTCTTTCGGGCAGCTACTCTCGCTACACGATAGTGAAATCGTTGCTAGCCACCTACCCTTCCTCTACGTTGCGAAGGAAAGAAAGCTCATCGGCCACCTGGCGAAGGCAAACCCACAGTGGCAGCAAATAGACGGACAAAAGGTTCTCGTTACGCTGCAAGGCGAACATGCCTATGTGAGCCCAAGTTGGTATGAGTCGGCAGGAGTGCCTACCTGGAACTATCAATCTGTGCACATAGAAGGCGTGGCGCAGAGTTTCAGCGTCGAGACAAAGCTGAAGCACCTCCTCGATACCCTAACGGCGCAGAATGAATCGGTCTATTCCACTCCCTGGGAACCGGAATACTCTGCGGCGATGTTGCGCGGCATCATGGGCATAGAAATTGCGATTACATCGGTACAGTGCAAATTCAAGATCAGTCAGAATCGCAGCGCTGAGGACCAATCGAATGTGAGACGGGAGCTCGAGAAGGCCGGACATAGAGCATTGACAAAGGCGATGACGGAGGAGCAGAAGTAACTGCTGTTTGCATAGTAACGTGCGCTGTCAGCGATCGGTTTAGGTGTTTGCAAGCTTCCGCTATTACTGTATGTTTGCTGTAGTTTTTTAAGATCGAATTAATTCAATTTTTTGCAGGAGAAAATAATGGCTAATGAAGGCTATCATGAACCCATCGAAGAGCTATCTGATGAGACTCGGGACATGCATCGGGCTATAACCTCTTTAATGGAAGAGTTAGAAGCTGTCGACTGGTATAACCAACGCGTAGACGCCTGTAAAGACAAGGAACTGAAGGCCATCCTCGAACACAATCGTGATGAGGAAAAAGAACATGCGGCCATGGTTCTGGAGTGGATCCGCCGCAAAGACGCGGTCTTGGACAAGGAACTTAAAGACTTTCTGTTTACCGATGGAAAGATCGGCCACTAACCTCATGAAGGCATAGAACCAATGATCCCAGCCGAAGAAGCGCTGCAAAGACTTAAGCAAGGTAACGAAACGTTTCGCACTGGCAAGGGCTTTCACCTCGAGACAGAAACCTTACTCAAGCTGGCTTCGCAGACAGACCAGAAGCCCTTCGCTATAATTCTAGGCTGTTCTGATTCTAGAGTTCCTGCTGAAATAGTTTTTGGTCAGGGAATTGGCGATCTCTTCGTAATTCGCGTCGCTGGAAATATCGTCGCGCCCTCGCAGATCGCAAGCATCGAGTTCGCAGCGGAGAACTTTGGCACTCGCCTGGTTGTCGTGCTTGGTCATACTCGATGCGGTGCTGTACAGGCTACGCTCGAACAGCTTGTAAAGCCCGTTGAAAACCGCTCGCCCCATCTCTATTCAATTGTCGACAGAATTCGTCCGGCTGTAGAGAATCTATTGGAAGCGAACAGCAGTGAGGACCTAATGACCCGCGCTGTCCGCTCCAATATCGCAGCCTCTGTAAAGAATTTGCAGCTCGGCTCCGACATACTGAAAGACCTCATCTCCGAGAAGGGGCTGTTGATTACTGGAGCTGAATACTGTTTGGATACTGGCTCAGTCGAATTTCTAAATTAGAGTCAGACAGCTAGTATTAGCGCTTCCCTAAGAATCGATTACCACTGGATGACACTAAAACCTTACTCCTTGGAAACCCCTCGATTGATTCTGCGACAATGGCGGCCGCAGGACTTCGGCGAGTTTGCAAGAATGAATGCCAATCCTGAAGTAATGCGTTACTTCCCAAACTTGCTTACGCGCGAGGAGAGCGACGCTCTTACCGAAAAGTTCTCCAAACTTATTGAAGAAAAGGGCTGGGGCTTCTGGGTTACAGAGCGTAAGACCGATAATAAATTTCTCGGGCTCGTGGGCTTAAATCTCGTTGATGATTTGCCTCTTCCTAACTGCATCGAGGTAGGCTGGCGACTGGACAAGCCCTACTGGGGAAACGGCTATGCTACGGAGTCCGCCACTGCCTCCCTGCACTTCGCATTCTCTGTCTTAAAGAAGGATCAGGTTTCCGCCTTCACTACTTTGACGAACTCTCCTTCAAGGAAAGTCATGGCAAGATTAGGCATGGTCGACACCGGAAGAAACTTTTTACACCCCAGGGTACCTGAAAACAGCGAGCTGCGAGAACACGTGCACTACAATATAAAACGGAAGAGCTTCAATAGAAGCTTTCAGGCGAGTTCGGTGATCATCTCAGAGCGATAGCCTGCTTCTTATTGAGTTGGAATTGGCGCCGAACAATCCCTAGTTCGTGCGTGAGGAGCGTAACAACCTATCGACACCCGCATTATATAAGGCTAGATCCACCGCACTTCGAATCATGTCCGCATCATCTAGTTCCATCACCTTTGCCAGGAGATCCTCAGCGACTTCCAGTGTGATGCTGCGTAGAACAGACTTTACTTTCAGAAGCGTGGAGGCGTTCATAGATAAGATATCGAAGCCCATAGCCATGAGTAATACCGCAGCACCGGGGTCGCCCGCCATCTCCCCACAGATGCTTACAGACTTTCCTTCTGCTTGCGTCTCGCTCACTACGTGTTGTAGCGCGCTGAGTACGGCGGGGTGAAAAGCAGAATAGAGGTTCGCTACGCGCGGGTTATTTCTGTCTACAGCCAATAGATACTGCGTCAAGTCGTTACTACCTACGGAAATGAAGTCAACCATTTTAGCGAGCGCGCGCGTTTGATACACAGCAGCGGGCAGCTCGATCATTACGCCTACCGGCGGAAACTTTACCTCTACACCTTCTTGTATCAACTCGCGATAAGCTTTCTTAATGAGTTGCTTAGCCGAGTTAACTTCGTTGATGTTGCTAATCATGGGCAACATTATCTGTAGATTGTCGAGACCAACACTGGCACGCAGCATGGCGTGTATTTGCGCCGTAAATATTTCGGGGTGATCCAGAGTAACTCTGATACCGCGCCAGCCTAAAAATGGATTAGCTTCTTCTATGGGGAAGTAGGGAAGGGATTTGTCGCCGCCTATATCGAGCGTACGCATGGTTACAAGTTTAGGGGCGAAGGCCTCCAGCTGTTCACGATAGATCGCGTATTGCTCCTGCTCGCTGGGAAAGCGCTCGCTAAGAAGAAACGGCACCTCAGTCCGAAACAGGCCGATACCTTCGGCACCTTGATCCAATGAGCGCACGACATCTGTCATGAGTCCTGTATTCACCCACAGATGAACTCTGTGATGATCGGCGGTCTCGCAGGGCAGATCCTTAAGTCCCTCAAGGCCCTTACTAAGCTCATCCTGTTCCTGGATCGTTTCGCGGTAACGTATGCGAATCTGATCCGAGGGGTTCGTAATTACCTCGCCCTTGTAACCGTCGAGAATAACTTCCTTGCCGTGTAACTGGGTATAGGGCAGATCCACAACACCCATTACCGTCGGCACGCCCATGCTCCTGGCAAGAATCGCTACATGGGAATTACTCGACCCTTTAACTGAAATCAAACCCTTAAGCTTGGTTACCGGAACTTCCGCTAGCATCGCGGGTGTAATCTCTTCGCTAACAAGGATCGTATTATCCAGGTACTCAGTCTTTACTAGCTCCTTCTCTTGTAGATAGAAGAGGATGCGCGCACACAGGTCTTTTATATCGATTGCGCGCTCGCTGAGATAGGGATCATCCATCTCTTCGAAACTTCTTACGTGCTCACTGGCAACATAGGCGAGAGCACCTTGTGCCCAGTAGCCCATCCTAATTCTCTCTACGATCTCGTTGCCCAACGCGGCATCGTCGAGCATGCGCACATAAACATCGAAGAGTTGGCGTTCTTCTTCTGCAACCTGTCCCGCGAGCTTTGCGT
Organism: uncultured Gammaproteobacteria bacterium; assembly: GCA_963976555.1. Taxonomy (GTDB): domain Bacteria; phylum Pseudomonadota; class Gammaproteobacteria; order Pseudomonadales; family Pseudohongiellaceae; genus UBA9145. The sequence goes on from CAXBLN010000083.1 coordinate 4,192, forward strand.
GCAGGCTCCGCATGTCCTGCCTGACTAACTCAAGACAGCTGTTAAAAAACAAAATCTCCCTATCTATATCCTTAGTTTCACGTTGCGGGATCTTACTCAGGTCGGCCAATGGAAACACGACGACGACCTCGCCGATGGCAACACCCGAAGACCCAGAGACACCCGAAAACACAGTATCGGAAGTCTTGTGACCGGAGGGACTTATCCCTTCTACCGCTCCCGTTGCTTCGGCGTGTGCAATTACTCCCGCAAGCTGTGCCGAGAGTGTTATGAGAAAAGCCTCTTCGCTCTCGTCGAAGCGCCGTCTCTCTTCGTGCTGAACAATTAGCACGCCGAGCACCGAGCGATGGTGAATTATGGGCACGCCGAGAAATGAGTGAAAGCTCTCTTCTCCAGTGTCCTTGAGATAGTGAAAACTCGGATGTAGAGATGCATCTTGCAGATTTATAGGTTCAGCATGCTTCGCTACGAGACCGACCAGGCCTTCGCCTGCTTCAAGGCTGACGTGGCCTACCGACTCTTTTTTCAAACCATCGGAGGCCATTAAGACATGTGCATTGATATCCTTGTCCAACAGAAAGACTGAACAAACCTGCGTGTCCAACGCGTCGCGCACCTGATGAACGATAATATCCAGGGCTGACTGCAGATCTTTAGCCGCATTTACTTTTTGTACAATGCTCCGTAAACGGCTCAGCATTTATTCTTGCTCCAGGAATTCAATGAGACGACGAAATTTCTCAATGTCGAAAAGAAATTCATCTACTGCGGTACAGCCTGAAGGTTTGCCAGGGAACCTCTGCACGGCAGCGCATGGTGCAGGGTTCACTAATTACTTCGGACTAGCTATGTAACTACTAAGTGGAGTCTCGAGTTGCTCCAGAGCCTTGCGATAGACTTCTCGCTTAAACTCGATCACCTGATCCACCGGATACCAGAAATTCACCCAGCGCCAGTCATCGAATTCTGGCTTACCAGTCTTACTTAATTCGACTTTACTGTCGTCACTTTCCAGCCCTAACAGAAACCATTTCTGTTTCTGACCAATGCATAGAGGGTCGCTATGCTGACGAATATAGTTCGAAGGTAAGCGGTAGTGGAGCCAGTCCTCGGTCTGATGGAGAAGCTTCACGTCCGCTTCGGATAAGCCAACTTCTTCATCTAACTCTCGGAACAAGGCCGCCTCGACCGACTCGTTCTGCTTGATTCCCCCCTGAGGAAACTGCCAAGCACTCTGGCCAATTCTCTTCGCCCAGAGCAACTGCCCCTGCTTATTGCATATCACTATGCCGACGTTTGAACGAAACCCATCTGAATCAATCACTGCTACCGGCCCTTATGACGGAAATAATCGCTCATTGTTTCACAGAACTTCACTCTTTATCAATGGGTGCGCTTCATTAGAACTGGTTAATATCCTTTTATATCAAAGCGTTATGTTCATATAAGAGCATATCTACTTTAGCGTTCTTAGCTCCATCACCGTGTAGAATCTCACACTACACAGCTATAATGGCCGGAATAACAAGAGGATCTCCCCCGCAGCCGGGAAACTAGCAGTTCAAAATACACAAGAGAGACATTTATGCAGGTGAAGCACTCAGGTAAGTTAGCCCTGTTCGATTTGGATAACACGCTACTGGAAGGCGACAGCGATCACGCCTGGGGGGAATTCCTGGTCAGCAAAAATCTAGTCGAGGAGAGCACACACCGCGCGAAAAACGACTACTTCTACGATCAATACAAACGGGGCGTTCTAGACATACATGGCTATGTCGCTTTCACTCTTGAGCCTGTGATGCATCTCGAACTCAGACAACGGGAAGAGTTACACTCCGAGTTTATGGCACAATCTGTCGCGCCGATTGTACTCGACAAGGGTCAGGCTCTCGTGCGAAGACATCTTGCAGCCGGCGATTTCTGCGTAATAATTACCGCCACCAATGAGTTCATTGCGGCTCCTATTGCCGCGCTTTTCGATATTGACCTACTCATTGCGACAGAACTACAAACGGAAAACGGCAGATACAACGGCAAGATTCAAGGTACTCCCTGTTATCAAATGGGTAAAGTATCGAAACTAAAGGCATGGATAGCAGACCAAGTAGATCAATTCGATCTCAGCGAGGCTGTGTTCTACAGCGATTCCATAAACGACCTGCCCTTATTGCAGGAAGTAGCTACACCTATTGCCGTTGACCCTGATCAAAGCCTGCGTGAAACGGCGCAATCGGAAGGCTGGAAAATTCTGTCACTTCGAAACTAAAGCAGCGAAGAGATTCTATGCAATTGAGCCATCATCCAGGTTTGAACATCTTCAGAGCAGCGATTGCCCTGTTGGCGATCATACCTCTCCTCAATGCTTGCAGCGACGAGGGTGGGCCTACTCAGCTTTCTGAGATTCCCAAGACAACTAAACAAACAGCCCCAAGTTCTTTTGAGAGGCTGAATCCAGCACTAAATATTGCTGGGCAAGCGATTGCAGTGGACTATTTAGGTCAGATCTCCACCGACTTTTCACAGCTAAGGGTTACCATAGGACAACTGCAAAGTTCTATTCACACCTTCATAAGCGAGACTACGAATGAAAATTTGGATCTTGCGAGGCAAGCCTGGTTAGCTGCGCACAGCGGCTACGAACTTACGACTCTAGATAGATACTTTGCTATTCAAGTATTGAACGAAGCGAAGGGATTGGAACTTTTGCAACTGCAGTATCAAATCAACCACTGGCCAATCATTCCTGGATATATTGACTACGTAGATGGCTACCCGGACAGCGGAATAGTCCATGATATTAACGTAGCGCTAAACCAAGAGACCCTAAGGCAACAACACGGCGCCTTCGATGTGTCGGAAGTAGCACTGGGTTTTCACGTGATTGAGTTTCTGCTGTGGGGAGCGCCTAAGGATTCCGGGACTCGCCCTACTGACGACTACGAAGCCATAGAAGAACTAAGCCAAGCCGAAGCGGAGAACGGCTATACTCTGGATCAGCTCGGCAATAATCGAAGGCGGGTTCTGCTATCTATCACTGCTGATACCTTGCTCGAAGATTTTGGCAAACTAGAAGCGCTATGGGTTGAGCAACAACCCCAGATTAGGCAAAGCATAGAGTCGAGCTCGGGCTCTGAAGTCATTGTCATACTAGCGGACTCCATGGTAGCTATGCTCACCGAAGAGCTGTTGCTGCGTTCACTCTATCCCATGTTGAACGGTAACTATAGTGAAGGCATACAGTCGCCTTATAGTCAGTCTACTCAGAATGCGGTATCGATCCAACTTAGTGGGCTGGAGAGGCTGCTCTTGGAACAGCAGACGGAGAACGGCACTACCCTCGACCTGGTATTCGCTGCAATATCTGACGAATTTTCCGAGTTCTTCTATCAAAACTTCGATGCAAGCAAATCATGTTTGGTGCTGTTATACACCAATGCGGATAGAGAGGTGGCGAGCGCATCGAATCAGAATGAGATCGAGGTTGTTGAGTGCATCAATCTATTAACCAATATGGTCGATCATATAGAGCGACTCAAATTCGAACTCATTGACTAAACCGCAGAGTTAGCGCACGGCTAGCTCGATCTCAACTATCAAATCGTCTGCCAGCCTTTCGAGTTTATCCTGCAATTGCGCGAGTGTTACGCTATCTGGGACTTCGAGTAATGCGCTCGCCTTGAACAGAGACTCCGATGACATAGGCGCCGGTGTGCATTCAGTGTTCAGCTTTTCTACATTGATTCCCAATGCCGATACAGCGGCTGATATCTCCTTGATGATACCTGGCCTATCATTGCCTACCAGATTCAGCTCTACCATCCGCGAGTTTTGACTAAGAGCTTCATTGGTGGCGCGCTCGATAACCAGTTTCAGTTCTTTCGAAAGCCCGTTCAAATCTTCGATAAGCTTTTCGACTCGATCGTCCGCGACGCTCACTCGCAAAATGCCGGCGAACTTCCCTGCGAGCTGCGACATGCTGCTCTCTAGCCAATTTCCTGAATTCGAGGCGATAGTCTGGGATAGAGACTCCACCAGCCCCGGCTTGTCGTCTGCAATCACGGTAATAACTAAATTTGTTGTCATGGTTACCTCTGTGCTTCTAGGGTGTAGACCCTTTTCTTTAACTCCATTACAGGCGTTCTTAGAAGAGTCCGATCTGATTGTTCAGTATCTTGTCCATTGAGGATGATTTGAATACCAATATGGAGTCAGCAATAGGTGTTAGCTGCCTCTCAATATAGAACTCATAGTCTATCGCCGATTCGCGGTACTGGCGAGGCTCGGCGCCATTGATTGTCATTATGTATTCGATCCAGCCCCCAGACTGATACAGGCTCGGCAGTTCTCGGTGTCGGCGAATATCTTCAGCCTTACGTGCAGCCTGCACATGGGGCGGAATATTCTTCACATATTCATTCAGCTTTCGACGCAGGCGCTTGCGCAGAACAAGTTTGCTCTCAAGTTGGCCTTCGCTCAACTCGGCTACCGTCTGTTTGATATACTCCTCATAGGGCAGGTCGAGAAATATTCGTCGGTATAGTTCCTGTTGGAATTCTCGCGCCAGAGGAGACCAATCGCTGCGTACAGACTCCAGTCCTTTAAAGAGAAGTCGTTGATTGTTGCCATCATCAATGAGGCCAGCGTAACGCTTCTTGCTGCCGGCATCCGACCCCCTAATCGTGGGCATAAGGAACTTGGTGAAATGTGTTTCAAACTCCATCTCCAGGTGGCTATCTATATCGAACTTCTCTCGCAATCTGTTCGTCCACCATTCGTTAAGCTGCGTCGTAAGTCCGACACCTATCGGCTTCACCTGATCTGTAGGCACTGGACCCAATAGCACGAACACAGAATCCGTGTCGCCGTAGATTACTTGGTAACCTGCTTCCTCGATGAAGCTTTTGCTCCTGATTAGAATCTCATGTCCGCGCTTGGTGATAGAACTCACCAGCCGGGAATCCAGAAATCGACATCCGCTAGTGCCGAGAATGCCATAGAACGAGTTCATTATAATCTTGATAGCCTGCGATAGGACTGCGTTATCGCTCGCCTTGGCTCTATCTCGCGCAGACCAAAGAGTAGAAATCAGTTCCGGCAGAATATATTCTGTACGAGAGAACTTTCCTCCGTCATAGCCTTCGATCGGATTATCTTCTGAGCCAGCAACCGCGAGTGCCAGCGGGTCGACGTGGAAGGTTCGTATGATGCTTGGGTAAAGGCTCTTGAAGTCGAGAACGATCACATTTTCATGGATACCGGGAACCGAGCCCATTACATAGCCCCCCGGACTAACATTACTCACTGTAGACTGATCGACGAAGGGCGCGACAAATCCCTTGCGATGCAATCGAGGCAAGTATAAGAAATCGAATGCTGCTACAGAGCCACCGTATCGATCCAGTTCCAGCCCCGTCAACATGCTCCTCTCTATGGCGAAGGAGATTAAAGCCTCTTTCTCGAAAATGTCCCAGACGAGCCTACAGTCTTCGAGGTTGTAGCGAGCGAGCGCAGCCTTATCATTTTCAAAAAGCTCAGTGATCTCCTGCCCGCGTTGATCCACATCGTCTACTAGCTTCCCCCTGTCGAGCAGTTGGCGTGAGACATGTTCGAGCGAAAAGTTCTCAAACTGATAGGTCGCCGAGCGCATGAGCTCGATTCCATCAAGTACAGCGCGTCCGGGCATTAGAGCGTAGTAGCGATCGTTGCCATCACGTGCCCTCCGCCAAGAAATAGTTTCGCTGTTCCGCCCGATCGCCAGCGGCATCTTTAGACGATCGCAGAAATCTTGCAGACAACGCAGGTCGAAGTTCACAATGTTCCAGCCCATGATGACGTCAGGGTCCAGCTCCCGAATCTTCTGCACGAACGCGCTGATTACCTCCCGTTCCGATCTTAACTGATAGAATTCCAGCTCTTCATCGCCACTTACCTCCTCTCTAGAACAATCGGCTGTGCCTACCATGTAAACGACCGATACTTCTGGGGAGTAGATCGCTATCGAATACAGAGTACTAGCCTGGTAATTCGTCTCGATATCGACAGACACCGCATTCAACTGCGGCCGATACTCGATTGTTTTGAGGTTTATGGGCGTGACATCGCTAAAGCCGTCCTGCGCATTCAAGTCCCCGTCGATTGTAATCGCGGCGGTGATGAAGCGCTCCATAAGAAAGCGATCAGTTGGCTTCAGGTCCGCCTCGGTTACGCGGATTTCTTTCGCGAGCAGTCGATCGCGAATGTCGAAGAGCTTGCGTCGACTCTTGAGATAGAGGGCAGACATCGGCTCTGCGTCGAAGTTTTTAAGCTGTGTCGCCGCGATTCTCCAGCCCTTTACCGGCGAGAGGACTTCTTCAACTTGAGCTTGTTGATCGGTAGGAAAGAAACAGACGGCTTCCTGGCCTGAAAACTGAAGGCGCAATGGGCCTGCCTCACTAGCCATCCAGAAAATGAGATCGATACCCGACGAGGATTCAACCCACTGTCTAGTGAGTATGAATCCTTCGAGTGAAGAGTTAGAGGAAACTAGTTCTGTAGCCGTTGGCACTGGCGCAGTATCTGCTTAGTGCACGATTCTGAATCCCTAGATGCGCACCGTGCGAGGGAACTGACCAAAGTCTTCCCAGTAGCTCACCTTTTCTGGAAGCTCTTCCTGAGTTGCCTGCACGTTACCATCGACGTCAGTCACGCGAGACACAATTGTATGTTCTCCAGGCGTGGCGTTGTTCCAATCGTAACTGAATAGCTTCCAGGAATATTTCGTAGATCGTGGGTTAATTTCGGCACGCTGCCATGGGCCATCATCAACTTTGACCTCGATGCTTTCGATAGATGTGCCATCGTTGAGAACGAAGCCTTGAATCTTATATTGACCGCCCATCTCGGTAACACGAACGATAGAGGATTTTAGGTTCATTGTTGTAACGGAATTTTCTACCCAACGCTCTACACCACCGACGTTCTCTTTCTTCAGAGTGACGTAGTCTCGTCCCATGAAGCGACCCATATAACGCGTGTCTTGCACATGAATCTGATTCAACCATTTCACATTGGCAACACCGTACCAACCGGGAATCAGTGCACGTACCGGCTTTCCATGATAGTGCGGCAGAGGCTCTCCGTTCATCTCGAAGGCAAGCATGTTTTCCGGACGCATTGCATCATCGATCGAAAGACTGCGAGCGAATGCCTTCTCGACTTCTCTCTCACGAATAGTTTCAGTTTGTATATCAGTACCAAAGAAAACTATTTCCTTGGCGCCATCCTGAATACCAGCCTCCTCGAGAATTCTGGCCAGAGAGACACCGCGCCAACGTGCATTGCCAATAAGCCCTTGAAACAGGCGACGACCGTTGCCTCCGCACTCAAAACCAACCTGCTGCTCGATATTGTCGCGATCCATTAAGTCTTGCAATGAGAACTCTAATTCGTTGTCTACCATGCCGGTAATTTTAAGGCGGTAGCTTGCATTGTCGATCTCAGGCTGGCCGTAGTGCTGTACCAGATAGAAATCATCGTTGTCGGTGAAATAGGTGGTGATCTCACGAGTATCCAGGTAGTGAGTAGCGTTCGGACGAACGGGCCGCACATTGAAGGTATCGGGTACATCGGTAAAAGGGACGAGGCGCTCACCCTGCGCCAGCGCAGGAAAGATAAAACCAGGTACGGTGGCGGCACCGGCCGCTAAGGCTCCTGTGCCTAGTGCACCCTTGAGTATGTCGCGTCGAGAACTATCGGTAGGCTTGTCATCTTGATTCATGATCTTCTCTCTTTTTATAGATTCAGCTGGCTCCGGATTTCGCCGCAGGAGTAGTCAGCGCTGGGTCTGTTCTTGGATTTAGACAGATAACCTTATCACAACAATCCCGTGCTAACCCAGTCGAAAAACGTCGAATTTCAGAATTGTCAGGACAGTGAATCAATCTCTTCACCTAGACTAAAATTCTTGCTGGTAACGATGGATTCAAGCACCTGGATACGGCCCTCTAGCTCGTGGGCTTTCGCCTTTAGCGCGATGTTCTCGTCATTTAGTCTATCCTGCAGATCGCCTGCACTACCCTCGAAGCGCTTGGAACGGTAATTAAGATAGACACTGAAGCTCACAAAGGAAAAAACGATGGCTACGATTAGTACGGCAGTTAAATCTTCATTCATAGGCGTTCACTCTGCAAAAAATTCTAGAATATTCGAGAATGGGAAGAATCACCGACAAGTGCAGTAAGAACCGCCTTGAAAAGGATACCCTGTCTATTCATGTTGTCATCATTCAGCCGATGATTCAATCGAGCCACGGCACGAAAGACCTATGTAAGAGCGCCTCTGGCTGCGTATGCTAGCAGCTGACCTGGCTTCAGCTCAGGCCGATATAACCGAAGAACTTGATATGAAAATAATTCGCTGTTCACAGGAATCCCGTCTTGTCGCGCCGGTTTCTCCGCAAAGCCCCGAAGCAACCGCAGTCTGGCTGTCTTCTATGAGTGATAGCGGTTGGCGGTCGCTGATAGACTTTCGAAACTGGCCAAACTGGATTCCAGGAATGCAGGATGTCGAGCAAATGGATCAGGAATCTCCGGCCAGAGGAACGCAGCTTCAGATAAAGAATGGGAATTCACAGGCAAGCTGCTCGATCGATCACTGGGATCCACCTCGTTGCCTGTGTTTCAGCGTCGATGTGGCAGGTGGGGAATTGGCCTATGGCTTCACTATCGAAGTGGATCCTGGTGAATCTGAACTACTTGTAACGCTGGAGTTGGAGAGAAGCGTCCACGGACTGACCCGTCTGCTCGCTTTTTTACTTGAGTGGCGACTACGGCAGATGGGGGCGCGGCTACTTACTAATTTGACGGCCAGGCTGCGGCCCTCAATAACATAAGTCACCGATTACTATATATAGTAGTTAGAACAACACAGCTGCGCTACTGATAGATATAGACGCCGCGAACAGCCTTTAGGGTAAAAAAGTACTACAAATTGCTGATTTTTCAGTACATTCTTAGTAATGTGGCGTGGTTCACAATTGATGAGTCTGTATCTGGCATTTCTAATCGGATTTGAAATACTGCGAATTGAGTCATGCTTTTGAACACCGTACTTCTTGGATTCCTAAAACAACAACTATGAACTAAGCACTATGAATTCGAAGGCAAGCACTAGCCTGGCAGAGACAATTGAGCGAGATCGAAGTGTTCAGCTTTCGATTGCTAATCTTTCCAGAGGCATAGACAACTATCACATAGATGTAAAACTGAGCAGCAAATTCTCTTCCGATGTGAAGAAGCTGGTCGCACTACTAGTCTCTCAAATCGCCATTCCAAAGCCCAAAAACTGGGATAATTCTAAAGCCTTCGAGAAAGTTCGTGCCGAATACCTCGACATGATGACGGTTCTGATTCATCGCGTTAAGACAGACCTCAATGCCGATGAGATCTGCTTTCTGCAATTCGCTGCGATCAAGATAATCGTGCGAGTCACCAGGGCGCAGATCGATTCCGATATTAGTAATGTCACGTCCCGTCTAGCTGAACTCAGGAACAAAGGTTCTTCAGAAGCGCTCGCAACTGATCAGCGGCTGTTCTGGTTAAAGAAGAACTACGACTCGATTCTTTACAACGTCAATAAGCTAATATTCTCCCAGTTGCACCGAGTTGAAGAAAGGCAGCTGGCGCCTATTAGAGAACAGTTTCTTGGCAAAGAGTATCAGTTTGTCGTCGATGCCCTGTTTAATCCCATGCTCACCGTCTCGAACCCCAGCGCCCTGCATCTATTGGCGAATGAATTTAGTGTGTTCAGCTGGAATAGTGAGGCGACCGGCTTTATTGAGCTCAATGCACAGATAGAGAAGCTGTTTAACAAACGATTGAAACAACTCCCTATTCCAGCGCTTAAGGCGGACTCGGTGGCGACTATATCTGAAGCCGAAATACACGACGAGCTTGGCGGAATTTTTCTTACTCAAGCTTTTTTCGGGCTGGCAAAAGATACTAAAGCTGTCGTAGCGGAAGACTTTAACTGGTTCGAAACCCCAGAGAATATATCTGCCCTGTTCAACATTCAGAAGAACAAGGAAAAGTTGGCCGCAATTCGTAGTGAACAGGGTTTCGGTGCATGGTGGAGCCGGCGTGGCGAATTTAAGGACTTAGAGAAAAGCCTCGCCGAATTTTCCAAGATGCTTCGCTCCAAAAAGCTGCTTGAGCAGCTTCTTTCTTCTCACTATATGCGTCGATCACTGAACCCATTGATTATGGAACACGTTGACTTAAAGACTGTCTGTCAGTTCTTAAGCGGCAACATCACTACAGCTAAGCTCCAAGATAGTATTAGCGGCGGGACCAAACTGTCGCCGGAACAGATCAAATCCTTAGAGGCATTGAAGAGTCAGCTTAAAGATCAGGTGGCAAAGGCGGATACTGCTGACGCTCAGAAATTACTTAGCGATATAAGCCGATATCGTCAAAATTTGAAATATTTTAGATTTGCACATCGTGCTTTTAACAGGCTCTCATTACTAACCAATAAAGAGGACGTGAAACTATCAAAGTCCGCGGGCACTCTTTATTCGATGCCGACTAGCACAGAGATTGAAGCTGACGATGAACGCATCTGTCACCACACTATCATGAAGGCCGATGTACGTGGCTCCACTACTGTAACCGATGAGCTACAGAAGAAGGGATTGAATCCGGCATCCTATTTCAGCATGCGCTTCTTCAATCCCATCAATAAGATTCTCGAAACCTATGGTGCGAACAAAGTATTCATCGAAGGCGATGCAATAATTCTAAGTTTTCTTGAATTCGAACACACTCCTCAGGAATGGTTCTCAGTAGCACGCGCCTGTGGCTACTCTAAAGACATGTTAAAGATAGTTGGCTCAAACAATCGCTATTCCACTCAGATGGGTCTGCCACTGCTGGAACTGGGAGTCGGGATTTGCTATTCGAGCACGGCACCGAGCTATCTGTATGATGAAGACAAGCCGATAATGATCTCCAGCGCTATTGGCGACGCCGACCGCATGTCTGGATGCTCCTGGATCTTGAGAGAGTCAATCCAGAAGAGCTTGTTCAACGTCGACGTACTGCAAATCGGAGATGGGGAAATAGGCAAGGGTGAGAAAGGTCAGCAGCAAATTCGCTATAACGTGAATGGCATCCTTATAGACAATGCCGCCTTCGCTAAACTGAAAGAGGAGATGGCACTGCGGTCGGTGCAGATGAAACTAAACGGCAAGCAGTATCTGTTCCACGTCGGTCAGTACCCGGATACTAACGGACGGAAGAAGGACCTCATCATCCGAGAAGGTAAAATTGGAATCTGGAAAGACTCAGAAATTCATGAAAATCCAGATGGCGATGAGGTCTACCATGAAATAGTAGTCAATCGAAAAGTAATACCCCTCGTCTTGGAGAAAGTTGGCGTTAAGCAGGCAACCACAGCCTAGAGCCCTTGCTTTAGACTTGTCTTCGATTAATGGTGATGGCCACCTGCCCCGTGC
>CAXBLN010000084.1:0-15483 GCA_963976555.1 uncultured Gammaproteobacteria bacterium
TTATCAATCACTGCACACATCCACGCTACAAAGAATAGCCCGTGTCTTGGTTGATCATGACATTTGCACAGGAAGCGTAGAGGAAGTAATAGATCTAAAGATTCCTCAGCTGTTCATGCCTCACGGCGTAGGGCACCTGTTAGGGATTCAAGTTCACGATGTGGGTGGTCACCAGTCCGATAAGGCAGGCACAAGACTTCCTCCCCCTGACGATTCTCCTGCCCTTAGAAATACTCGAGTAATGGAGCAAGACATGGTTTTCACCGTCGAGCCTGGACTGTACTTCATTCCCTTGTTGCTCGAGGCAGAACGCGACTCCGCTAAGGGGAAGAAACTAAACTGGAAGCAGATAGATGAGCTCTATCCCTGCGGAGGAATTCGTATTGAAGACAATATTAGAGTGACCGATGAACGAGCAGAAAATCTTACGCGTCAGTTCGAATAAGGGGTTCGATTAGCCTCATTAGCTGAGGCAAGGCGTTCTGGTTTTCACCCACCAGCGATTTGCCACTATCACCCATTTTTCTCTGCGCTGGCTCATCCGCTAGCAGCTCGATAAGCGCCTGTGCCAACTCCGACTCGTCACGCACAGTTCTTAAGGCTCCCGCTTGTTCTAACTGCGTGCATATCGTTGCGAAATTGTACTGCGAGGGCCCTACTAGAATGGGAATTCCCAGAGCTGCAGGCTCGAGCACATTCTGGCAGCCAGTATCGACGAGGCTACCGCCGACGAAGGCGACGGTAGCGATGCCGTAGTAGTCAAACATCTCTCCCATACTGTCACCTATGACGACCTGTGTGTTGCCATTGACCTCGGACTCATCGCTGCGCCTTACTGTCTGCAACCCTATTTCCTCGCTTAACCTGAAAATCTTCCCGAATCGCTCGGGATGTCTGGGAACGAGAAGAAGCAACAGGGAGGGATTTGTCCGAAGACATTCTTTAAAGGCAGTTAGCACTTTCTCTTCTTCGCCGTCCCGTGTACTTGCAGCGACCAGAACTGGTCGAGCTGTGGCGGCGATAGACGAGAAATATGGCAGTTTATCCTTCTCAGCGACTTCGATAATAAATTTCAAGCTTCCCGTAACTTCTATTTGAGAAGGCCGCACCCCCAGTTTCAGAAAGCGCTCCGCATCGGGAGTCGCCTGTGCAGCGATCATATCGAGTTTCTCCAGTAACTCTCGCGAGAACGTGGCGAAGCGGCCGTAACCCGCTGCTGATTTTTCAGAAAGCCGAGCATTCGCTAGTAGCATTCTCACTCCACGACGGTGACAGGCATGAACCAGGTTTGGCCATAGCTCAGTCTCCATCAAGATCAATAAGCCAGGCTGGTATTTGTCGAGGAAGCGATCACATGCTCCAGGCAGATCGTAGGGTATATAGCAGTGAGTTACTGTCTCGCCGAATAAGGCCCGCACGCGATCCGAGCCGGTGGGCGTCATGGTCGTCAGCACAATCTGCGCATCGGGATAGAGACTTTGCAGCCTGGCAACCAGAGGCGCGGATGCAACCGTCTCACCTACCGAGACGGCATGAATCCAAAGAGTTATTTTGTCGCGGCTAAAGCCAGTGGGTGGCGATTGTAAAGCGAAACGTTCGCCTATGCGCTTCCGGTAAGCCGGCGACTTCAGTGAGCGCAGCAGCAAACGGAGAAGAATTATGGGCAGCGCAAGATAAAAAATGACACTGTAGACAATTCGATACATGCAGGCTCAACTCGTTAGAATAAATTGCTTCCGGTTACGGGAAGTGGTTGGGAAATAGGCGCTTATGCCGATATAATTTGATGCCTGCAGTCTATCCGATTGGCTACCTCTTCACTCACTGAATCAGCACCGAGCAATGCGCTAAGGTAACGAATGACATCAAGCTATTCAACCGACATCGTCATTTTCGGCGGTGGAATTGCAGGACTCTGGCTGCTTAACAGGCTTCGAAACGAGGGCTATCGAGCTATCTTATTGGAAACTGACAGGCTCGGGTCTGGCCAAACCCTCGCGTCTCAAGGGATCATCCATGGAGGACTAAAATACGCATTGAATGGTGCACTCAACGGTGCGTCTAATGTGATAGCCGACATGCCTGAGCGTTGGCGTAGCTGCCTGATCGGCAAGTCAGATGTCGACCTTCGAGGCTGCCGCGTGTTGAGCGAGCACTACTATATGTGGTCCGATTCAGGTTTTCGATCGAAACTTAAGACCTTCCTGGGGAGCAAGAGTCTTGTTGGCCGCGTCGCCGCAGTAGCTAAGAATGACTATCCAGATTTCTTTAAATCTGCCACCGTTCAGGGCACACTCTATAAGCTTCCTGATTTTGTATTAGATACGAATTCCTTATTACAAGTGTTAGTTGATAAACAGAGCGAGTATATATTTAGTATAAGGCCCGGTAGTTATAGCTTTGTACGAAGCGACACTGGCAACATTAATTCAATGATTCTGGACTCTGAATCAGGAAAGATCGAAATTAGGACACAGCGATTCATTTTTTCTGCGGGCAAGGGGAATCAGCAGCTCATAGACCATGCCGGCTTGAAGAAACCGAGTTCACAGCTTAGACCATTGAACATGGTCTATGTTAAAGGGAAGAGCCTGCCATCGGTTTTCGTTCACTGCATCGGCGATAGTTTTAGCCTGACACCAAAACTCACCGTCACCTCTCATAGCGACGGGGAAGGAAATACGGTCTGGTACCTCGGCGGGGAGATTGCGGAATCCGGTGTAGGTAAAGATGAGGCTACACAGATACAAGCAGCCCGCACTGTGCTCAAAAATCTATTCCCATGGGTTGACCTCGCCAACGCCGAGTTCAGTTGCTTCGCCATCGATAGGGCGGAAGCGAACGTCAATAGCAACTACCGCCCGGAAGATGCCTGCTTCGTCGAGGACAGCAATGTGTTAGTGGCTTGGCCGACTAAACTGACTCTTACTCCTAACTTGGCCGACAAAATATCAGAACGCTTTACAGGCCTCGATCTTGATCGCTCATCCGCCGCTGACGAAATAGAATTGGCCAAAGTATTACAATCGGCAGAAATTGCCAGTGCGCGTTGGGAATAGAATCGAATGAGCTTGGCTAAGAGAAGACTAGGAACTACCGGCATTGAGGTCTCTTGCCTCGGTTTAGGCACAGTAAAAATTGGTCGTAATCAGGAGGTCAAGTATCCCAATGGATTCTCGCTCCCAAGCGATGAAGAAGTGTCCGCCTTGTTTGCCCAGGCCAAAGAGCTTGGCATCAATTTGCTCGATACGGCTCCTGCCTATGGTAGTAGCGAGCAACGTATAGGCAGGCTTCTCTGCGATCGGGACGACTGGGTGATCTGCAGCAAGGTTGGAGAAGAGTTTACCGGTGGTAAATCCTTCTTCGATTTCACCGCCAAGCACACACGCCGCAGCGTGGAACGCAGCCTGCGAGACATAAGAACGGACTATCTCGACATCGTACTTATTCACTCCGATGGCAGAGACCGGAGAATACTCGAGTCCAGCGACTGTCCCGCTACGCTGTTGCGCATGCAGGAAGAAGGACTAATTAGAGCCATAGGCATGTCTACCAAGACCGTAGACGGCGGCATGAAGGCGTTAGAAATGCTCGACCTTGCAATGGTGACTTATAATTCTTCGATGCAGGATGAGGTGGAGGTGATCGATCACGCGTTGTTTCTTGAGAAGGGTATATTGGTGAAGAAGGCTCTAAACAGCGGACACGATAGTACCGGCGATAATGTCGACAAAGATTCTACAAACGAAAGTTTTGCGAGAAGAAATTTGCGCTTCGCCCTCGGTAGAGAGGGTGTGAGCAGCGTGATTGTAGGGACAATTAATCCGAAACATCTTGCCGAGAACGCGGACGCCGTAGAATAGTATCCAATCTGCCTCGCTACTCTCCAGACTCTTTCATTTTCTCTACAATCGCAGATGTTGAGCAGTTATCAAGGAAATCCAAGGCCTTAACTTCGCCCCCATAAGAGAGAACGTATTCGCCCCCAACTACCTGATCAAGTGAATAATCGCCGCCCTTCACCAAGATATCAGGCTGCAGAGCTTCGAGTAGTGCTTCCGGAGTATCGTCGCTAAAACTCACAACCCAATCTACTGCCTCTAGCCCATCGAGTACCGCCATTCTTCGTTCGACCGGGTTAATCGGTCGACCCGGCCCCTTCAGGCGCGTGACTGAGTCATCGGAGTTAATTGCTACAACCAGCCTATCGCCGAGCTTCCTTGCTTCGCTAAGGTAACCTACATGTCCCGCGTGAATGATATCGAAACATCCGTTAGTGAATACGATCTTCTCGCCGTGCGCTTTCGCGTCCTGGACTGCAATACGAAGTTGCTCGGCCGTCATAACACCCATGCCAGAGTCCTGCTCTGCGAAGATGGCTCTACGTAGCTCGGGACCACTGATTGCCGCAGTACCTAGCTTGCCTACCACCAATCCTGCCGCTAAGTTCGCGATGGCTGTAGCTTCGGCCAGATCGTCTCCTGCGGCAAGAGCGGCAGCGAGTACCGAGATTACAGTATCTCCAGCACCAGTCACATCGAACACTTCTCGCGCACGTGCCGGAAGGTGCAACTCCTCTGAGTCTGGGCGCAGCAATGTCATCCCGTGCTCCCCACGAGTGATAAGCATCGCCTGTAGATCGAGATCACTCATTAAGCTTAGACCCTTGCTTACCAGCTCTTCCTCATTAGCACAGGGGCCGACTACCGCCTCGAATTCGTTGAAGTTTGGTGTTAGCAGTGTGGCACCGGAATATTTCTGGAAGTCTGTCCCCTTGGGGTCGACGATGATTGGGATATCTTGTTTTCTGGCGAGTGCTATCAAAGCTGCTACGTCTTGCAATGCACCCTTTGCGTAATCAGACAGGACTAAGACCTGCGCGCTAGGCATGAGTTTTTCGGCAAGCCCCTGTAAGTCGGCTACGTCGCTTTCATCAAACTTCTTCTCGAAATCGAGTCGGATTAGTTGTTGATGCTGACTGATGACACGCAGTTTCGTGATGGTGGGCTTGTCAGCGGAGCGCAGAAACTCACAGTACACTCCGGCGGCGGCAAGGCGAGACTCGAGGTCATTCGCATTGTCATCCTCCCCCACTACTCCGATCAGAGTGGCCGCTGAGCCAAGAGCAGCAATATTCAGAGCCACGTTGCCTGCACCGCCCGGTCGATCTTCCTGATTCCCCACCTGAACGACCGGAACGGGCGCCTCTGGGGAGATACGGGAGGCCGCGCCATGCCAATATCTATCCAGCATGACGTCACCGATAACCAACAGTTTGGCCTGTTGGAAGGGAGGCATCTCGAGTTTCATCTTGAGGGTTCCTATAGGTATTTACCGATATTGCTGGCGGCAGATCATATCACAAGGGCTAAATGCAGGAATAATGGTTGCCTGAAGGTGAATTCGTAGTTTTTAGATAAAAGTGGGGAATTAAGACCATATTTATCAAGAATTTGGTCAACATGTGGGTTCTATTCCTTCTGTTACGCGTATTTTCAAACTATGTCTCCTAAAGTGCTGTTATCAATAGGCTTCTGCTACAATTCGCGGCTACAAGAGCGATAAACCTTATATTCTTCCAGCATTTATTCTGCTGCTAGCTGGCATACTCCGTGGCTGAACACTCTCAATTAAGAACACCTCTAGGCCAGTTCATCGCGCCGCGCTATTGGCCGACCTGGCTAGGGCTCGGCTGTATGTGGGCGGCTGCGCATCTACCCTATTTCCTGCAAATAAGGATTGGGCAGTGCCTGGGGCTGCTAAGCTACTACTTCGCCAGGTCTCGACGTCACATATGCGAAGTCAATTTACGCCTTTGCTTCCCCGAACTATCTCCTCGAGAGCACAGACAGCTTGTGAAAAAGACCTTCCTTTCAAATGGCATTGGCCTTATCGAGGTGGCTATCTCCTGGTTCAGAAATCCCGAAGACTATCGATCTCGCACCACGGTCACCGGTCTTGAGAACCTTGAATCCGCCATAGCAGAAGGTAAGGGAGTATTAATGCTCTGTGCCCATTTCTCCAGCTTGGAAATGGGCGGCTTCCTATTCAATCTAGTCGGGGACATGGATGTCACCTATCGGCCTAACAAAAATCCCTTGTTTCAGGCCGCGATGTTTAATGGCCGCATTCGTCATTTCCGCCATGTCTACGACCGCAAAGATGTGCGCGGAGCCATGCGCACTTTAAAAGCCGGCCGTATTCTCTGGTATGCCCCCGATCAAGACTACGGCGCCAAGCACTCGGTCTTCGTCCCCTTCTTTGGTGTTGAAGCAGCCACAATCACTGCAACCGCAAGGTTCGCCAAAGTGAATGATTCCGCCGTGCTGTTCTATAGCCATTATCGAAATGAAGATAACTCGGGGTATCATCTCGACTTCGCCCCTGCGCTGAAAGATTTTCCTAGCGGCGACGAGAAAGCCGACGCGCGCACAACTAATAAACTAGTGGAGCAGGCTATTCTAAAACAGCCAGATCAGTACTTGTGGCTGCACAAACGATTCAAGACTCAGGCTGCCGGTCCGTCTGCGAGACCGTACTGAAGCACAGGAAATGTGAATAACGATGAAGTTAGATTGGAGACAATACGACATCAGATGGATCGCAGTTGCTGCGAGCCTACTTTTGTCGGTGCTCACCCTGCTCACGCAAGAGATTCCGAACTCAGACGCCTACACCTATGCACGCACTGCAGAGATATTTCTTGAATTCGGACTCAAGGCTGCATACCAACACTATTCTTGGGCAAGCTATTCAATTCTGATCGGCGTTGTGTCCTGGACCGGCCTCGATGTTTTCTCGGCAGGCCTGGCGGTAAACGCAGTGTTCTATGCCATCCTTGTTTACGCTTATCTAAGCATAATAAAAGAGATCAATGACTCCGATTCGCTACTGATACTCTCCGCTATTTGCATTCTGGTTTATCCGCAGCTGAATGAATATCGCGAGCTATTGATTCGCGACCTCGGCTTCTGGTCGCTTTCTCTCCTAGCGCTCTGGCACTACCTTGTCTACGCTAAAACTCAGTCAATGCGTAGCGCCTTATTCTTCGCAGGCTCGCTGCTTATTGCTGCGGCGTTCCGCGCAGAGGCACTGGCATATCTGGCCCTGACACCCCTGGCGTTGCTGTTCGATCGCCGCATCGAAAATGGGGCGCGCCTTCTTCTGTTGGCTCGCCTCTACGCTGTAGTGATTTCTCTAAGTGTGGGTCTGCTAGCATTTCTCGCGCTGATGGGACTCAATGTAGCGCAGCTATTTATTGAATTCGCCTCTATCTATGAGCCGTTTGTCTCTGGCAACTTTACCCTAAACGACGACGAGAGAGCGCTGCTCGGCTCCCTGCTCTTCGCGGAATATGCGGCTACGTTCTCCCGAGAATATATCGAGATATTCTTACTCGCGGGCATGATTGCGATTCTACTCGCCAACCTCTTCACGGCGCTGGGCGGGCCCTACTTAATAGTCTTACTTGTTGGATGGTTTAATGGAAAAATTCGTCTGCCCAGTCATATCAAGGCCGCCGTTCTCATCTACATCGGTGTCAATCTAATAATCCTTCTTGGGTTTCTGCTGCTGACTAGGTATTTGTCCAGCCGTTACGCGATGTTGATGTGTATTCTGCTTGTCATGTTTGTACCGATAACTCTGCACTATATCCTGGAAGCCGCGAAGCGGACGAACCAGAATAGCCTGCGCTATATAGTCGGCATATTTTTGTGCTACTGCGCGATCGACGCTTACTATAGCTTTGGTGAGTCGAAGAGTTATGTGAAAGATTCGATCGAATGGTTGGCGCAGAACACCGAGGATACGGCGGGGCTGGTGACTAACAATCACGCCATCGCCTACTTCAGTGGCAAGGTTGTAGACTACGATCTGATAATGAGGAATCTTGGCGAAGAGGAAATTCTTAACAGCGAAGTCGGAGACACGATTGCAGCTGAACTCACATATGAGACGGGAAAGTTGCTCGAGACTCAGTCGATCGCAAATAAATTGAAATTACTCGCATCGTTTCCAGTATCCAATGAGCCCCGAATAGTATTTTTCGAACGTATAGAATAGGAAAAATTCCTACCACTCTTCGGTTCGCTCTCGTTTGGTGACTAGAACGTCTTCCATCACCAAATACTCCAGATCCGTGCCGAGGAACATATTCACGGCATCCTCAGGCGAACAAACAAGTGCCTCCCCCGGCCGGTTCAAGCGGGCATTAATCAGCATGCCGTGCCCGGTTTCTTTCTGAAAGTTAAGCAGTAGCTTGTGTAAATCGGGGTTGCTTTGCGCATCGACGATCTGGGTTTCGGTGCTGTTATCAACATGGACGATAGCCGGATACTTCTTGGCCCAGCTATCGCTCGCCGTCACAGCTCGACACATATATTTGTCGTGTTGCTGGCCAGGAATAAATTCCTCAGCGACGCTATCTAATGCGCATACAGAATACGGCTGCCAGGCTTCTCGAAACTTAACCTGATGATTAATCTTCTCGGCGACTTCAGGGAAATTGGGATTGGCCAGAATACTGCGATTGCCTAATGCCCTCGTGCCGAACTCTAATCGCCCTCGGTACCAGGCTAGCAGGTAACCCTGGCTAAGAATCTGTGCCGCCTTCTCGAAGGGATTGTCGAGTACTTCCCAAAGCGGCTTATCGCGGTGCGACATGCAGGCATCGATGCATTGTGCGGTGCTATATGCAGGCCCGTGGAACATGTGTGTGACGGGAGTAATCTTCATACCGGACTGTCTGACTGCATAACTGGCCGCACCTATCGCGGTGCCAGCATCGCTGCAAGCCGGATGCACGATGAGTTCCTTCACCTTTGGCAGGTTCGCAAGGCGTTGATTCAGCCGAATGTTTACCGATCCTGCGCCTGCTATGGCCAGGCGTCCAGTTTCCTCCATCACATCGGAGAGGTAGTGCTCTACCAGTTGTGCAGACAAATCTTCATAGAGTTTTTGTATCGCCGCTGCATAGTGAACATAGGGATCGTCCACGAGAGTTCCCACGCGCCTGGGGCCTAATAGATCCACAAGCTTCTGAGAGAAGTAATGTCCCTTCGATTTTGCCTTGAACCTGCGTATGCCCACCGTGCCGACTAGCGTGTTATCTACCTTGAATCTCTTTCCGTTGAAATTAGCCAGCGATGTGAGGTCATACTTCGATGAGTCACCGAAGGGTGCTATCCCCATCACCTTGATCTCACCCTTTAGAATTTCGAAACCCAAGTAATCGGTTAAAGCCGCGTACATTCCGCAGAGTGAATCCGGGTTGTAGAATTCCTTAACTTTTTCAATCTTGCCGTTCTCACCGTAGCCGAGAAAAATGTTCGAGTACTCACCCTTTGAGTCGATGCAGAATATTGCCGTTTTCCCCTCTCTCTCATCGAGATGGTAGACGCTGCTAGCGTGAGCAAGCTGGTGCTCCACCGGAACAATCTTTACCTTATCTGCGGGAATATGCAGTTTTTCCAGAAGTACTTTTAGCTCGTCAAGATACCTGCGATAACGCCTGTTGCCATTCAGCAGACCATCTAACGCCCTATCGGGGGCATACCAGTGGCGATAGGCATAGTGCCAGCGTGCCTTCGTGAAGAGACTAATTGGCGCGAAGGGTATCGCGACCTGATTGATGTCGGCGGGATTGACGCGGGCGATCTGCATACAGCGTATCGCGGACAGATGGGCTGCCTCGCCATAGGCGTGTTTACGCCTTATGAGGCGTTCTTCTTCTACGGCAGCTACGAGGTCGCCATCGACGAAGAGTGCCGCGGCCGGGTCGTGTCCGATCGCTCCCGAAAGGCCTAAGGTAATGACAGTCATGGACTAAACCAGTTCAATACTCTGCCGCTTCTATCAGCAGCTTCTCGACTTCGGGCTCTAAAGAAGTGCCCACCCAATTCTTCCTAAATCGCATCATGTCTTTGCGATACTTCTCGACAAATTTCGCCTTGGTTTTGCTGCGCTCCATAGCATCGAGATCCAATACATTCAATTTCCCGTCCTTGACCAGGAAATTCGTTGCCTTCATATCACCATGGCTAATGCGATAGTCGGCCAGTATCCTGAATAATTTCCGAAAAAGCGCGATTATTTCACGCTCATCTATATCTTGCTGCTGAACTTCCCACTGCGACCCTAGATCCTTCCCTTCCAAATACTCGCATAGGAAATAGGCGCGCCGGCGGAATATCCAGAGAACCCTCTCCTCCAGAAAGAGGTAGGGATGGGCCGTTGCCACGCCCAGCATCTCAAGCACAGACGCGTTGCGCCAAGAATTGTATGCGCGACTAGGACGAAAGGCCCTGGATATTCCGTGCCAGAAACTCTTTATATTGTAGCGCTTTAGCACATACTTTCGCTCATCGAGTTGCACCAGAGCCACGGTAGATGAGTTGCCGTCCTTCAATAATTGCTGCTCATCAATAAAACTATCTGGATCGGCAAGGAAGCGATCGAGCTCTTCAGAATGAATCGACCTATCGTAGACGTAGAAAAAGTTCGAGCCTTGCTCACAACGATTCGCTGTTGTTGAACGAGTGAGTTTGCTCTCGAAACTGTTTAGGCGCTTGCGTCGAGATTTCCCCAGCAAATTTGCAAACTCTCTAGTGTCACTATCTTTCAGTTCTGGCGCCTGTAGCTTATATAGCTCTAGCAGTAGCGGCCAATTCTCATCCTCTTCCACCGGGAACTGCGCAAGAAATAGCGCGAAGTTACTAAGGCGCGTAGGAGTATCCAAAGCTTGCCCTCGGCTCATTCCCCCGTCTTTTATACCGGCTCCGTCCAATACGTAGACCACGCCAGCGGCGAGCATAAAATTGTCGAGGTGAACGTCGCTCTGCCAGAGACCCGCACTATGACAATCGGCTATGGCCTTAACCCCCATCTCCAATACCTCTGCCTTGTCCTCATCACTCGATGCTTCTTCGAAGAGCGCCGCTAGACTAGCCCCTTGACGCAGATATTCGATGACAAGCACACCGGCATTGTTATCCTCAGCGGTAGTCTGAAGTAGCAGATTTGGAGTGGGGATGCCCGCCTGACGGAGCTTGTTGATGCCAGCGATATCTCGCAGCATCGTCCGCTTCCAACGATTGCGGTTGATGAATATTTTTACGATTACTACTCTGTCGTTCCAGGTGGACAGCGCTACCAGTCGTTTTCCGGGCACCGTTCGCAGCAGGGAATCAATCTTAAGATCTACTACACCCTGCTCTGTCTCAACGCTTATGTTGAAAGGCGTTGGAATATGACGACCCATGGAGGCAAGTTCTGTGCTGGAAAATTGCGGCATGGGATTATTTTACCGAACCCAATTTCTTATGCATTTCTCTCGCTCGCTTATTCACTGAACTCCAGAATACCGCGTTCTTGGTAAGAGCTTCGCGCAAACTCATGCCGTCATAGAGTTTAATGAAGCGGTAGTAGTCGCGCTGCGTCAGCCCTATGTCCATCGCCGAGTAGAAGAGACCGGCTATATCTTTGATGATCCAGCGCCTCGCCAGGGAAGTCTTAATAAGGGCTCTATGCAAGTCAATTATATACAGCTTAAACTCCTGATCAGAGTTGACGTTGCTGGATTCTATTGGCATTAGAAAGTGGCAGAGATAGTAGTCTCTGTGGCAGACTCCGCCACGGTGTAAAATGCGACTGCATTCAGCTATTTTGCTGAGTAGTTTTTGCTTCAACGAAAACTGAGGAGGACTGTGCCGCCACTCTCTGCAGCTGTCTTCCAGACTAATCGTATTGCTTAGGTCTTCGGTAACGATAAACGATTGACGACTCGCCGGATTCAAGCCTCGGCTTCCATAGGCTACGGTGGT
Organism: uncultured Gammaproteobacteria bacterium; assembly: GCA_963976555.1. Taxonomy (GTDB): domain Bacteria; phylum Pseudomonadota; class Gammaproteobacteria; order Pseudomonadales; family Pseudohongiellaceae; genus UBA9145. The sequence continues at coordinate 11,823 of CAXBLN010000084.1, forward strand.
CATGGTTGTTAGGCCTATGGATTCTAGCTTCTTGATCGCCTGCCACTCGTTCTGGGCGCCGAGAATCGGCATACGCAGCTGAATAAGATTCTTAAGAATCTCAGCCCAGCCTACGCCTAAGTGATTCTTTACGAAGTAACTCTTTCCCCCAAGGCTGAACTGTAGCGTCTTTCTACCCTTTACCTCACGATAAACCTTTCCCTCCATCGCCTGCAGAATGGCAAAGGGATCCCCATCGGGAAGCAGCTTTGCGAAATCTTCATTCAGATTGTGCATGCGTTATGCCTTTAGCCTCGCTGCCGGGGAAATTCTCAATAAAGTTTGTCACGAAGTCCGCCTGTGAATAGTGCTCCTCGTTCTTACCATACTCAATTCCATTCTGCGACCAACTAGCATCATCTAGCCCCGCTAGCATCTGCGCTAGATACTCGTTCAGTTGCAATTGTTCGAAGGGGTCAGCGCATACCAGTCCGGACCGAGCCTGCTCGACATGAAAGGCATAGCCACAAGTTGCCGTGGTGAGTACAGGCAGTCCAGCGATCGTAGCCTCCAGAAGTGTGTATCCGGCACTCTCAGAATACGCGGGATGCAGTAAAAGATCTGCCGCGGCCAGGAACCTGGGGATGTCATCTCTCCCTGCCAGCACCGTGAACTTACCCGCAATGCCGAGCTTCTTCGCGAGCCTTAGGTAACGGGCGGGACTGTCCTGGCCGATTAGAAGGTAGTGACACTTTTCGAGAACCGGCTGCGGAAGAGACGCGACTGCACGCAGAGACCTGTCTACACCCTTTACTCGGAATCCTGAACCGACCTGCAGAATCAGAATCGTTTCCTCTAGGATGCCCAACTCCTCACGCAGCTGGGAAGCAGCTTTAGTATCGACTACATCGATTTTCCGATCTGCGGAGATACCCGCGGGGACTTGGTGCAATCGAGGGGCGCAACCAGGATAATAATTTTCGAATGCCCTGCGCTGCTGAGGTGAAAGTATCAGGGCCTCAACCTTCTGATCTGCCCCAAACACAGCCTCTTCATAGCGCTTGAAGTGCCTGAACCGTGGCGTGTACTTATAGTAGAAGCCCCTCTGCAGAGCAGCCTTCTCCATGAAACAGGGATCTGCTGCAAAATAGATATCAAGATACGGCATCTTATTGAAGCCAATCACCAAGTCTGAATTCTGCTTTTCCAACGCCGCCCTGACCCAGGCCGTGTAGGCCTCATTTCTCTTGATCCGGTTTCTAGATGCAACCGGAACCAGAATGACATCGCAGCCTAGCGGAATATCTCCCTCCCAGCTAAACGTGTAGACGGTAATCTCATGCCCACGGGACAGGCATTCCTTAGCAATGCGCAGAAAATCCCGCTGTAGTCCACCGAATGGAAAGTAGGAATAGATGAGAAAACTCAGCTTCATTGAATGACTATTCTTCTTTTAAGATTTATCCAACAAATTTGCAAACTTCTGCCAGACCTCAACGGGCCCGTGTGACGCAAAACAAGGCGGAATAACCGCAAAGGCTTCGCCAGCATATTCCTCAGTCACTCCTGGACCGGAATAGGAACAACTCTTCTTCACGCAGGGCGCGCAGTTTAGGCTCGAATTCAGGTGCAGCTGATTGTTGCCGAAGGTGCCCGAGAGGCCTGGATTGGTAGGCCCGTAGAGAGAAACCGTAGGCTTGGCTAAAGCCGCGGCAAGATGCCCTAGGCCTGTGTCAACGGCAATTACTCCATCAGACTGTTGGATATAGTACGCGATACCGGATAAAGATTGTCGATCTAGCACGACTACCTTTTCGTTTCCTTGCGCTATAAACTCAGCTCGAATTTTTTCGTTCGGCGTACCCCATGGAAGCAGTACTTCGTAGCCAGCTTTGGTGGCTATGTGTGCGAGATGACGCCAATAATTTTCAGGCCAATGCTTCGTCTGCCAGGTAGTACCATGTAGAAAAACTACTTGCTTGTTCGTCTTCTTCTTATAGCCTTCAGGTGCGATGATTCTACTGACATCGAGCCCATAGTCGATCCGCTCTGGGTCATACTCATACTGCAACGCCCTGGAGAACAACTGTCTTACACGATCCACCGCATGCTCTGTCCACGGTACAGAATAGACTTTGTTATAGAAGAGCGTTGCCATCGGTTCGCGGATAGTACGATCACTCAGCCCTATCGTTAGCCCTTTAGAGAGACGACTAATGAAGCCACTTTTTATTAGCCCTTGCGCATCGATAACCAGATCGTAGTGAACGCTCTGCAGCGAGCGTTTGAACGATCGAAACTCTTGATTCATATAGGTCTTTACGATGTTTCTACGCCACCTTCTTAATGCCACTGGGATGACATTCTCAACCGCAGGGTGCCAGCTCGGTACTTCTACGAAATTCTCTTCCACTACCCAATCGAATCGTATGTCTTTTCTTGCATGCTGTGCATCGGTGACCGCAGGCAGCGTATGAATAACGTCGCCCAGGGAAGAGACTTTTACTATTAGCACTCGCAATGAACTATTCCTTTTCTGTTCTTTCTCTAGCTGCAGCCACCAGTTCGTCGACTGCGGTAATCGCTCTGCCGGGCTCAAGCTCGACTAGACATTTCTTGTGCCCTAGTGGGCACTCCCTCTGAAAACAAGGCCTGCATTCGATGTCTGTGAACAGCAGCCTCGACTTCTCGGTCAATGGTGGTGTGAAGTCTGGCGAGGTTGAACCATAAAGTGCTACTACTGGCTTATCAAGTGCAGCGGCTATGTGCATGAGACCTGAATCGTTGGATATGACAGCCTCTGCTATCGATAGGAGATCGATCGCCTGAGCCAGGCTCGTCCTGCCCGCTAAAGATACACAGCTGGACCTCTGCTTTGGGGAAAGCATCTGCATGATCTCATTAGCCACACCAGCATCCTTCTCAGAACCAAAAATCCACACATTCCAGCCCTGATCGATCTTGGCCTTGCAGGCGGATGCAAAGTGTTCCGCGGGCCATTGTTTGGAGATTCCAAATTCCGCTCCAGGGCAGATCGCCAATAGTTTCTCCGCCAGTGGCAGATCAAGTGCCGCCAATGCCGCCTCTACGCTTTCAGGCTCGGATTCTAATCGCGGTTCCGGGATCGAAACCGGCGCCACATTCGATGCAGGATGGGCTAACGCTACAAAACGCTGCACCATCAAAGGCAATACCTGCTTATCTAAGTGCCTGCAGTCGCTTAGCAGAAGATTGCGCCACTCTCCTTTCCAGGCGACTCGCTTCGGAATACCGGCGTGGAAAGGAATCAGTGCTGACTTAAAGGAGTTCGGCAAGACGATAGCGGTAGTAAATTGTTCTCGGGACAGATCCTTGCCAATCGCTCGACGCTTACCCAGCGCCAATTCTCCATGACCAATCTGCAGGCTTATACTCTTCTCTACCTCAGGCATTCGGTCCAGCAGGGGGCGAGTCCAATCGGGCGCAAGCACCGAGATCCGGCAATCTGAGTATTGTTCTTTAAGGGCCATGAACAAGGATTGCGCCATGACCATATCGCCCACCCAGGCGGGCCCAACCACCAGAATATTTTCTGGGCTATTTTGCGTCATTCTGGGAGCCTGGTAGGAAAATGTCTTCAGTCTCTGTTTTCTGGAGTAACGCGTAGGATCTCTTTAACAGTGGTCAGTCCATTCGCCACTTT
>CAXBLN010000085.1:0-15258 GCA_963976555.1 uncultured Gammaproteobacteria bacterium
CTATGCCCGCCGCTACGGCAGCCGCCGCACCACCACTGGAGCCGCCAGTGGAATATTCCAGGTTCCAGGGATTTTTACAGGGGCCACTAGCCTGAGCCTCGGTAGTAATAGTGAGTCCAAATTCGGGCGTATTTGTTTTGCCCAGTATCGGCAGCTTCGCTTGCTTATAGCGCGCGACGATCCCGGAATCTTTGCTGGATATATGATCGGCAAACAGTGCGCTGCCGTATGTTGTTGCAACACCTTTGACCTGGGCAAGGTCTTTTATGAGGAATGGAATACCGGCGACGCGGCTATTCTGGAGCGGGGCGGTTTCATTGTCGATCTGTTGCGCCTGTTCTAGCGCCTGTTCGAAATTCTCATGAACAATCGCATTGACGCTGGGATTTATCCGGGTGGCGCGATCGATAGCGCAGGCTGTGAGTTCTGCGCTAGTAAAATCCTTGCGCCGAATCCCCTCGGCCGCTGCTATGGCGTCTAGTTGACTGTAATCCGAGAATTTAAGCATTGATGGCTACGGGTATCCTAAAAGGCTTTATCTCTGTCGTCGTCAGGCTGAACGAGTGAAAGGCCTCCAGAATCTTCAGCATCATCGATGTCCGCCTCATCTGCACCTTTGCCTTCAGATAATTGTATGCGAAGACGTAGGTTGTTTTTGGAGTCTGCATTCTTCAGAGCCTCTTCGTAGCTAATTTTTCCGCTCTTGAATAGATCGTACAGCGCAGAGTCGAATGTCTTCATGCCCTGTTGTTCGCTCTTCTCCATTACTTCTTTAAGTTCCATGACCTTGCCCTGTTTAATAAGGTCGCAGACTCTTGGTGTGCCAAGAAGAATCTCTATCGCTGCCGCGCGTTTTCCGTCGACGGTAGGGATAAGACGTTGCGAAACGAAGCCCTGTAAATTTAAAGATAGATCCAGGAAAAGCTGTTTGTGTCTCTCATCGGGAAAGAAGTTAATAATTCTATCCAATGCCTGATTCGCATTGTTCGCATGCAGCGTTGAGAGACAAAGATGACCTGTTTCGGCGAAGGCCAGTGCATGCTCCATGGTCTCCTGACTGCGAATCTCACCAATCAGTATCACGTCGGGTGCCTGTCTGAGCGTGTTCTGCAGCGCCTCTTCGTAGCTATTCGTGTCGACACCAATCTCGCGTTGATTCACGATCGATTTTTGATGAGGGTGGATAAATTCGACTGGGTCTTCGATGGTTATTATATGGCCATCACTATTCTTATTGCGATGATCGATCAGTGCAGCGAGTGAAGTAGACTTTCCGGATCCAGTGCCGCCGACGAATAAGATGATGCCGTTCTTCTGCATGATCAGGTCGTTCAAGATTGGAGGCAATCCTAGAGACGCTGCATCGGGAATTACAGTCTTGATGTTGCGGGCTACGATAGCTACCTCGCCTCTCTGCTGGAATATGTTGACGCGAAAACGACCGATGTCAGGATCCGCTATTGCGAGGTTCATCTCGGGGCTCTTTTCGAACTGCGCTATCTGATCGGCATTCATGATCTGATAGGCAATCTTCTTTACCATACCCTCGGGCATTTTCTTATCGATGAGGGGAGTTAGTTTTCCGAACGCCTTCATGCTGGGTGGCGCGCCTGTCGTTAGAAACAAGTCTGAGCCTTCTTTTTCAATCATCATCTTAAGTAGATCGTTAAAACCCATAGTTATATTCCTGCATGAAAAAGTAGTTAGATTGATTCTTGGACTATTATTCTAAAACCTGCCTTCAGTGTACCAGTCCACGTCGCTCGCTGATTTCTCTACGTTGTCCGCGATGTCGAGTACCAAGGCGAACAGAGCCATACGCACTAAGACGCCGTTGTCGGTCTGCCTAAATATAGCGAGACTCGGGTGTTGATTGAGGTCGTTGTCTAATTCGTTAGCCTCTGCGCGTGAATCCCGCGGCAGCGGGTGCATGATAATGGTGTTAGGCTGACAGTAGCGTGTATAGATTGACTCGTTCAGTCTAAATCGCCCGCGATAGATGTCAGCCTCTAGCTTGGTTGTGAAACGCTCTTCCTGTATGCGAGTGAGATACACCGTGTCGTTGTCGTTCAGGCCTTCTTCCATGTCTTCAGTTTCGATTACCTTGTGCCCAGCATCGATTAATTCGGAGACAATTTCGGGAGGCATTCTTAGTTCTGTTGGAGAAATTAGCGTGAAGGTGATTTTGTCATAAAGCAGAAGCAATTGTGAGAGAGAGTGCACAGTTCGACCATGCTTGAGATCGCCTATCATTGCGATGTGCATGCCATCTACCTGCCGATTGTTCGACAGTAGTTCCTTCTTGATCGTATAGAGGTCGAGCAGTGCCTGGGAGGGGTGTTCATTCGGCCCGTCGCCGCCGTTTATCACCGGAACTCGACTAGCCTTGGCGAATTCGGCTACCGAATCGACCTGAGGATGGCGCATCACGATAATATCACTGTACCCACTGATAACCCGCGCGGTGTCATAGAGCGACTCGCCCTTGGATATCGAAGAAGTCTTCACATCCGTGGTCTCCCGTACCTGGCCACCCAAGAGGTTGAACGCACAGCCGAAACTGACGCGCGTTCGTGTGCTCGGCTCAAAGAACATATTGCCCAAGATCGCGCCCTCAAGGGCCCTGGTTATGCGCTTGCGGTGCGCATAAGGGACCATGGTGTCGGCAACGTCGAATACTCGATCGACGTCTGACCTTTCGAATTGCTTCACGCTGAGTATATGGGCGCCGCGAAATTCCATTGTAAGTAGGGCTCTGAAGTTAAAGTGTGGATCTAGTCGTTATCGGGGCCGTGTCGTGCAATGACTGCCAATTCACCTGCAGTAGGTGTTTTTGCGAGTTGCTCTCGAAATATTCTGCCAAACCAGAGCGATACTACTACAAATGGGCGATTGGAAGGAATTGCTAAGTAAAAATTGATGCATATCTACTATACAAATCTAGCCATACCTAAGGCGAATAAGTCGTTATAATCAGAGCTAGGTACGTCGCACTGGCGAGCCCGAATCGAGCCATAGCAGAGAAGCTAGATGTCAGAAAATTCAATATATTGGTACGACTTTGAAACTTTCGGCAGAAATCCGCGCAGGGATCGAGCATCTCAGTTTGCGGGCATCCGTACTGATGAGAACCTAAATATCATTTCTGAGCCTTTGGTGTTCTACTGCAAGCCCGCAGATGATTTCCTGCCCGACCCTATGGCTTGTCTTATCACCGGTATATCTCCACAGAAGGCACTGGCCGAAGGAGTATGCGAGGCTGATTTCATCAAACGCATTGAGCAGGAGTTTTCGCAGCCAGGCACCTGCGTTGCCGGGTATAACAGCATTCGCTTCGACGATGAGTTGACGCGGCAACTATTGTATCGCAATTTCTATGATCCCTACGAACGTGAATGGAAGAATGGAAATTCGCGTTGGGACATTATCGATATGGCGCGACTCTGTGCCGCCACGCGTCCAGATGGAATAAACTGGCCGCTTCGTGAAGACGGGAGTATTAGTTTCAGACTGGAACAATTGACGGCGGAAAACGGGATTGAACACGCCGATGCTCATGACGCACTTGCTGATGTAATAGCGACGATAGAGTTTGCGAAACTCATCAAATTGAAGCAGCCGAAGCTTTACGACTATGTTTACAGGCTTCGCAGCAAGAAAGTCGTGCAGTCCGAGATTGACATGGTAACCAGAAAGCCCGTCCTACATGTTTCGATGATGTATCCAGCCACTCAGGGTTGTCTGGCGCTGGTAATGCCAATATGCCAGCACCCTACAAATAACAATGGAATTATCGTCTACGATTTGCGCGAAGACCCGGCCGGGTGGGTCGGACTAGACGTTGCAGAAATTCGATGTAGGATCTTTACTTCTAAGGAAGACATGAGCGTAGGAATAGAGAGGATTCCGCTCAAGACGCTGCACATTAACAAGTGTCCAATCGTTTCGTCCCCGGCTGTGCTGTCTCCGGAGCGTGCAGATCAGTATGGGTTAAGTCTTGAGGATTGCAGGAAGCACTGGGATCAATTACAGAACGACGATGAGATTGTGGCGAAGGTCCGGGAGGTTTTCTCCGAGGACATAGGACAGGACGAGATAGATCCCGATTTTATGATTTACAGCGGCGGTTTCTTCTCAGATTCCGATAAGAGTCTGATGTCCATGGTACGTTCAAGCTCAGCGACTGATCTGGCGCGTCTCGATCTTCCCTTTCGCGACAAGCGCCTGACCACCATGTTGCAGCGCTACAGAGCGCGAAATTACAAAGAGACCCTCAGCGAAAGAGAGCTCGTTGATTGGAATCAGTTCAGGAAGGCCCGATTGACCTCGGCCCAGGCGCTTGCAAGTTATGAGGATGGCTATGCGCAGGCAAAGGAGCGAGCAGGAACCGATAAGCAGGAGCTGTTTGATAGTTTGGACGAGTATGTGAAGGCAGTCCGAAACTTCGACTAGTCGTCAGCTGCGGTGGAGCTACACAAGTGGCAGTAAAGCCGCTAGAATCGCCTGCCCGAGCCACTCAGTTATTACTCATTCGCATTTTCGTAACTCATTGATATTTAATAGAAAATAAATGGATAAATATAAAGAGATACGCCCCTATTTCGATCATGAGATTCGTCCTGTACTTGATCGGCTGATACGAAATCCAGAATTCCTTTCCAGTATTGCCAGCTTCTATGCGCCCAAACTTTCGCGCGTGGCGCCAGGGGTGATGCGGCTCATTGCTCGGAAAAAGCTGCAAGGCCAGGTGAAATCTGTACGCGACGTGGCCACTATGCAGGATGTTATCGCCGACTACATGTACAAGATGATAGAGGATACAACCACCGGATTGACCAACTCCGGTCTAGACGGTCTCAATAGTGAGAGAAGCTATCTCTTCGTGAGTAATCATCGCGATATTACGATGGATCCTGCATTCGTGAATTACATGCTTTACCACGCCGGTAACCGGACCGTTCAGATCGCAACGGGAGATAACCTCCTAAAGAAGCCATTCGTTTCGGACCTCATGCGCTTGAACAAGAGCTTCATAGTGCAGAGATCATTAAAGGGCAGGGAGCTGTTACGCAGCCTAACCCTGTTATCGGAATATATGCATCATTGCATCGAGCAAAACGAACACGTGTGGATAGCGCAGCGAGAGGGGCGGGCCAAAGATGGGGTCGATAGAACAGAGGCGGCGCTACTAAAAATGTTGGGGATGTATCAACGCAAGCAGCCGCTAAGCGAGAGCCTGAAAAAGCTACATATCGTTCCTGTCTCTATCTCCTATGAGTACGACGCTTGCGATGTATTGAAGGCTCAGGAGTTGTATCAGATCGAGTCCTCTGGATCGTTTACGAAGAATGAAAAAAGTGATATCGAAAGCATCGTAGCAGGAATGATAGGCTTTAAGGGGGCAGTACATGTCGCGTTCGGGAGTGAGATGCAGTATGAAAGCGATGATCCCGATGAAATTGCTGCATCGATTGATCAGCAGATTCTAATGAACTATAAGCTGCGCGATAGCAACTATATTGCCTACGAGATGCTCAAGGAGCAGGGCTTGCTGCCGGATAGTTCGACAGCCATTGAGATAAATGTCCCAGAGATAGGTGATGGGTCGCGCGAGGTATTCTCTTCCAGAATGCAGCAAGTCGATCCGATGCTACATCGTCACTATCTAATGAGCTATGCAAATCCGGTGATTAGTCGCTGCCGCATACAGGCGTTAGCGTAGTTTTTGAAGTGTTTGATTAAGCCTTTTGCTTAGGCTTTCTCGCGCGGAGTTTTCTAAGGGGCCGATAGCGTAAGATTGAAATTCTATATTCATAGCAAATTTCAAGTTCTGCTTGGGTTCAGGCTTTGCCTGGCCAAAACCGCTCTGTAATTGTTCTAGCTGTAACTTCATCCTCAGAGGCTTGTCTTCGGCGGGGGAGTCGCTATTCGCTCTAATCTCAGCCAGTATGCAGAGTTCTCTGAACTGTTCTTCGCATTCTTTGCATAGCTTAACAAATTCACTGTTATTGTTGGTGGTCAGGGATGCATCTAGTCTTACCTTTAGAGTTTTGTCTATATCAGAAATACCGCTTGCAGCTACGGCATCCCAAGATCCAATATCGAATGCCTTCTGGAGAGCGATAAATTTTTCGCCGTCATTCTCTTTGAATAACGCAGCCTCCAGGCTTTGCAGGAGCGCGGATTTCTCAAGAATGCTCTGTTGAGTAAGTTGTTGACGCTTGTCCGGCAAAGCCCGAAACCTAGAATCTATTTGTCGCTTTAGAGAGTTGAATTGATCAAGCAGGCGCTTTCTTTGTGCTTTTATGCGCGGATCGAGGGAGTTTGAGAACTCTTGCGCAAGATCTTGATAGGCTGCCCGGGATTCTCGGAATTCAGAATCGCCCCTGGAAGCTATTGCTGCGAGTTCTGAGAGAATCTGCTTCAGCCTGGATTCGATCTTAAGCAGTTCTTCCTTATTTTTGTTCGCGGCTTCATCTCGTTTGCCGAATATCGCATCACAGGCGGCGCGGAAATCTTGCCAGTATTTATTATCCTCTCTGTAAGAGGTAGGGCCTACCTTCTTCCATTCCTGTTGCAGGCGCTTCGCCTCGTTCATGGCAAATTTGTTGTCTTCGTGCTTTGTTAGTGACTGTGCTTGAGAAATCAAGTCTTGTTTCTGTTTAGCGTGGCTGCTGACATTACTCTTTCGCATCTTGCGTAGTTGGTTTACGATGCCGTAGAAGCGTTTCTGGAGGCTCTTTATTTTGTTCTGCTCTATCGGCGCGTGTAATTTCCAGTCATTCTCTGCATCGCTTAACAGCTTGTTCAATTTCGAAACTTCGACCTCATTGTCGGCCTCGGCTAATTGCTTATGCTCTGCGTCGAGCCTGTCGCATAATGCCCTGCGTTTAAGCAGGTTCTCTGCCATGAGTTGCTTTCGTTGTTTAAAATATTCCTTACAGGGTTCATATGCCTGATCCGAAAGAGTCTTGAACTGTTTCCAGAGTTGCTCATTCTGATTGGAGCGACCCAAGTCCTTCCATTCTTTATGCATCTTGCTGATACTCTTTGAGCGATCGGATGCATGCATTTTCGACTCTAGCAAATGCTGCATCTGCTTAATGAGTTCTTTTTTCTTCTCCGTAGCGGCGAATATTTTCCAGTCGCGCAGTTCGGTAATCTTTTCCTTATAGGTATGAGCCTTTTTCTGCAGGTCTGCGCGAACTTGGTTTGCTGTGTTACTTATATTGCCTTGGATCTTATCCCAGCATTGTGTCGCGTTCTCCGAGTTTCCCGCTTCTAGCGCTATCGCGAGACTGTCGAGTAACTCCTCCGTTTTCTCTTTAAGTCTTTCTTGATATTCATTATTCTTGCCGATCTTGCCTTCTATTTCGGACTGCAATGTATCGATCTTATTCGGAAGGTCTAGTTCCGATTCTGAAAGCCGCGCTCTTAATTTACGTAATTGCGAACGAATCTCAAATAATCGTGCAGTGTTCTTGAAGCTAAGCGTGGTCGCTTCCTGTAAGACGGTATCGAATTCGATTTTAGGATCTATGAGCGGGGGTTCAGGTTTGTCTGGTTTATCCGCTACCTTGTCCTTCTTTTTAGTAGCGGATGTCGATGGTTTCTCATCGTTCGAATTCGTGGAGGTGGCTTGGGGGACTGTAACTTGGGTTGGGGATGGTTCGATCTGTTCCTTGGGTGTTGTCTCCAGACGAGCCGCGATTATTTTAGAGACGGTTTTGTCCTTGCCGGAAACTCTTTTAAGAATGTCTTTTAGAAGTGCCGTGTCTTCAATTTTTTGGGCGGCAGACTTGCGGACGTGAACGCTGCCGGCAAACAGACACAAATCGGCTAGATCTTCATTCAACGCTATGGCATCGACCGAACTGCTGCCAATTGATTTCAATTTCGTAATCAACGCGACCTGTTTGATACCGGCAGTTGATAGTTGTTTCAGCTTCTCGATGCGCTCTGCTTCGCTATGCTTGCTTTCCAGAATGCCTGCGATAATTCTATAAATCTGCTGTTGGGCGCTCTCGCTCACCTTGCCGCCTGTATCTTGAAGTTTGTTCAGGCTATCCAGCTCGGTTATGCGCGCGATGGCAAAGCAGCGTACTGCCTCGTGCTCATCTTCGAACGCAATTTTATTGAAGAATGCAGCACTCTTGACGTCGGAGGGATCCAGTTTTTCTAATGTGACGATCCGCTGTTCGCAGTCTTGGTTTGCCCAAGTATTGTCTATATGGGAAGAATCGGGATTTGAGGCAGTTGTCATGTACTACGAACCGAGCTATTTGCTTAAATTAGTGTGGCAGTTGAATCGCTGGATCAGCCTTAATTCGCGTGCGATGTCTATATATGACACAAGTGTAGCAGAAGTTGTTTCAATCGAAACAGTAAAGAATTTCCCAAGAGCTGATTTCCAACAAATGCAGAGGGATTTTACACACAGATGCTATAATTCAAAGTTCATTATTGTACAGATTATAGGGAACAGGTCGAATGCTGGCGGACGAAGTAAAAAGTTCTATTCAGTCCGCATACCGTCAACTGCTCGCATCTCGTAATCTCACCCCTCGCTATGGTCAGCGTCTGATGATCGCCGAGATCGCGAAGACCTTGTCCACGCTCAACGAAGAAGGCTCTGCACCACCTATTTGTGTAGTGGAAGCCGGCACGGGTACGGGTAAGACCCTAGCCTATGTGCTCGCAGTTTTACCTCTAGCGAAGGCGCTGAACTATAAGGTGGTGATAGCAACAGCTACCGTTGCGCTTCAGGAGCAGGTGATGCTGAAGGATCTCCCCGAGATCCTTGAAGGTTCTGACCTGAGCTTTAGCTATTCACTGGCGAAGGGCCGAGGTAGGTATTTGTGCCTCGCGAAGCTGGATATGCTACTTAGGGGCAATGACAGCATGCAGGCCATGATGGACCTGTATGGTGAGGAGCTAGACGATCCGGCCGATGGAGATCACGCTCTTTACGAGAAGATGTTGGATCAATTGAGCGCCGGAAGCTGGAAGGGCGACAGGGATGACTGGGAGAGTTCATTAAGCGATACCGATTGGAAGCCAGTAACTGTAGACAATGCACAGTGCATGGGCCCCAAGTGCAGCCATTTCAGAAATTGCTGTTTCTACCAAGCACGGGACTCTATGGACAAGGCAGACTGTATCGTTAGCAATCACGACTTGGTCTTGTCTGATCTTGCTCTTGGTGGAGGTGTGATTCTTCCAGAGCCGGAAAAATGTATCTATATCTTCGACGAAGCGCATCATTTGCCGCTGAAGAGCAACAACCACTTCTCTGCATTCACTCGTATCAAAGCCAGTACAAGTTGGTTAGAGCGTTCCGAGACCCTTTCGCTAAGACTGCAGAAAGATGACTTCATCGATGGTACGTCGCAGAAGGCACTTCAGAAACTATTGCTCGCTATTAGAGCGCAGCTTGATCATGCCTGGCTAATTCTGGAACAGATACTCGAGTCTCTGGATCAGGCAGATAGCTACGATAACCGCATACAACACGCATTCCAACTCGGCGTTGTGCCTGAGGAAGTACAATCATTGGCGGCTAATCTGGCTAATCTCTATGCACGATTAAGTGCAAATTTTCAGAGTATTAGTGATGAGCTGAAAGAGGCAATGGAGGATGGGGGAGATGTAAAACGCAGGCAACTCGCGGAGCAGTGGTTTCCACTCATAGGCTCTCAGTTAAAACGTTCGGAGTCGAATCTGGGTCTTTGGCTCAGCTACGCATCACTCGATCCTCAGGGCAAGGCGCCAATCGCGAGATGGCTTAGCTACACAACGAATGAGAATTTCACCGATATTGGTTTGTCTTCGAGCCCGGTGTTAGCTGCGGAGAACTTGCAGCAAAGGTTGTGGGAAAACTGCGCCGGGGCGGTGCTTACTTCTGCGACGCTTTCGTCGCTTGGTAACTTTGATATGTTGAAGATGCGCGCGGGGCTGCCCGAACATACGCACTATCTAAGCATCCTTAGCCCCTTCGATTTCGCAGGCTCCGCCACCCTGGTCATTCCGAAGATGGACTGTGACCCCTCCGACTCGGAAAAGCATACAAATTTTATTGTCAGCTCGATTCCGACACTGGTGGATAAGTCAGCCGCTTCACTCATGCTGTTCTCCAGTCGGCGGCAAATGCAGGACGTTATGCAGTTGCTTCCGGCCGAATGGCGTGACTTGGTGTTATGCCAAGACGATTTTCAGAAATCTCAGTTGCTCAAATTCCATCGTCAGAGAATAGACAATGGAGATGGCAGCATAATTTTCGGCTTGGCGAGCTTTGCAGAGGGAGTCGATCTGCCAGGGAAATATTGCACGCATGTATTGATTGCGAAAATACCCTTCGCCGTACCTAACGATCCAATAGAGATGACGCTGTCGGAATGGATAGAGCAGCAGGGGCTGAATCCATTTATGACTCTTGCAGTACCGGATGCTGCATTCAGGCTGGTGCAGGCGAGTGGAAGGCTGCTGCGCAGCGAATCCGATAAAGGCAAGATAACGCTATTCGATGAGCGGATCGTAAATCGACGCTATGGGAAAACAATTCTAGAATCGATGCCACCTTATAAACGCGAGATTTTTCAGGATAATTGAGTCGCTAGGACTTAGGATTCTTGCGTGGGTGGTTGATCACATAGGCAACGAGGGCACCTAACACTAGCCCTAATGCCAAAGCTGGCAGCACGTTAGCTATGATTGCGCCCAGTCCAAAACCTAAGATAGCACCTACCGTGATACAGAATGCGTAGATGCCTTGTTCGGTTTGCTTTTTGGCCTTTTTCTTCGACATGTCGACTCCAAAATTGGCTGCGATTCTCCTAGTTTGCCCTACGTACGGAATAAATCAAAGTACTAAGGCTGGAGAACTGGGCGGCATCTATTGCTGTATTTCCGATGCGGTCCATCACTAGCTCACCCTCGACCACTTTGCCAATGACCGTATATTTCCCTGTTAGCCTCGGGGAGTCACTAAGGCTAATGAAAAACTCCGCGCCATTGCTATTCGGTCCAGAATTGGCCATTGCCACTACGCCGCGCGTGATTGGCCGGCTCACAAGAGACGAGCTGTACCGGAAGCCTTGGTTCTCGTAGACGTCTTTTACGCTCATCTCTTTCACTTCTTCGAAGGTCTGATACTGTCGGTCAAGCGCCGACTCGATATCAGAGATGTTTCTGCGCGAGTAGAGTGGGGTTAGGATATCCTGGTGAAAATCAGATTTCGATTCGATGTTCAGGCTCTGTGCGAAGCTACCGTCAGGGTTTATTGCTTTAATCTGATCAAGGCCAAGGGAGTCGGCGTTTATCTCATCATTGAGCAGTCGCACCTGCAAGCCGAGGGGGTTATACGCCGGGCTTCCCGCCTGAATAAGGAAGCCAGGAATGACGCGATGGAAGCGCATGCCGTTGTAGTAGCGCGCCTGAATGGGCTCGCCTGTTTCTGGATTGATAAATTCCATTTCTCCCTGAGTAAGCGCGAGGAAATTTTCCACGTTTCGTGGAGCTTGGGCGGGGTAGAGTTCCAGATAAATCTCACCTTGGGATGTGCTAATTAGCACAAGAGGGTTTTGGGGATCCTCCATCGCGAGCAATGCCGACTGGGTGTCGGCATTCGCCGCGTTCATCGCCATAAGAAGCTTGAGTAGAAGCGCGCCAATGATATGAGGGTTTCGTCGATACATGGGGCAGTCTATTGCAGCAGGTGATGGTCAGCGGGTAGGTTCTTGGAAATCCAAATCGCAAGCTTGTGACGCATATTAAGAAGATTCTCGTCTGTTGTCGCCAGGGGTTGTATGACGCCGTCTTTGACTAACAGCAGATAGATCGCGCGTACTTTAATATCGACATGGTCTGCGTTCTCAAATTTGCCAGCACCTCTAGCCTCAAAATAACGCGTGCCGACCCTAATCGCTTCCTTAAGCAACTCGTTCTCGTTCTTAATTTTCTTCATGTCTCACCACTTCATTTAGACGAAAAGATTGTAGGTTGAAAACGACTCTTCATGCAATACGACAGTAAATTCGCTGCTGTGGCCAAGTAGGTCGATCTTGCGTTGATTCTAAGAGCCTTGATAGCGAGTCAATTCGGCTTGAGTGTCTACATCTTGAAGAATGCCGGGGTCATCGACTGGCAGCCGGCGTACATCTTGCGAGTGCAATTGGATGAGACTCTTACCCCCTGAATCTCCGTCGAGCATGGAGAGCTCGGAGAAGTAGCCCTTGGAGAAGGCGACAGGGTTGCCGGCCCTGCCTTCGAAGGTAGGTATTACGATAGCTTCCTCGCTCAGGTGTTCAGCGATAAACAGGTAGGTAGATGACTTTATAAATGGCATATCGCCCAAGCACACTACACATCCTCTCCAGTCGCCTATATGTTTGGCGGCGAATGCGAGGCTAGCTCCCATGCCTTGCTCTGCGCGTTTGAAACTCCGTATTGCGGTACCAGGGGCCAAGCTCTGTAGCTCGTCGGATAACTGCGGCCGAGTAACGACGAATCGCTCAGGAAAAACCTCGGCTATCCGTTCAAGAGTCTGTTGAAATACCGTTTTACCTGCCTGCAGCGGGGCGAGTAATTTGCTGCTGCCGAAGCGGGTGCTGAAGCCTGCGGCCAACACGATGGCGCCGATCGGCTTAGTCATCGTGTAGCCTTTACCTGAGTTGCTTTGGACTGTCGCAAGACAGGAAGCTTAGTGTAGGACTTTGGTTGATTTGCGAGTTGGCTCTATCTCTTGCTGGTTGATCTCCACCACGAAGCTCTCTCTCTTTCCGCCTTTTAACTGTTGCGAATCGGCAATTTTTGGCTCTGTTGCGGAACCTTTCTCTGCGGGAGTTGTAGGACTGTCAGCTGACGGAACAGCGCCTATTTCTTCCTGGGCGTCAAGTTGTGCCTTGATCTGATCGCTTAGATGACGGCGCAGTCGATTGACCACGCTAGTCATTACTTCGATAGTCTGGCTAAGTTGATCGAGAGTGACGAGTGTGCGTTCAGGGTCATCATCAGCGTAATTCTTTTCGCTCATTCAATTGCTCCAGTTGGTGCCTACTTCTCCGAGTTGGCACGCATCAATAAGATCAGGCATCAATCCCAGCTCAGGGCGCCGCCGGTTTGATATTCGATGACTCGCGTCTCAAAGAAATTCTTCTCCTTACGCAGGTCCATGATCTCTGACATCCAAGGGAAGGGGTTCTGAACTCCCTGGAATTGTTCAGGTAGGCCAATTTGAACGAGGCGTCTGTTTGCGATGAACTGGAGATATTCTTCCATCATCGCTGCATTCATTCCCAACACACCGCGCGGCATGGTATCGCGAGCATATTCGATCTCCAACTGAGTGGCCTGAAGAATCATTTGTGTAGATTGCTCCTTCATGTCGTCTGTCCACAGCTGCGGGTTTTCCAACTTGATCTGATTGATCATGTCGATACCGAAATTCAGATGCATAGACTCATCGCGAAGGATATATTGAAACTGCTCCGAGGTGCCGGTCATCTTATTGCGTCTGCCCATGGAGAGAATCTGAGTAAAGCCACAGTAGAAGAAAATGCCTTCCAGACAGCAGTAAAACGCAATCAGGTTCTTAAGCAGGGCCTGATCATTCTCCACAGTTCCCGTATTGAAATTCGGGTCGCTCAGTTCGTGGGTATATTTAAGCCCCCAAGAAGCCTTCTTCGCTACTGACGGTACTTCGTGGTACATGTTAAATATGGCACCTTCGTCCATAGAGAGAGACTCGATGCAATACTGGTAGGCGTGGGTGTGAATCGCTTCCTCGAACGCCTGCCGCAAGATGTATTGTCTGCACTCTGGATTAGTGACGAGACGGTAGACTGCGAGCACCAGGTTATTAGCTACCAGAGAGTCGGCGGTTGAAAAGAATCCCAGGCTTCGCTGTACGATCAGACGTTCGTCATCGGTCAATCCATTTGAGTTCTTCCACAGAGCGATGTCTGCAGTCATATTAATTTCTTGAGGCATCCAATGATTTGCGCACCCATCGAGATATTTCTGCCAAGCCCAATCGTATTTAAAGGGAACGAGCTGATTCAAATCAGCGCGGCAGTTGATCATGCGCTTATCGTCGACCTTGACTCGATTGGCGGAGCCTTCAAGCTCTTCTATTCCTGCCTGAATATCGAGATCTTCGAGATCGTCGATAGCCTTTTGTAAGGCCGCGGCATTCTTCTCCTCTTCGGCCTGGTCCAGCTTGGATTTAAAATTTGAAACCTGTTCACGCGCGCTCGCGGCTGGAGTAGGTTCTTCAATAATTGCAGCAGGTGGTGCTTTCGTCACCACTTCAGCTTTAGCAGGCTCCGACGTTGTGGCTTTGACCAACGGTACAGCCCCTTCCTCCTGCTCGAATTCATCCCATGACAGCATAGTATTTCCTCAATCTTCACTACTTCATCTAATTGTTAGCGCGAGTCACCTAACTAGCGCTATGCATTGCAGTGTAAGAGACACTAACGTTGCCTCTTACACTGCCCGCTTTGTTATTGACAGGCTTCGCAGTCTGGATCGTCCAGCGAACATGCCATTGGTACCGGCGCCGCCTCACCGCTCGATACCTTGTTGAGACTGTTGTCTGACACCGTAGACTTCTCAGTCGTTGTCGCCGCCAAGGCGCGCAAGTAATAAGTAGTCTTTAGGCCTCTTAGCCAGGCCATGCGATACATGACATCCAGTTTCTTACCGCTAGCACCAGCCACATAGAGATTGAGTGACTGAGCCTGATCAATCCACTTCTGGCGACGGCTAGCAGCATCCACTAGCCAACGGGGTTCTACTTCGAAAGCGGTAGCGTAGATATGCTTGATATCATTTGGAACCCTATCGATTTTCTGTACGCTGCCCTCGTAGTATTTAAGGTCATTCACCATAACGCTGTCCCAAAGATTCGCCTTCTTCAGGTCGCGAACGAGGAATGGATTTACTACTGTAAATTCGCCAGACAAGTTCGACTTCACATAGAGGTTTTGATAGGTGGGTTCTATAGATTGCGAAACCCCGCTGATATTTGCGATTGTGGCGGTCGGCGCTATGGCCAGCACATTCGAGTTTCGCATCCCTGTCTTTTGGATGCGTGCTCTTAGGCTATCCCAATCAAGACGCTGGTCCCAATTGACCTCAAGAAACTCTTCGCCGCGCTCTGCCTGGAGCAGCTTAAGAGAGTCGATAGGCAATATGCCCTGGTCCCACAGAGAACCGTCGAAGGATTCATAACGACCGCGTTCTTCGGCCAGGTCTGTG
>CAXBLN010000086.1:0-15203 GCA_963976555.1 uncultured Gammaproteobacteria bacterium
TGGGTCTTTGATATGACCCAACTCCAACATCTGCTCGAGGTTGCCTATTCCCTTTCTAACCGGGCCGCCTTCCTGTGCTCGGCTGATAGAACTGGAGAGGCTATACATCTCCGTCGTTAGTCGTTTTATCTCAATGGGGTTAGAAACCACGCGTACAATTTTTTTCTGTAGCACGTGCTCTAGGTCAGATTCCCATGAGTCGATATAGGGCTCGGCACTAGCGATCTTTACGTCGTTGGGAGTTACCTCAACAGCTAATATATGGTGCCTCTGTGTAAATGCATAAGACATAACCTGCGTTACTTGGGCAGCGTCAATCTTTAAAGGGTCTATCCGATAGTAGTCCTGACCACTCTGCATGCTCAGGGCCATGGTAAGGCTCTCGATGTCTAGCTTACGACCGGCAGACTTACGATCTTCCACCTCCAGGTCGGCTATATAGTGAAGGATGTGCTTGTCGCGATCTTCTACTGATCGGCGATTGTTAAGTAGATGATCGAAGTCGCCTTGATCTATACGCCCATCGGCGAGCAGCCCACCAAGAAAATCCTTCAAATCCAACAAAGAATTTTTCTTGCGAGAAGGTTGTTTAACTTCTTCGGTAGTTGTCATCTGATATCAACGGTGTCAGGGAAACTGAATAATGTCCAAGTTTAACCGCCAAGCGTATAAAAACAAACTCTCAACACGCGGAATTGGGATCGAAGGCACTGAAATAGTTCAAGGCAAGGCAATCTACGAGCATACGCCCACTAAAGCGCCAGATCATGGGCGTTAGACGGCAGCTCTAACTACTCGACTAGCTTAACCCACTCTCCTGCTTCAGGCTTTCCACGCGGATAGTAGCCATTGAGGAGCCTGAGCGTTTCTTCCGGATAGTTAGCAATGCGGCTCGACTGTGCCACCACGGCGAAATCGAAGAACTCGCTCGCCTGAACAAACTTGATCTTCGCTTCAGTAGTGGCGGAAGTCTCGCCTTGCTGAATGGCTCTGAATGTGCGAATCGATGCAAGAAGTAGCTCATCGATCTCTTCTACAGATTCGGAATCCTTAATCTCCGCTCGGAAGGTGAACACCCTCGGCCCGAGGTAGATGGCGGCTATTCTTTCTGTCCTGCCAGTCTCTGGAGACACGGTAGTACCGGTGTGGCCCAAAAGGCGGTACTGTTCGAGCTTCTCCGATTTCTGCAGTACCTCTATTCCCATCTTGTCTCTAATAAATAGTCGTGGCTCTATGTTGTCCTGAATCCGTAGTGCCTCAATGCGTATGGTACCCTGCTCGGGATTCGATGCCGTAACCGTCGTAGTAGTCTCATCTATCTGCCATTCGTCAGGAAAGACCACCGTATAGCCCAGCAAGGCTTGATAATAACGATTTCTCGCGTCATTGGACTGAGAGCGCTGGCTCTGGCCGACGACGAGTCCATCCATACTCTCTCGAAATTTTTGGTTGTCCGTCTGCGTTATCTCATTTCCCGATATACTTCCAACCTGCGCGACCGCCTGCTGCAGGCGCGTATCGTTTCGTGGATGCGTCGCGAAAAGGCCGTGATAACCTTGGCTCCCGCCGGCGACTAATCGATTGAAGTCTTCCTGATTTTTAAGCACGGTGATCACTTCAATCATTGCGGCGGGATCGTAGCCCGCCTTTACAAGATACTCTGCGGCAAGACTATCTGCCTCTAGTTCGTGCTCTCTGCCAAAGCCACTGAGACCAGATTGGGCCCAGATAGAAGCGACCTCACTGATCTGAGAACCCACATATCCGCTGCCGGTGGCAACCGCTGTTACGAAACCACCAACGGTCGCAGCCGTCTGCGCAAGGCGACCGCGTGCTTGCTGCTGTACTGCATGTCTCGCTGTGATGTGGCCAATCTCATGAGACAACACGGCAGCCAACTCCGCCTCAGAGTTCATGAAGGTTAGTAATCCTCGATTCACATAGACATAACCGCCGGGTAACGCGAACGCATTTATCTCCGGGCTGTCAATTATGTTGAATGTATATTCTAGATCGGGACGATGACTAACAGCGGCAGCTTTGTTGCCGACTTCTCTCACATACGCAAGCAGCTCCTCATCTTCAAACAACGGCATGCTTGCGAGTACTTTTTCGTGCTCCTCCAAGCCAATCTCTTTCTCGCGGCTTTCCGACATGAGTACGAGATTCGCACCGCCGGTAGCGGGGTTGATGGCACAGGAAGTAAGAAAAGGGAGCAGGCAGAATGCGCTCAGGCAGATTGCCTTCTTCAAATTTCTGTTGATCAGAGTTGATGATTCTCTCGAGCTGGTGAAAGCAAGATTTATCATAGTGCCACCTCTCTATACATTGCTATGCGATAGTGGTTGGGAGCGCTGCCTAGCTACCGTTAACGAATTCCTGAAGTTGTGCCGCCAGGCGCTGACAGGCGTTCGCTTCTACTCTGGCGATCAGCGGTATGGGAATAACGAGTGCGGGCAGATAGGACTGACCGGTAGCATCGGTACTGATAGTGCCGACATTAGTTAGGGAGCCTACATCCCAGACTCGAGCATCGAAGTTCGCATCGTCTTCCCAGGATCCAAATCCGAAGCAACCTGCCCCACCGGGCCCGATCGTGCAGGAGATCGACCCACTGCGATCTGTCGTTTCGGTGAAACCATCTAACCAGACTATGTAGCGAACCCCGAATTCCGACATCTTGTCCGCAACCACTTCCTCCGTCATCAGCCGTTCTAGATCGCGCGTTCGTAACGGCGCAGTTCTAGGTTCGAACCAGGGAAACATCGCATCGACGAACTCTTGTTCGGGAATGACACTGATACTGCCAATGCCTCTCTCCATCCTTTCACCGACGCAATTTACAAATTCGGAACGCGTCTCGTAGTCGCTAGCCTGACGCCGCCCGAGGATGACGATTGATTCGTGACTCTCGATGCCAGTCTCGCCCTGGCGAAATTCGTCGATCGTCGTCGTCGTGCAAGCGGCAAGCGACACCAACAGCAACAGGATAATCCCTAATTTATTTGCCTTTAATTTGTGTTTCATAATAGTTCTCGCGCCATTCGACCCATGTACTATTGACTATCTACAGTGTGTTCAACCAGTCTCGCACTTCAGGAACCTGGGTAAAGCTTAAGGAGAAACTCGACGCCAGGTCTCGAAGCGCCACAATTGCTGCTTCGTTGATCGCGGCCTCGACCGAGCGCAGCGATTCGGTAGGCGTCTTGCCATAGGATGTCAGCACCCAGTCCGCAATGTATTCGCCTTCATTCGTCATCAGACGCATATTGTATTTTATCCATATCTCATAGACATCGAGTTTCGTCTTTGCTGGCAGAGCGAGTTGAAACTCTTCAATCGCCGGAGCGAAGATCGCATCCACACCCTGAGCTGTGGCCGCCTCGATGGAATCGACTATCACCACCGAGTCAAACATGGCTGGCAACACGGCATTGAAGAGCTCGATATGAGATTGTCCACTGGCGATGTTGTATTCCTCGTTCCCCGTCTCGCTGTACTCGATATAGGCGAATTCGGTGAGCGCCGGATCGTAGTAAACAGCCACGGAAAGCGGCAGTTTATTGATGTTTGGGGTCGGAAAGTTGCCCTGGATCACGA
Source organism: uncultured Gammaproteobacteria bacterium (assembly GCA_963976555.1). Classification (GTDB taxonomy): domain Bacteria; phylum Pseudomonadota; class Gammaproteobacteria; order Pseudomonadales; family Pseudohongiellaceae; genus UBA9145. Next base: position 3,601 of record CAXBLN010000086.1, read on the forward strand.
CATTATTCACGCCGCAGGCCGCAAGCGCCAGAGCCGCCAGCACCATCACCGCGACCCTGCCTAAACCCGCCTTTATGCTACTTACTGTTTGCATCGTTGACCTATAGACTGAGGGGCGCTGAGTCGCCCCTACTACTGGAAATCATTCAGACCTACAAATGTACCACCATTTCGCTGTGTCATCTCGCGCATTAGCGTCGAATAGCGATAAACACTCTGCTGGTAGCGCGCGGCATTGGAGAAGATTATCGGCAGGCCAATGCCATGAATACGCACCAGCCTGTTTCCATTCTCATCCTCGACGTTTATGCGATCAATTGTCTGCAGCACGTCTTGAATAGACCCGCCAGGCTGAAAATCATCACCAATTACATAAATACTGATTTTCTTATCAGGTGCGTAAAATGTATTTATCGCGCGTGTCACTCCTTCTACAGGGCTACTGTTACTGAATGGATTCCAGGTGCGCAGCGTAGAGATAATGGTAGCCCGACGACCTGGAGTATCCGGTATCCAATCTCCACGATAGGAGTCGAACATGTAGTCACCCATATCGTTCATGATTTGGATTCCCTTCACCTCAGGATAGACATTCAGGGTGTCATCTATCACCTGCAGCATCTTATTCCATCCGTAGTTGTACATACTGCCCGACGTATCGATCACGAAAATAATATACTCGCTGTCCACCGGTATCCCGCCTATTGCGTTGTTTTCCGGTGCACTGCTATTTGCCAGCAGTCGTTGCATCTCTTCGGTCATACTCTGCTGTGCAATCGCGAGGCGGCCAACTTCGTCGGTGATCTCTGTAGAAAGCTGATTTGAGGTCTGATAGCGGCCCTGTGCGTCACTGAGGTCACGTTGCAGCCGCGCGATTCGATCTTTCATGGATGACAGCTGCTCATGCTTGGCATTCAGGTCACGATTCAGAATCGCAGTTTCTCCGCGAATGGCGAACAACTGCTCCTGCAGTTCTATGATGGAACCTTCGGGAGGCACATCCACGAATTCGATAGAGATCGGTTCACCAGATTTTGTAATCATCAGCAGGATAATCATGGCGCCGAAACCACAGGCTGCCACGTCCAGGAACGAGACCGAGAAAGAATCTGTTTCGCCGCGTTTGCGTCTCATGGCCAATCCTTAGAGGGTGTAATAAACGACCCTTGTGTATATTGAGCGAGCTGCCAATAGGCAGCTGCTGCACTCGGATCCCCTTCCAATGGAAGTAGGATAACGTTCACCGGTATACCCTGAGGCAATTCTTCCAACGCCTCCTCGTACAATTCTATTCGCTGAGCGGGAGTAACGAGTGTATCGTTAGAACCGCGGTCGCCTAGTGTTGGCAGGCCATCTGTGATCAAGAAAATATTGTCCGGCCGTGGAGACATATTCGCGATAGCCTTAAACACCTGCTCCAAATTGGTGCCGTTCGCGGGTACGATTTGCTTTACATTTTCGATGGCCTCGTTCAGTCGATCGCGATCTGCAACCTCCTGCCAAATATCTCTACCTCCACCCACAACCGTCCCCAACTCTTCATTAAATTCCCATATCTGGTAACGACTGGTGATCGGCAGCTGTGTGCTGACCCAATCCACTGTCTTCACTACGCGCTGCCACTTCGGAGCCTGCTTCTTACGATCGTCCGACATATTGCGCGTACGGATGATATTCACCAGCGTGCTATCGAGCATACTCGCGGAGCTGTCCACCAATATTAGAATACGCTGACCGCCGAGAAACAGACCAGAAAGATACTGCCGACTTCCATCTCCAAGAAATTGCCGTGCGCTATTGCCATCCTGCTCAAACGCACTAGCCTGCAACCGCAGTAATTCCTCCTCCAACGCCTGAACATCTGCACGAAGCTTCTCGATGCTCTCTTCAGTGGCGACGCTGGAATTCTCAAGAGCCGCTAACTCTTGCAGAAAGGTCTGCAACTGATCTTGAATCTGTCTCGCGAGACCCTCTGCGGTAACTACTTCGAAGGTAACATCGGAGGTAGTATTGCGCAGCGCTACCAGGCCGAGTTGGCCCTCTGTGATCTCTTCCCGCAGCAGGTTCACCTCCGCCGCCAGGTCTGGGTTCTGATCTGTGGGAGCGACGGTGCTCGTGTGGTCGAGAATGAGAAAGATAAGAATCACAGCACCAAAACCACAGAACATGACATCCAGGAATGCCAGGCTGATAGGGTTCAAGCTTCGCCGTTTAGCTTTGGTGCTAGCCATTGTCTACCTGTATTAGTTTAATCGTCTCGGTCCCTTCCCGTGACTGAATTAGGTCCCCAAGAGTAAGCTTATGTTTTCCCGTAACCTTGTTCTGATTCAATAGATATTCTTGCTCACCGCCGTTTAAGTAGAACGCGTCATCGTGCTCTTCTATTCGTCCGATCTGATCTGGCAGATTCAGCCCACCCAAGGGAACAGCAGTACTGCCAATCAATACATGAGTAGCTTTTCTTTGCCTACCGTTATTAGCCCCCGCTTTGGCCTTGGCAGCGCCCGGCGATCGGTTTGCTAGCTCAGGAAATGAAGTGACCAACTCGATCTGGCCTTCGCTTCTTTTTATGCTGTCCCAATTCTGCAACACGGCCCTGCTAATCCCATCGATAGGCAGCACTTCCAGATCGATGCTGCTACTCAAGAATGATCGGAATCCAGGAAGTTCTGCAAACTCCGGGCTCAAGAGAAGCTTGCAATCTCCTGCCCCCGATAATTCCGCGACCTGCTGTGCGATGCTTTTGTAGTGTCTGGATAGATTGTTAACGAGGCTTTCGCGGGGCATCTTCGCCGTGTGAACTGTCGTGCCAGCTTCCAATTCCAACAGCAGACTGTTTTGATCTCTATCATCCTGCTTCAACCAGTGCGGCAGCGCGTTATAGAGCTGCTGTTCCGATTTCGCATCATGCTGCGGATTGAACCGGCACTGCTGGATAAACAGATCCGTGGCTTGCTGCATCATGAGATCCATGAAATTTTGACTGCCTACGCCGGGAACCTGAATTACCGATTCTCGCGACAGGCCGTTATCAGCTGCTGCAATTCTGGTCAGCACTACCTGATGTAACTGCATCTCGGCGTAGATTAGAGAATCCTTATGCACGGCCGCCGATGCGGCAGCTAAAGCCGAATCCGCCATGCCCACCACATTAAATGGGCTGTGGCTAACGAGTCCTAGCAGGATAGCTAATTGCTGTCTCGTGAAATTTCCGGGAACTGCAAAAATCACATCACCATCTACATCGGCTTCACTGGCTAATTGTAATAAATGTGCATAGGCGATATCGGCAGAATGCCGAATCCCGGCTGCGTGACTAATCGGATCCAGGCTGAGCTCATGCCAGTATTTGTTGAAGCTGCTGGTCGGGTGAATACGAGCCTGCTGTTTCGCAGCTTCACCAAGTTGCAGAGGTTTATTCTCAGCGGCCAGCGCGAAGCCCGGGCTCTCCAAAAGGATTCCAGTATCATCGCCAACTCGCAGGGCGTTATCGTTTAGTTCGATAACTTTTAAACTCATTCTTTTCTATCTCTCTCTGGCACTTGCAGATGTCTAAGCATTCTCTCGTCGCAGTAATTCTGACAATCTAAAACTAATCGGTCCTGGATCAATTGCAGTTGGTGTAGCACGAACATTAGAAAGATACTGACGACGAGAGCCACGAAGGTTGAATTAAAGGCTACGCCCAGACTGACGGTGACGCCCACGATGTCACCGCTGACTGCCTGATAGGCCTGCCCTAGCGCCGTGCCGATACCTCGCACAGTACCGAGGAAGCCGATGGAGGGAATCGCCCAGGCGATATAGCGAACGATGGTCAATTCTGTTTCCATGCGATCCGCCTCGGTCTCGCAGGTGACCTTAATCGTAGTCGCAACGTCTTGTATGTTTCTAGTGGACTGAAATCTATGCAGGCCAGCCAAAAGCGCTCTAGGCAGAAGATACTGCCGTTCGGATTCTGGTAGGGCCTGTACTGGTCGAGCATAGTTACGTGCATCTTCTGGCAAGATGCTCATACCGTCTGAGACATTGATTAGCGTCCTCTCGAGAAGTGCGCGTTCCTTCAATGTTTGCTGAACCTTCATGCCGATTATCGAAAGCGCCCAGAGCAGCAAGATGATGCATGTTTCTTGCTCGAAGTCTTTCAGAATAATATATACCGAGCGTTCCGGTACAAAATTCGGATCTGTTTCCTGAAGCACGTTCTGCTGCTCCTGAATCAATTCGGCGTTGGGCCGAATGATTGCAACATAGGCTGCATGAACGACAATAACCGCGATGATCAATGCCGCGACTTGATAGAGAGCTTCCGATAACAACCTTTGCTTCATGCTGATTCCTTGGCTAACTTACTCCGCGAACTTTTCTATCGCGAATCTAAATATCAATGGGAAATGAAACTCCCAAATCCTGTGAAATTTCCTCGGTAGGGATAAAGCGTACTGAGGATTCTTCTTCGTCTTCATTTGTCACGTCAATTTCTGCGGCGATCAAATCGTCGCCATCGCCGAGCTCCGATTGACTGGTTTCGGGACTCGCCTGCGCAGAACTAGCCGCGTCATTCTGATCCGCGTCTTGCGCTAGCAGCATTGGCGCACAAAAACTTAGCAAGACAAAAATTATAAGTTTACGCATCGCCCTAATCCTCCAAATAGCGTGCTACTCGAAAGCCGACATCGTCTCGCACTTCTTCACCGAAGTCTCTAAACGATAGGCGTAGCTCAGTAATGGTTCCATGCGCCCAGCTTGAGCCTCTGATCGTATGGAACTGCCCTTCGGTGGGACCAAGGGGGTCGACTTCGACTCCGGCCATCGAACCTACTGCCCCGTAGAAGTCGTGCACCCACTCGGAGACATTACCGGCTAGGTCGTAGAGCTCGTATTGATTCGCATCGAAGGAAGCGACAGGCGCGGTTGCGAAATAGCCGTCATCGTAATTGAACATGACCTGCCCGAGATAGGACTGAACTGTAACATCCGCGAAGTTCCCTGAATTTTCTGCTGGCGGCAGGTCGTCGCCCCATGAGTACTTAAGCTGGCCGCCACTGCCATCAGTACGCGCTGCCCATGCCCATTCCGCTTCTGAGGGCAGTCGATAGCCTGGGGATTCTGGATTAAACCCGACAACATCTTCTCCAGAAACCTGATAGAAGTGGGGCAGTGATTCCTGATCGCTCAACCAATTGCAGTAGAGCGCAGCTTGAGTCCATGTGATCCTGACCACTGGCTGCGCCTCGTTGTCGAGAGTAAGGCCCTCCAGCGTTCCTGAACTATGTTCCTCGTCAAACAACCTGTATTCAGAGTTGCTCACCTCACGAACGCCCAAATAGAATGGTCGCTCCAATTTGATGTCACGAAGATTCTCATTGGGCCTCCTACCGGCCTCTCGCCGCGATGCGCCCATAGTGAACGAGCCCGGATAGAATAGTTTGAGAGTCTGACCTCCAGCGCTAGTAATAACAGGCTTGATCTGTTCCAGCCGCGCCTGCTCCAGAGATTTTAATGAGACGCTGATTACCTGTTCCAGTCCCGGGCGGGAGGTGAACTCGGTGGAATAGGGTACATAGCCTGCTTTTCGTATCTCAATCTGCTGGCTCGCTGCCATCAGCTCGATAGTCTGATTTGCTATCCCCTGCAATTCTCCGTCTACATAAAGCTCGGCATCATCCGGCTCCGCCATGACGCGTACTGTCATTAAAATAGGCTCCAACTCTACATTCATGTCTCGCTCTTCATTGGCACGGGTCTGCACCGAGAGTGTTCTGGAGTTGTAGCCGTTCTTGAAGAATGTAAGCTCGTGATTCTGACTGGGGGGCAACGCTACCTCCAATGGAGTAAGCCCCTTGAAGTCACCACCAATTGTTACACTGGCAGCGGTAGGATTCGATTGAATAAACAACAGCCCATCTGCAGGCTCCAGTTCAACCAGTGGTACAGAAAAATCTTCGCCCGCCAACACGTCGAACTCTTCTTGCCAGGCTTTGTGACCCGCCAGCTTTACTACTAAATCCCGTTGCCCCTGAATAATTTCAGTATTCAGAGGAGTCGTACCAACAAACTCGCCGTCCACCAAAACGTCAGCACCGACTGGAGAGGTGTTCAAACTAACGGTTGCCCACGCCTGTTGAAGACTGGCCGAATAGCTCTGCTCCACCGATCTGCCCTCGATGACAATGGTGTCTCCAAAGTCCAAGTAACGATCTTTAGAGATCGATAACTGATGTTCGCCTGGCTCTACTAGCACATTGAGCAGAGGGGTTTCCCCAATATCGACGCCATCTATTTTTACGCGCGCGTCTACTAAATCCGCACTGTCGAAGCTAACGATGCCTGGCAGCTTACGCATGACGAAGGAGTGCGTTTGCGCCTGATCCTCATCGACTAGCAGTCGCGTTACGGTGTCATGATAGCCTTCGTTGCGCAGACTAAGCTGATAAGACCCTGTCCGCATTAGATAGCGCTGACCCAGCTTGAAGCTAGTGCCGCTGTCTATATTGATTTCAGCTGTGATGGGATCTACTTCGACGAAAACGGAACGCGCCGTTAAGACAAACCATGCGGCGGATACTGAGATTAGAAGAAAGACCGCCACGAACACGTGCTGCCACTTGAACTGGTAAGAAAACGCGCGCTTCTCTTCAGTGTGAGGCGTGAAGTCAATTGGAACAATGGGGTCAACTGCCCCATTTAAGTCATTTTTTCCTTCGCCGGCACTCATTGATTATCGCCTACTCGAAGAAACACGCTCGTCACACTGCACAGTGACGGAATCGGGGGTTAGGCCAAAGCCTACGGTGAATTCTTTTCGTACGTCCCTATAGCCGGTGCGCTTACCTACAGCGACATAGCGGCCCGGCTTTAGCGAGAGCGATGTCTGTTCGAACATTCCGAGGCTCTCGATTCTTAACAGCGTAACGTCAGTTAGACCGTCGGAAACCAAGGTGATTTCAATCGGTACCTGAGAGTTCTCCAGAAACCCCTCTAGTTCATCCAGCTGCGCGATTAGCCGCGGACCCGGAACCTCAATGGCACGACCCGTGTAGTATACGTCCAGTGTCTGTTCGAAAACGGCATTCTCGGAAAACCTTTCCGGGTTGGCGATTGCCTGCTCCAACAACCTGTCTAGCCTTGCTCGCTTATCTGCATAGTCACGGCCATTGATAGCAAATAGAAGATTTCCATCTATCGCCAGGACATTGTCATACTGATCCACGGCCTCCTGCCACTGTTCATTTTGCTCCGCAGTCGCGATCAGTTCGCGCAGGCGATTGATTTCTGTGTTCGCAATTTCATTCTCGGACTGAATGATGGCTGCCTGCGCCTCATCCTGCTTGATGCCCAGCCGCGACGCTCTCTGAAATTCGGCAATAGCCTGCTCAGGCTCGCCCTGCTGTAGTAAGACATACCCGGTAGACATAATCTGGGCGAATTCGTTTTCGGTAATGAGACGCGATACTTCGTTGACCTTCTCGGCGGCCAGCTCGTTATAGCTATCCAGCGCGAGCACTTCGTTGTAGTTTGCAAGCGCCTGCTGCAAGTCGCCATCTTCGAGCAAGTCCTCTGCCTCGCTGAGCAAAGCCCTTACATCATCAAGGCTGAGGGCGCGTTGCTCACCTATCTGTGCTGCCTCGCTCTCGGGATCAAGAAGCAGGGCCAGCCTATAGTTCTCCAGAGCTTCCGTTGGATTCAGCGCAAGCAGTGCTCGCTCTGCATCGATTAGCGTTTGCTCCAGTACAGTAGGGACGGACTCTATTAACACTCGAAGTCCATCGCGACTCGCCTCATAGGACTGACGCGCCATAACAAAGTCCTGAGCCCTGTAATAGTCATCTCCTATGCTTGCCTGCTCAAGGGAGGCATCATATTCTCGCTGACCCCATCTGGAGATATCCAACGCATCCAACTCCGTCTGATTAGCGAGTAACTCCGCTAGAACATCCTGTGCCTCCTTGCGCTGCAGCGAGCGCTGCGCCTCCTCGAAGGGAGAGATAGAACTCGCTACGCTAGTCGTTCGTTCTGTAACCGACTCATTGCCCAGATCGACTCTTCTCTCAAGTGGCAATTCGTACTCTGAAACGATGGAGGGAAGAACAAAGATGACCAACAGCGCGAGCAGTACAAGGCCGCCCAAACCAAACCAAACCAGAGGCGAAGGTTTCTCGGCTTTTTGAGTAGCGGCCTGGTTAAGGAATACCGAATTATCATTGTGATCAAAATCAACAGCGTCAATCTTGTCGACATCTTTATCTGTCATAGTGCATTCTGTGCGTGGGGAGACCCACTATCCTGGATGAACCGATTAAATATCACCTACTTCTGACGCATAGATATCCGCAAGAATTTCTTTCCACTGGGCATATTGCTCTTCGACCGACCCGGTGAGTGTGATTGTTCGATCGTCTAGGCTAAACACACGCGGAGCTACTTCGTTTTCTAGTGACTCACCCAATTCTTCTAGCGCTTCCATGTGAATTTTCGCTTCTGCTCGCTTGTCGAAGCCACTCTTTATCAGGTAGGCGCCAGCGCCTACACCGATAGCACCCCCGGTTTGTGTTGCATAGTTGCCACCACTCGTCGCCGCAGCCAAGCCACCAAGCACTGCCGCCGCACCTGCTACGAATCTACGGTTTGCAGAAGCTCTCAATTCTCTAAGCTCTATCGTTTCGTCGTAGCTCAGTGCACGCCATGTGTCATAGGGTAATCGCATCTGCCGAGTATAGGTTGCGTAGTAGTCCTGCACGGTATCGATGAACATGAAGTCGCGCTCACGAATGTCACGCACTCGCTGCAGAACCGGATCGGAATCGGCAGGCAGCGAGACAATGGCATAATTACCCTGACGATTAGTTGTTAGGTAGGCATCGAAAACATCCGGCGAGAACCTGCGAGCGAAAAGCAGTTCGGAGATAATACGCAGCTCCGCTATCTGCTGATTGGTAAGGTTTCGCTGCCTATACTCAAGCAGGTCATTGGAGATCTTGTTGTAGATCACCTGAAAGGGATCGGCCTGCTGTCGCTGAGACGGCTCATAACTGAATTGGCTAATCACTTCGTCGTAGACTTTGGTATACCATTCGCGTCCGCTGGAATCGGAGACAGTGATGCGAATCCGCATGGCCTCCCCATCAGACTGCAAGATAGTGCCATTGACAGTAACATCCATTGGGCTATCGCCATTCGGCATCAAGCGCACGACGCCCCAATTAGCTGAGCGCTGCAAGGTATCCGCCAATAGAAAAGGCGCATAGCGCGATTCTGCTACGCGAATTTCGTGATTGGTGGTTTCCTCGTCACGCTTGTCAATTTCATCGATGCCTGGATCGAATACGGCAACACCTACGTCAAGAAGATAGTCTTCGGGAACATCCTGACTGTCCTGCACTATAGGAGTGTAGGTGGTCGATTTTACTGTGTGCGAATTGCAAGCCGCCAACATGAATGCCAGCAGGCCTATTCCTGCCATATGCTTCATCTGCCGTACTGTTACTTCTTTGAGGATACTCATTGGTCTTCACCTAAGCCTGTGTAATTCCTGTATTCCTGCCAGAGTGCTTCGCGCAGTTCTGGATCGGGCTCGCTCATTGCAGCCTCTCGCAGCTGTCTTGCTACGACATCATCGTCGCGGCCATTGGGAATATCTTCCGGTGGAGGAAATGTTTCACTTGGGCGCGCGCTCGAAGGCGCCTGCGGTTGCGAGGATGCTATTACAGCCGATGGCGATGCTCCAGATTCTGGCATCGTCTGCGGCTGTGAGGCGCTACTGCCACCGCCTCCGCCACCAGATGCACCGCCTATAGCCGATGATCCTGCAGCATTGCTTTCGGCCTGCGCTCTCTCACGCTCACCCAGAATATAACCATCGAAGGTCTCGTAGCCGCGCCTGAGCCTCTCGTCGAGTACACGCGCTCGTTCTTCGGCCGTCATCGCGCCGGCGGGCTGTGATCCGCTACCGGAACTGCCCGAGCTCGCCTGCCCGCCCGTCCCGCCTGCGCCAGAATCACCACTAAAGACGCCATCTGGCAGGGTATCGAGACTATAATCCCCACCAGGCCTGCCTAATGTGCCCCCAGATGACGAACTTGTTCCACTTCCCAGATCACCCGTGGACCCATCTCTGCCGGCACTACCGGACTGACTGCCCTGCCCTGGCAAGCGTGCCTGAGAGCCTGCCGCCTGCCCTGGGTTGCTGCCCACAGTGCCCGCAGGAATTGATCCTGCTGCGGCGCCTGCCGTTTGACTATCTTGTTGCTGAGCCCCAGGGCTGGAAGGGCTGGAGCCGTCGCTACCCTGTTGCCCCGAGCTACTGGCACTCGCAGCAGGCTGGCTCGAAGATGAACTGCTTTGACTCGACTGCGATCCGCTCTGGCTAGAAGGAAGGCTCGGTATGGGATTCCCGGGGCTTTGGCTTTGACTGCTACTCGAAGATGAGCTGCTCTGACTGGAGCTGCTTGAGCTCGAACTCGATGACTGCGAACTGCTCGAACTCGAAGAGGGAGATGGCATAGCAGGCGAGCTGCTAGCACTTTGACTGCTGGACTGACAAGCAGCCAGACTGACGCCCACAACCGTGAGAGCAATAAGCCTGCCTAGAGGTTTGACCGAAAAACTCTTCAGTTCCTTGGATTCCATACCTTATGTTCCTATTCTCGGCCCTCGGCGCTAGAGCCGGGTTCCGACTTTGAATTACTCTTAATCGACGATTGCCTAATTTAGCCGCTCGTTCGCGGAAATTAGCACATAGATACTGGTTATCTAGCTTCCATTTATAGCGCTAAACGGCTGAACCAAAGCTTAATGCCCTGCTTCGAAACCCGCTATTTATAGCGATTATCCTCCCGATGCTACTCGCTACGCTATTAAATTAGTACCAATACCGAAACCTAAAATGGTTCTCATCTGACCGCTGCGGCTCACCATTCACTATCAGCGGCCGGTATCGGTTAGAACGAACCCAAATTCTTAGCTTACTAAGCTGTGCCTGATTCGCCTCGGTTTCCTCAGAGACGCTCTTCACGTTTCGCACCAAGCCTTTGTCCGTTACATCAAAGATTAGGTTTGCGAAGTCGAATTGCAATGCCTCGGATCCGTCTTCATTCCTATAGAACGCATCAGGAGTCTTTACGGATGACGTGAATGCGGGTAATGGTGAAACATTGCCAAACAGACGCTGCGTTAATTCTTCCGCGTTTTCCTCAGCCTGCAGAATATCCCAGGCGAGCTTATAGTTTTCCAAAGCACCTCTGCGTCGATCGAAGATCAGATACCAATCGGCTAAGTGAGTAATCGCTTCGGCTGTAATGTAAGGATCATCGCCCTGTTCCAAATAGAACTCGGCGACCTCTAGTAGAGCGCGCTCTCCGGTTCTAAAACCGGCTGGCTGTGCCCTGCGCTGCTCATTGAGTTTCTGTGCCAGCATCTCCTGCATATTTCTATATTCGGGCCGCTCGATTTCCATCATCAAGTCGGGGTTTCTGGAGATCAAATAGGCAGAGTGGGCGATGCTCCTCTGGTAATCGACGAAACGCTCATCGGTCTTTCCAAAATGCATGCTCACCATGCGGGCAGCTGCATTAAACATGATCTGGGCCTGCCGCAGTCGAATA
>CAXBLN010000087.1:0-15186 GCA_963976555.1 uncultured Gammaproteobacteria bacterium
TTCTGTCGGCGTTTCTCTTGCCGACCTCGAATAAAAAAATAGATCCCACCAAGGGTTGATAATTGATAAGGAGAAGCACGTGGAGCGAACATTCGAAGCACCGGGCCCTGGCACCTGGGCGCTGGACACCACACACAATAGTGGGGCAATGACTCACTATACAGCTCAATGCTTCTCGGGCTTGCCGCGGGGGTTTCATGAATGCCTGAGTAAATATGGCGTCTTGATTGATAGGTTGCAGCCCGCCTTCTTGCATGGTTTCTTCTTTATGCAGCAGGTAGGCGTGGTTGGGAAGCCAGGCGGCGGTCCTCCCCCGAAACTAATGCTGCAGCTCATGTTCAAAATTCACCCGAAGCTCAGGGCTAGGGTAAAGGCGGCGCATAGTTCGGTCGAGTCACGTAGGTGGCTGCAGGATCTTAAAGAATGGGACGAGCTGAAGCAGGAATCGATTGCTCGCAATACAGCCCTGCAATCGGCCGATTTCTCGCAACTGGATCGGCAAGGACTGATCGAATACCTCGAGGCGTGCTTTGAGAACGCGGAAGAGATGGTCTATCGACATCACAAATACTCTGTGGGCTCGGTGCTGCCGATTGGCCGCTTTCTAGATGTTGCAACGCGGTCATCCGGTCTCACGCCGGTCGCGGTGGCGCCATTGCTAAAGGGTTCAACACCCGTGTCTAAAGGTATCGGAGGAGAGCAGTTGCTAGCTCTGGCTACAGCGATTACCGAGGCGGGAATAAGCAAACAAGAGTTAATGAGCCAGTCACCAGAATCGGCCCTCGCAAAACTGCGCAATAATGCAGCCATCAATTCGTCTCTGAACGACTATCTCTCGATTGCTGGGTATATGTTGATAGGGGGTTATTGTATCTCTGAGAAAACACTCAACGAATCTCCGAATATTATTCTCGCTAGGATATCTGAAGCCTTAGAGCCCCGCATTGAGCCGGAATTCGATCGCGAGTTAGAGCGTAGGGTCCGAGAGAAAATCCCTGAGTCAGATATTGCTGAATTCGATCAGAGCTTGGCTGACGCAAGAATGGCGAATCGGATGCGCGACGAACGAGGTATCTATAACGATATCTGGGGCGCTGGAATTTCTCGCACAGCGATCTTGGAGGCGGGGCGGCGCCTATTGCATGAGGATGGTGTGTTATCAAATCAGGAGTTGTCGCTTGATGCAAGCCACGAAGAGTTGGTCTCTCTGCTAAAGGGCGAGCCTGCGATCACAGAGGCCGAGCTGCAGGATCGAAGAGACTGGAGAATGAGCAAGTCCATCGATGAGGTGCCAGAATTTTTGGGAGATGCCCCAGCCGCACCGCCGCCTATCGAATGGTTGCCAGTCAAGATCCAGCCCACTATGCGCGCCTTCAGCCTAGTGATGGGTAATGTTTTCGACGAGCCCAAAGAGGCGACCGAAAAAGTAAGCGGGCTGGCTGTTAGCCCAGGTGTCTATGAAGGAATCGCCAAGGTGATTATCAGCACGCGAGATTTTGATCGGCTCGACAAAGGCGACGTCCTGGTAACGAAGAATACGTCCGCGGGCTTTAATGTAGTGCTGCCAATCATCGGAGCCCTGGTGACGGATAGGGGTGGCATATTGAGTCATGCTGCCATCGTCAGTCGTGAATTCGGAATTCCCGGCGTTGTTGGCACTAAGAATGCGAGTCAGCTTATCAAAGATGGCGACCGGGTTCGTGTGAATGGCGATACGGGCGAGGTCGAAATTCTTTGAGCAAACCTTTAAGCACTCCAGTGCCTCTGGCCGATGCTGTTGCCGAGAATCGATTTGGCGGCAAGTGTGTCAGCTTAGGATCTGCGATTCGCGCGAGTTTGCCTGCGCCTAACGGTTATGCCTTGGCGGTAGATCTAGTCACTGCCATAGCGAGCGGTGATGCGCAGGCTGAGTCAAGCGTGCTGTCGCTCTTTTCTGAACTTGCGCCAGCTGTAGCGGTGCGTTCGAGCGCCGTGGGAGAGGACTCTGTGGATGCAAGTTTCGCAGGCCAACACCTAACCGTGCTCAATGTGATGGATGCGAATGCAATGGTTGCTTCGATAAAGCAGGTGCATGCCTCGGCCTTTACTCAAGAGGCCATCGCCTATCGAGCGAGAATGGGAGTTGACGGAGAGCCTGCCATTGCAGTCGTCGTGCAGCAGCAAATTCTGAGCGAGGTAGCTGGTGTCATGTTTACCAAGAACCCTATTACGGGTGTCGGGGAGCGATATATTGAAGCCAGCTGGGGGCTAGGAGAGGCTGTAGTTGCCGGCATGGTCGTACCTGATAGCTTTAGGATTTCTGCTGGGGGTGAAGTGCTCGAGCAGAGTGTCGGCGAGAAAGATATTGAACTAGTGGCCAGTGCCCAGGGGGAGACAGAGGAGCGGGAAGTTGAGGAGGGTAGAATCACTGCGCTGTGCCTCAGTCACAGCGAGCTCGAACAGCTTCACTCGCTTGCGCTAAAATGTGAAGCGGTTTACGGTGAGCAACTAGACATAGAATGGGCATTTCATGCGGGACAACTCTATCTACTGCAATGCCGTGCAATTACGAATTGATTTTAAATGGGGCGCTGCCCCAGGAAATTAGCGTGCGATGAAAGATCTGTTCAAACCATCAAAACCTAAAGCAGACAGTGGGTCTCGGGATCAACATCCCGTTTCCAGTAAGAATGACGTGCAGAAATTCCTGTCTAAAGTCGCATCAATGCCGAAGGCTAGTGGTGATGCACGGCTCATATTTTCCCTGGACGCTACGGCAAGCAGACAGAGCACTTGGGATGTTGCAAGTCAGCTACAGGGCGAAATGTTTCAAAGCACTCAGTCTTTAGGTGGCCTCAATATACAGCTCTGTTACTTTCGCGGCTTTGGTGAGTTCTTCAGTAGTGATTGGCAGAGCAACTCAGACGAAATTATGCGGATCATGTCGCGGCTTCAGTGTCAGGCCGGAGCCACGCAGCTGCACAGATTACTGCAACACGCTATCGACGAGAATCAGAGTAAGAGTATTCGTGGGCTCGTCTACATCGGCGATGCGATGGAGGAGAATATTGATGTGTTGGCCGAGCTCGCAGGAAAGCTCGGTTTGCTCAACGTTCCCCTATTCATGTTTCAGGAGCGCAGCGATCCCGTGGCGAAGGCGGCGTTTGAGGAGCTTAGCCGCTTGTCTGGTGGTGCTTACTCACAGTTCGATAGCGCCAGTGCGGAACAGCTGAAGGAGCTGCTCCGCGCCGTGGCAATCTATGCGGCGGGGGGCTTGAAGGCTCTACAGAACTTCAGCGCAGGTTCTAGCGGTAGTGTTAAGCTGTTAGAGAAACAGCTTAGGAAATAGGGAATAATCGTGTTTTTTATAAAGCATGTAGATAGGTCTGTATGATTTTTCGTTTGTTGTTGCTGATACTACTCCCCGTCATGGCCTACTACTTCGTTAGATCTATTAGTCAGCGTTTCGCTCTTTCTGCTCGACAAAACAGGTTGTTGTTTTTTCTGGTTGCGGGTCTCCTCGTTGTAGGGGTCTTGATCGCGATCGGTAGATTGCCTGCCCAATTTATCCTCGCGCCGATCGGTGTTGCCGCGACATTTCTTCTCAGGATGTTGCCGAGTCTCCTTCGCTTGCTGCCGATGTGGCATCTCTTCAAAGGAAGGACAGCCTCGGCGAAGCCTCGCAGCGACGGCCAAATCTCGACTATCCGAACACAATTCTTCGACATGGAGCTGCGACATGACGATGGCAGTATGGACGGAAAGGTTTTACTTGGTAGCTACGCCGGGCAGAGCCTCTCCGCCTTGCAATTGGAACAGCTCCTCGAACTCTATTCCCAGTGCAGAGAAGACTCCGACTCTGCGCAGGTTCTGGAGGCCTATATAGACAAAACCTTTCCCGATTGGAGAGAGCATACTTCGACCCATGATCGGGAAAGTGCCGCGCCAGATAGTGATGATTCTGAGATGACCTTAACTCTGGCATTGGAAATCTTGGGCCTGGAAGAGCCTGCCGACAAAGATCAGGTGATCAAGGCACATCGCAGCTTAATGCAGAGATTACATCCCGATCGAGGCGGTAGTGACTACCTCGCACAGAAAATAAATGCAGCGAGAGACTACTTAATTAAGAAGCTGTAATGCCAGTCGCCGGATTTTTTATAGGAAACTAGGCGCTTTTCTTCTTGTTCAGGAACGCTTGCACGATAGCCTGTGCATCGGGCGTCTCTAGTAGCCTCGCAAACTCATCCAGTTCGATTTCTATCGTCTCGGCGACTGCGCTTTGTTGGCCTCGTTTGATGAGAGCCTTGCTAGTCTGTACGGAGTCAGCGGGCAAGTTGGCAAGCTCGTGTGCCTTAGCCATCGCGTGCTGAAGATATTGTTCCTGCGGCAGCACCTCGTTAATAATTCCATATTCCTTTGCCTTGGCAGCGGAGAATCTGTCACCTAACAGAAGTAATTCGGCAGCGCGAATGTGACCAACCTCTTTGGTCAGCAGGTAACTGGAGCCCGCCTCCGGGCAGAGCCCCAAGCGACTGAAGGGCAGCTGCAAGAAACAATTCTCGGACGCGTAGATGAGATCGCAGTGGAAAAGCAGGGTCGTGCCGATGCCGATCGCCAGGCCGCTGATGGCAGCCACTATGGGCTTCCTCGATTCGTTCAAGGCATTCATGAAGGCGACGGAGGGACGCTCGCCGGACGGAACCTGACTCGCCACGAAGCCGCTCACGTCATTGCCGCTGGTGAAACAATCATCGATACCGCGGATTAGAATGACGTTGATGTTGGGCTCTTCATTCGCTTGTCGTAGCCCGGTGGCGAGTGCTGCATACATCGTAGGCAGTAAAGCGTTCTTCTTCTCGGGTCTGTGTATCTCCATGACAAATACCTTGCCATCGACGCTGTATCGTATGTTCTGGTCCGCGGATTCAATCATCATTCTTCCTTGCTGCTCGCTAGCTGAGTTCGAAGCCATATTAGTGGATATGGCAATCGAAGTAGAGTGTTAATATGCTCCGAATATTTTCATGTAGGCCCTAGCAGGGTACTAGCGTCAGGGCTTGGGAGGCTAGTTAATGTGTTAGGCATATCGCGAAGCTGGCCCCGATTACTTAGAAATTGCACAGCCAGGGATAGCAGCCAATTCATTCGATGGTAGAATGGGCCGATATTTTCCGACTTGAGGTTGACTCCGGTATGACTCTTATTCGCAACGAAGACGTAATTCAAAGTGTTGCAGATGCGCTGCAGTATATTTCCTATTATCATCCGATCGATTTTATTACAGCCGTCAATGAGGCCTATGAGAGGGAGGAGTCCCCCGCCGCCAAGGACGCGATGGCGCAGATACTCATCAATTCGAGACTCTGTGCCGAGGGAAAACGACCGATCTGTCAGGACACTGGCATCGTTACGGTGTTTCTCTACGTGGGCATGGATGTTCAGTGGCAGGGCGATATGTCGCTAGACGATATGGTGAATGAGGGCGTGCGCCGTGCCTACCTGCATCCCGATAACGTGCTACGAGCCTCGATTCTTTCCGATCCTGCCGGGGCCAGAACAAACACGAAAGACAATACACCTGCTGTAATACATACGCAGATTGTTCCCGGTAATGAGATCGAAGTGAAGTTGGCGGCAAAAGGCGGTGGCTCCGAGAACAAGGCAAAGCTTGTAATGTTGAACCCAAGCGACAGCATCGTCGATTGGGTTGAGCAGACCCTGCCGACTATGGGCGCTGGCTGGTGTCCGCCGGGCATGTTGGGCATAGGCATAGGCGGCACTGCCGAGAAGGCTGCGGTTCTCGCGAAGGAATCTTTAATGGAGCCGATTGACATTCATGAGCTTAGGAAGAGGGGGCCGAGTAACCGAGTCGAGGAGTTGCGCCTCGAGATCATGGAAAGGGCGAATTCCCTTGGCATAGGTGCGCAGGGGCTGGGCGGCCTGACTACGGTACTCGATGTGAAGATTCTGGACTATCCCACTCACGCGGCATCTCTTCCCGTGGCAATGATTCCAAACTGTGCCGCCACTCGACATGCGCATTTCACTCTGGACGGTAGTGGCGTTGCCGAGTTTGAACCCCCGAGTCTCGATCTATGGCCGAAGGTAGTATGGGATGTGGGTCCTCGCGCTCGCAAAGTAAACCTAGACACGCTTACTCCGGAGGCGATAGCTGAGTGGGAGCCAGGTGAAACACTATTACTCTCAGGCACTATGCTTACCGGCAGAGATGCGGCACACAAGCGATTGCTGACGATGTTGGCCAATGGAGAACCGCTACCAGAGGGCGTGGACTTCAATAATAAGTTCATCTACTACGTGGGGCCTGTGGATGCTGTGCGTGACGAGGTCATCGGCCCAGCCGGTCCCACCACGGCCACGCGCATGGATAAATTCACCGACGAGCTGCTGGAGAAGACCGGGCTCATCGGCATGATCGGTAAGGCAGAGCGCGGCAAGATTGGCATCGATGCCATCAAGAAGCACAAGGCCGTGTACTTAATGGCCGTGGGTGGTGCCGCTTATTTGGTGTCCAAGGCTATTCGCAAAGCGCGAATCGTGGCCTTCGAAGACCTGGGTATGGAAGCGATTCACGAGTTTGAAGTGGATGAGATGCCGGTGACTGTCGCGGTGGATGTTAATGGTACATCGGTTCACCAGACCGGGCCGGCTCTATGGAAAAAGAAAATAACGGAAGAGCACGCTCTAAAAGTAAAGTAAGGAGTCGGCCGCTCAAGCGTGTGAAACCGAAGCCTGGGCTCGGCCCAGTCCAGGCTCAGTCACACATATCTTCATAGCGATTATCTAGGGTAAGCGAGATCTCCGGCGTCAATCCGGTGACGGTAAGTCTGTCTGTATTCAAGTCGATGGATTCACCGCCCAACACGTTGTGGTCGAACTTATAGATCGTACGGTTCTCCCCCTCCTGGGTGGAATCATCATAGTCCTTCGAAGTCTCGGCGACCGCTTCATGTTGCGACCTATACTTCGTGATTGCCTTCTCGCCGTGTCGCTTCGCTAGCATCTTCTCCACAATGTGAGGGGCCAGAATCGAGGCGCTCGCATTGTTGCCACCGAAGCCCTTCGAATTGATGATGACTGCATCCATAGCCTGCCTGCCCACTTCTCTATGCTGTAACAGAAATTCGATGCTGCGGTGATCGACGTCGTCGGCGATCTCATCGACGGTGAGAATGCCTGGAATAATTCCCTCAGCCCAGACGCCTATGCTGGCGGCGAGTTGATCTCCCGACGAAGAGGCGAGGGAGTGGCCGATATAGGATTTCACCGCCGCGATTGGCCAATTCTCTATACCAAAGGTTTCGGCGATCTTGTTGAGAATATGGGACTCTGTTTGCCGATTCTGCAAGGTGCCCGTGCCGTGTGCCTGAACATAGCTGCGTTTCGCTAATCCCTCTTGTCCGATGATATTCTTCGTGGCAGCCGCGGCCTTCGCCATAGAGATATAGTTGCCCAAACCGGGACTGGCGATCGACTTTTTGAACCCGTCTGCATTGATAAATACATCATTGATGCCGCCATAGATATTAGCGCCAAGCTCTAGTGCGAGCTCATCGTCGAAAAGTACGATGCATTGAGCCGATTCGGCGAGAGTAAAGCCCGCATTGTATCCAAAGGGCCTGCACGCACGGCGAAAGTCAGGCATTTCATCGGGGCCAAGTTTATCGAGCTGTCTAAGTGATGCGTCATCGGCAAGCGCTCCCATGGTGGCGAAGCCGTCGAATATCTCGGGTACGAGGGGCGCTTCACTTGTGCCCACTATTACGACTCTGTGAGTACCGGACTGAATATCACGAATCCCTTGCCGCAGGTTGTACAGGAATGTTGCGCAGGCGGCTACATTGGTGCCAGTTGTCCCTAAATTCCCCAAAAGGTAGGCGTTGATAAAGTCGGCTGGCATTTCGGCATATCCGAGAGGCAGTTGCTTCGAGGTGACTTTTTTACCAAGAAGACGCGCCTGCATCATGCCTCCGTAGCCGTTGTAATCGAGTTGGCTCATGCCACTGCCAGCGTAGACAGAGATCTGATCGGCTGGGACTTTCTGCTTTACCACCTCCCAGTCGATTCCCAGGGAATTTATAGCATCTGATGCCGCGAATACCGTGAGTTGCAGTCCCCGCGGGTGATTCCTCGAGGCATACAGGTCTGCAGGGTCGAAGCCGGTGGGAAGTTGTCCCGCACTATGTACGCTACTCTCGCGGCTGCATTTCAACATGACCTCGAAGTTTTCCGATGCGCTGATCCTAACCTTCCCCGGCGCTTCAGAGTCGGTGACGGTCCATCCATTGGGTAGTGGCGAGGGCAAATCCTTGCGCCGCACTTCGAATTCGAGGGGCTGATCCGATGCCGAGCCTAGCGCAGCGCTTCGATGGTAGGGGAGCAGTTCCGGGTCGAACAGGTTCGACTCCAAGCTGCGAATCAATGAGCCTTTCCTGAGCGACGGACCCAGCTGTTTCAGGTAGCCATCCAGATTAACCTCACTGCCGTGCTCGTCGTGCCACTTGCCGTTCCCCTTCTTGAGTTGGCCCGTCAGTGCCGCCAGATTGTTGTAGGTCGAATGCGAGACGGCTTCAGGCAGGGCATCGATTATCAAGCGTCTGTAACCGTGATGGCCGGAACTGCGGCCAGCGGCATTGATTCCGCCGAATCCAGTAATCACGGGTAGTCTAGCCATTGCTCGTTCCCTGTAGTGGATGCTATTCAGACAAATGTTCTATAAGGACTATAGTGGGCTATCTGCCAGAAACTTTAGGTTAAATTGGACAGTAAGCCAGAGAGAATGGCCAAGAAGGTTATTCCCTGATGGGAAATCCCTGAGCTTGCTCAATTCTGCAGACAAATACTCAAGATTGCGCCTCTTGCATAAAGCCTGAGCCCCACATAGCATGGCCGCATAAAAACCCGTTCATCATCTTTCTTCGGAGCAAGCATGAGTACTAAAAAACTACTAGCCGCGATTCTCTTATTAAGCGGATTCTGCGCCGTTCCTTCGCTGTTCGCGCAAGACGATAGATTTGCCAATGTAACTATCCAGACCGTGCCCGTAAGAGGCGGTATATCCATGCTTATTGGCTCAGGCGGCAACATCGGTGTTTCCGCTGGAAGCGATGGTTTGCTGATAATCGATGATCAGTACGCACCTCTGGCAGCAAAGATCAAGGCAGCACTCTCGCAGTTGGGCTCCGAAACCCCCAAGTTTCTGCTAAACACACATTTTCATGGAGACCATACCGGTGGCAATGCGGACTTCGGTGTCGCAAGCATAATTATCGCGCATGAAAATGTGAGGGGCAGGCTTGAGGCTGGCAACTCTCCTGACTCTGCTTTGCCGGTGGTAACCTTTGATGATGATGTAACGGTTCACTTCAACGGTGAAAACATAACACTGATTCATATGCCTCGAGGCCACACGGACACCGATAGCGTAGTCATGTTCGAGGACAGCAACGTTATCCACATGGGGGATCACTTCTTCAATGGCGCCTTCCCCTTCGTTGATCTGGCCAGTGGCGGCACAGTTCAGGGCTATATCAGCAACCTCGAAAAAGCCCTCTCCTGGATCGACGAAGATACTGCTGTTATTCCCGGTCATGGAGCATTAGGTAGCAAGGCGGATCTGCTCGCCTTCTATAACGTAGTCAAGGACACGTCGACCACCATACGCGTCATGAAGTCACAGCAGATGAGCAAGGAAGAGGCTGTGGCCGCTGGGCTCGCAGAGGAATACGAGTCCTGGGGGCAGGGATTCATCAATGAGCAACGCTGGATCGAGACTGTATTTGATAGCTACGCTCGATAATCGAATCGAGCGGGGCTTAATCTACTCGCATGAAGCAAGGCCTCGTCTGCTAAGTAGGCGAGGACCGACACCACATGACCGAAAATAAAGACCCACAAGCAATTTTGGCGCGGCTGCATCGGGTGCTAGGCATACCTGAGGATTACGCAGCTAGCTGTTCACTGCCGTTGTACATGGAACCCACCGAGCTTGTAGATACCGAACTGGATTTCTATCAGCGGCCTCAGAGGCTAACGCCTGCGGCATTCTCAGCTTGGTCAGCCATGCGTGAGGCTGCCGCGGTTGAGGGTATATCAATCTTCCTCATATCCGCCTTTCGGGGTTATCAATATCAGCACGACTTAATCGCGGCCAAGCTTTCCAAGGGGCAGGGCATCGAGGAAATTCTTCGGGTGAATGCCGCGCCTGGCCACAGCGAGCATCATAGCGGTTGCGCCGTCGACCTTGGTACGTTGGGCTGCGATGCCTTGATTGAGGAATTTGAGAATACCGCTGCATTTCAATGGCTTATGGATAATGCAGCTTCCTTTGGCTTCCATCTTAGCTACCCCCGAGGCAATCCCTATGGCATAGATTTCGAGCCCTGGCATTGGTGTTACCGCATCAGCTAAGTTCTTTAGACAAACCCAATTGAAAGGGGTAGTCTAGAGGTCGAACTACTAAGGAGAAGGGATGTTCGAGAACCGCCACCGTGTGCACTTCCTAACGCTTTATCTGAATGCTTCTGTATTTAGCTCCCTGTCTCAAACTCAATTTTCTGTTCTTTACGGAAGACTATTTCCCGGATCAATTGCGATCGCGCAGCAGCTTGCTTGCTTCTCAGCCATGGCGAATAGCTGTCGCTTGCAAATTGATCTCGGACAAAATTTATCATTTCACAGGAGGTACCATTAGATCCGAATAGAAGTTTTGTAATTCGCCATTTTGAATGAAATCAGGAGATAGTATTTTATGACTAATGAATTCCAAATTGTCTATCACAATATCGATCAAACCGAAGCCATCAGCGATGCTGTACAGAAACGAATTGAAAAGCTAGAGCGTTACTGTGATCAAATTATAAATGGTCGAGTGGTATTAGATTGCCCGCATAACAATCACCATAAAGGCAAGGTATATTCAGTTGGCGTCGAAATCCACACGCCAGCGCTGGAAGTTCGCGTGAATCAAGATCAACACGATAATCATGCTCACGAAGACTTATATGTAGCCATCCGGGATGCCTTTAACGTGGCGGAACGGCAGCTAAAGTCTGTCGATAAGAAGCATAGAGCGACTCCGCTGCATCAAGAGATTGAGGCGTTGTCACTGGATCCAGATGCGCTTGTGGAAGAGGATGAAGATATTGCCAATAGCGAGGCCGCGGCCTCGGCGGGATAGTCAACATGGATGATGCAACAAGGCAGGAAATAGAAGCAGCGACCTTCAGGAGGTTGCTGCAACATCTTGATGACAACAAGGACGTGCAGAATATTGAACTCATGAATCTCGCAAAATTCTGTCGAAATTGCTTGTCGAAATGGTATGTGGCAGAAGCGCAGTCTCGTGATGCTGATATAGATTACGAATCTGCGAGAGAAATAGTCTATGGCATGCCATATTCTGAATGGAAGTCTCTGTATCAGTCAGAAGCGAGCGCAGATCAGTTAGCTGATTTTAACAAGCGACCAGCTGACTGAGTTTCTGTAATACGCTGAAGAGGGGGGATCTTTGGGCTACTAAAGATTCCCCTTTATTTTTCCTGAGACTTTCCCGCAAGAAATAGCTTATTCCGAACCAGATTTCGGTATTCGTTTGGCGTAACTTGCGTCGCTCTTTTAAACAGGCTCGTGAAATAACTCGCATCTGCATAGCCCACCATGTCAGCGACCTCAGACACTGAAAGATTGCTTTGCTTCAACAATTGTTTTGAGTGATCTATTCTCAGCTGTTGCAGGTATTGGAGAGGCGATGAACTGGTGGCGAATTTAAATCGTCGGTTCAAGGAGCGCACACTAAGCTTAAAATTCTCAGCTAACTCGCGAATGATCACGTCGGATCTATAATTTTGGTCAAGCCACTCCTGAACTTTAATGATTTGTTCGTCGTGATGACTACGCTTCTGATCTTCATTCAACAGCAGTGACTCATAGGAGCGTTTAAGTTCATGAGTAAACTGCCTAGCGATCTCGTTGGCAATCGAGTCTCCATACAGCTGCTCGATAAAATGTAACATGATGTCGCGCACCGCGTTTATGCTTCCAGTGCAGTAAAGATTTGCATCGCTAGTGATGAATCGTTTCCGTTGCAGGTTTACGTTCGGATAGCGGTGCTCAAATTCATCGAAGAACCGCCAGTGGGTAGTGCTGGACTTGCCCTCGAGCAATCCTGCCTCCGCCAGAAAGAAGCTGCCGGTCACAACAGAGCAAATCGTGCTGCCCGCGCGATATTGCTTGGCGAGCCACTTTAGCAGAGCCTGTAGTTTGGATATTGATGCTCTGGGGTTTCCCCAGATGCCGGGCACGAATATTAAGTCACTTCTCTTTATCTTGCTCAGCGTAGTCTGACAGCTGATGTTCAGACCTCCGCTGAGCTGCAATTCAGTTGCAGCGACACCAGTGGCGAGCTCGATGGTCACGAGCTTATCCAACTGCCTTCTGGACCTGGCAATATCGTTGGCCGCGCTAAGCATTTCCAGTGGGATTGTGACGGCTGAGCCCAATGCTTTTGGGATTGCGATAATGGTCACATGTTTCATATGCCGCTCTTTCTGGCTTAGCTGCTTGGGTATTCGATCGCTAATACAGAGTAGGCCATAGGGCCCTGTGGGGATTCGATTTCTATCTCACTATCTACTTCCTTGCCAAGAAGTGCGCGACCCAGTGGTCCATCGATGCTTATATGCCCCTTCTTAGGATCTAGCTCATCGGGGCCCACTATCTTGTATTTGTGCGTGTTTCGGTCTTGATCTTCGAGCGTGACGACCGCCGCAAAATAGATTTTGTGCTGATTCGTTGGCGGCTCTGAAACTACCGTCATTTCCTCCAGTCGCCTTCTTAAGTATCTAACCCGCCGGTCAATCTCTCGAAGTCGTTTCTTTCCATAGATATACTCGGCGTTTTCGGATCTATCGCCGAGGGCGGCGGCTTCAGAAACAGATTGGGTAACCTCGGGTCGCTCCACCTTCCACAGTTGATGTAGCTCGGCCTTTAAAACTTTCTCTCCCTCTGCGGTAATGTATTTCGCGCTGGGTGGTTGCGGGGGACGGTATCTGCTCATAGGTTTAAGAATCCAGGCCGAGGCTAAGTTGGTCTTTTCCGATTGTGGTTTCTGCCTTGTCTGAAACGGGGCTCAACCGGACTCCGATGCCCAGAAGTCGAACTGGCTTGCTGCCGCGCGCAAAACCCTGCTCGCAGAGAGCTCTATAGTTCTCAGTTGCTGTAGTTGAGGAGATCATCTCTACCGTAGTGCCTACGAAGTCGTGGAATTTGATTTTTACAAATTGCTTCTGGATTAGATAGCTGTCTTTCATGCCGAGTATTCTCTTCGAGAGCTGTTGTTCGAGATCTCCGAGTTCGCGCAGGCAACTTTCCAGATTGGGTAAGTCCTCTGAGAAAGTGTTTTCCACGCTAATCGATTTACGAATTCGATCCGGCTGGACCGGGCGGCTATCTATGCCCTGGCTTAGTTCGTACAGACGATCGCCGAAGCTGCCGAAGTGTTCGCGGAGCTTGTCCTTGCCTAGTATTCTAAGATCGTCGCAGCACACCAATCCAAGTCGCTTCATCTTGGCCTCTGTTACCTTGCCTACACCGTGTAATTTCTTGACGGGTAGTGTGGCGACAAAGCTTGTGATCTGTTCGGGCGATACTCTGAATTGCCCATCTGGTTTCTCCCAGTCGCTGGCGATTTTCGCCAGAAATTTATTGGGCGCAATACCGGCGGAAATGGTGATCCCGACCGTATCTCGCACCTCATTGCGAATCGCTCTGGCTATGCGGCTAGGATTGCCATCGAGTTGCTTGCAGTCAGTGACGTCGAGAAAGGCTTCATCGAGAGATAGAGGTTCGATCAAGTCGGTATAGCGCTGGAAGACTTTGTGAATAAGCTGGGATGCTTCCCGGTATTTCTCCATATCGGGTCGAATGATTATAAGGTCAGGACAGAGATTTCGCGCTGTAGCCGAAGCCATGGCCGAGTGCACGCCAAATTTGCGCGCCTCGTAGTTACACGTGGCAACTACACCGCGGCGCTTTGGAGAGCCACCGACGGCTATAGGTAGATTGGCAAGGTCTGGATTGTCGCGCATCTCAATCGAAGCGTAGAAACAATCGCAGTCGCAATGAATTATTTTCCGGAAGCTGTCCATGACAAGATCTGTTGGCGTTATCCGCCAAAACTACAGCAGGCCCTCGCTTAAGTAAACGTGCGAGAGCCCGCCAGACAAATCAGCAGCCCAGAGCAGACTTAGGCGTTGTTCTTCTCGAACTCTTGCATGAACGCGGCTAGTGCTTCGCAACCCTCGCGTGGCATTGCATTATAGATTGAGGCGCGGATACCACCGACATTTCGATGTCCCTTGAGAGCATACAAGCCCTTGGCCAACGCCTGCGCTAAGAAATCATCGAGCAGATCATTGTTAGCCAGATTAAACGTGACATTCATAGTGGAGCGATGGTCCTTGTGAACCGCGGCAAGGTAGAAATCCGAGCTGTCTATCACGTCATACAGAAGCGCGGATTTTTCATTGTTGCGTGCCTCTATGACATCGACCCCGCCTTCGCCTTTCAGCCACTCCAATACCAGCTTCATCATGTAAATGGCGAATGTATTGTTGGTGTTTGCAAGAGAGTGCTTATCTGCATAGGTCTTGTAATTCAGAAGGCTAGGCGTTTCAGGTATTGCATGCCCAAGTAAGTCTTCGCGCACAATTACACAGGCAAGTCCTGGTGGTCCGAGGTTCTTCTGCAAGCCGGCGAAGATAATTCCAAACTGAGAAATATCGAGTCTGCGCGAAAGCAGTTCTGAGGTCATATCGGCAACCAGGGGTATTTCCCCGGTGTCCGGAAATTGCTGCCAGCGCGTACCATAGATCGTGTTGTTGCTAGTGATATGCACGTAGGATGTATCCGCATCGAGAGCGGCCACATCGAAATCGGGGATTCGATCGAAGTCTGTGTCCTCACTGCTGGCTGCCACTGTCACATTGCCATAGCGAGATGCTTCCTTCCGCGCTAGCGAGGCGAAGTTTCCCGACTCGACGTAGGCCGCCTTCCTGGCCGGATTTCGGTTGATAAGGTTCATCGGCACGGCAGAAAATTGCATCTGCGCTCCGCCATGAACGTAGAGTATTTTGTAATTGTCCGGAATGTTGGCAAGTTCGGTTAGCAGAGCATCTGCAGTGT
>CAXBLN010000088.1:0-15150 GCA_963976555.1 uncultured Gammaproteobacteria bacterium
CGCAGCGGGTGTGCTCTCTTCTCTAGTCACACATCTATATAAGACTTCGCAGCCCCATGTTGCTGTTGTGGGCAGGGTCTGGGGCACTGAACATTTTCGAAATGTTAATCGGCACGATGTAGAGACCTTCGATTCGATTCTGTCAATTCGTATAGACGAGAGCCTGTATTTCGCTAACACGCGTTACCTGGAAGAGTTAATATTCAGCCTGATGGCAGCGAAGCCCAAGCTGGAACATGTCATATTGATGTGCACTGCCGTGAATGCGATAGACTTAAGCGCGCTGCAAACATTGGAGAAGATTAATCGCGAACTCAGCGAGCTTGGTATCAAGTTGCATCTGTCCGAGGTCAAGGGCCCGATAATGGACAGGCTGAACAGGACGGCTTTGATTGCAAATATTTCCGGGTCGAATTACCTGAGTCATAATCAGGCTGTCGAAGACTTGAAGGACCAGGAGCTACCATTGTCTGGGACATGACATCCCAAGCAGGGTGGCTGAGAACACAGGAATCAGGATCTAAGTCATGACTATCTGGGTCGATGCAGACGCTTGCCCAAAAGCTATAAAGGCAATTCTCTTCCGTGCTGCCGAGCGTACCGGTGTGCCACTATGCCTGGTGGCTAATCAGGCTATGCAAACCCCTCCCCATAAGAACATCACGGCGATTCAGGTTGGCCAGGGCTTCGATGTAGCCGACAATGAGATCGTGCGCAGAGCACAGCCGGGCGATCTCGTCATCACCAACGACATACCGCTCGCCGATGAGTTGATCACGAAGGGGGCGCTCGCTCTCAGCCCACGCGGGGAGATGTTTTCTCCCGGCAGTATCAAGGCGAAACTTAATATGCGGGACTTTATGGATACGATGCGTAGCAGCGGCATTCACAGTGGTGGCCCCGCTCAGATGAGCGAGGCGGATAAGAGAGAGTTTGCTAACGCGCTAGATAGGTTTTTGGCACGCATTAGCAAAGCATAGGGCGTGACTCTTAGAGTTTTACTAGAGTTTTACAACCATCTTGCCAAAGTTGTTTCCGCTAAACAGACCGAGAAAGGCATCGACCGCATTCTCTATTCCCTCGTGAACGGTTTCGCGACTCTTAATCTTTCCTTCCTGAATCCATGGAATCATTTCCGATAGGAACTTCTCGCGCATATCGGCGTGATCGGAAACGATGAAGCCGTTGATGCGAATCTTCTTGCCTACGATCAACATCAGGTTGTTAGGGCCCGGTGCCGGTTCGGCATTGTTGTAGCTTGCGATCATTCCACATGCAGCTATGCGGCCGAATGGGTTCATCACATTCAGAGCAGCCTGCAGGTGATCTCCACCCACGTTTTCGAAATAGATGTCTACGCCGTCGGGCGCTACAGCGGCAAGCGCGTCAGTAAGATCTCCACAGGTCTTGTAGTTGATAACCGCGTCGACCCCACACTCATCTTTTAACCACTGCGCCTTGGCGTCGCTACCAACGCTGCCGATGACGCGGCAACCTTTTAGTTTCGCTAGCTGACAGACATTGGCACCTACCGCACCGGACGCGGCAGATACAAACACAGTCTCTCCCTGCTTAGGTTCTCCGTATTTCAACAAGCCTACATAGGCGGTTAGGCCAGGCATTCCCAGGGTGCCCAGGTAGAGAGAAAGTTGATCTGCGTCGAAGGGTTCGAGCTTACTGAGGGTGTCCGCCTTGGCGATAAATTTGTCCTGCCAAGCAGCCCCATTCAAGACGATGTCGCCCGCTTGAAGCGAGGGATCGGCAGATTCAAGTACCTCGCCGACGGCACCGCCGTACATGACTGAGTTCAATGCATAGGCCTCGGCATAGACCGCATTCTCACGCATGCGCCCTCGCATGTAGGGGTCAACAGACATATAGCGATTTTGCACCAGTACTTCGCCCGGTTGCGGCGATGCGAGTTCTACTTCAATGAGCTTGAAGTGTTCGTGGCTGGGCATGCCGCTGGGACGGCTGATGAGGTGTATCTGTTTGGCTGTGTGCTTGCTCATGATTTACTCTTTGCGTGTATAGAAGATTTACTAGACAAGGTATTTTAGTTTGCTGTTAATTCTGGATATTAAGCTGGACTGACCTGTGCTGTGTTATTCGCGCGGTTCTGCATGAAGACTATGACAAACAGAATTGCTGCACCAATCACGTGGTAATAAATAGGAAATGGTGTCCACAAGAGCAGGCCAGCACTTAGCAGCAGGAGTGCGGCTATCATTGCGTTTATCTTTGCCTCCAAGTGCCACGACAGAATTCCAGCAAGCGCATATAGACCCATGCACGACCAGATGAAAACCTCAATGCGCTCGGGCCAGGTTCCGGAAATCAGAGGTGAATAGGCGAACAGGACTGGCACGAGATACAAACCCTTTGCGACCTTCCAACTGGTAAGCCCTGTTGCCATAGGGGGCGTGCCCGCGATACCCGCTGCGGCGAACGAGGCGAGGCATACTGGAGGCGTGACATTACTGTCCTGCGAGAGCCAAAAAATAATCAGGTGTGCACTCAATAACATGCCCGTCAACAATTCAGGTTCTATCATTTCCTGCCTGATCAGTTGTTTCATCTCCAGCGGCATCTCCTGCAAGGCTGTCAGCGGATCGCCGCCGAACAGGCTCAGAGTAGCTGCCACATTTGAGGGAAGATCTCCTGCCTGTAGTGCGATCAGTAACTGTGATTGCGAAATCAGATCGAATATCAGCGGTGCAGAGAGCGTCGCGAGCACGATATAGGACGCTGTCACCGGCAGGCCCATGCCGAGAACCAGCGAAGCCAGTGCAACTAGAATGAGTGTTATGAAGAGACTGCCCTGTGCCCACTCAACTATCATCAAGGAGAAGGCGTTGCCTACTCCAGTAGTCGTCACTACATTGATTATGATACCCACGGCCACTAGCAGCAGGGCGGTGGACACCATGGTCTTTACGCCGTCTACCGTCGCATCGAATATGTCCGTTAGTTGCATCGGATTCGACGATAGCCAGGAGGAGGCGATGACGCTAATGATGGCGAAGGCGGCGGAGGTAGTGGGTGTATAGCCTACTACCAGAAAGGCTACCAGAATAACCATGGGGATAATGAAGTGCCAACCTTCCTTCAAAACCACCGAAACCTTCTCTGTCTCGTTGCTGGGAGTTAGTGTCAGACCCAGACGTTTCGCTTCGATACGAACGAAGTAGCAAACTGTCAGGAAGTAGAGAATGGCAGGAAGTGAGGACGCAGCGATAATAGTTAGATAGGAGATCTGCGTATAGCTCGCCAGTACGAAGGCGCCTGCTCCCATAACCGGCGGCATGAGGGCACCTCCAGTCGATGCGGCGGCGACGACGCCCGCCGAAAACTTTGCCGGGAATCCGGACTTCTTCATCATCGGGATGGTTATCACGCCGGTAGAGACGGTATTAGCAACGGCGGACCCGGAGACTGAACCCATCAATCCAGAGCCTACTACCGCGACGAGACCCGCGCCGCCAGTGAAGCGCCCGGCGAGACACTGAGCCAGCTTGACAATGAAGTCGCCGGCACCTGATCGCAACAGGAATGATCCGAAAATAATGAACATGAACACAAAAGTGGACGATATCTGCGCCGTCAGCCCGAACATGCCTTCGCTGGTGAAGAAACTACGGTATAGCACTGTCTCCAGGCTTAGGCCTGGGAAGGAGAATACCCCGCCGATATAACGACCCAGAAATAAAATATAAGAGAGGCTGAGCAGGATCAGGATTGGCATGAACCAGCCGGTAGTGCGTCGCGTGAATTCTATGGCCAGACCGATAGCAAGTAGCGAGAATACATAATCACTGAGGATATATTCGGTCTCACGTGCATAGAGGGCATTCTCGAAAAGGATTAGATAGGCTGACGTGGCTATTGCTGTAAGCGCCAGCAGAATGTTGATCCAATAGGTAGCCGACTTACGTTGCACCGTCTCCGATTCGTTGCCCATGAGTGCGCAAATAGCACAGAAGCCGCCGAAGTGAATGGCTGAAAGCCAGAGCTCGGAGATGCTGGCGAAGACGTTGCAATAGATATGGAAAAGGGCGAAGAAGAACGCGGCCCAGCGCAGATAGGTTGATTTCATGAACGGATCTTAAACTCCCTCTGCCTGATCTGTTGTCGGGCTTGTCTCTTCCAGGAGTAGGCGAGCGGGTATTTCCAAGCCTACTTCGCGATAATAGCGAATCGCACCAGGGTGTAGCGGAGCGCCCAATCCCTCGATAGCAATCTCGAGGCGCATATCTTTAGTTGCGCCATGAATATCTTGCAGTGTTGCCAGGTTTTCCCATATAACTTTAGTTACGTTATAGACCACGTCGTCAGGTATGTCTGCTCGCGTTACCAGGACATTGGGTGATCCTACCGTGCTTATCATCTCTTCTTGATTGGGGTAGGTGCCCGCAGGCAGCAGATACCAATCCCATAGCGGGTAACGCGCATTTATCTTGTCGAGGGATTCCTGTGTCCAATTGAGCACGGTCATGCGATCACCGAGTAGGGCATAGGCTTGAGTGATCGAGCTGACGGGTGCGCCAGCCGGGATGTTCATGCCAACGATATTTCCATCTTGAATCGCGCTGGTAGTGGGGCCGTAACCCATATAGCCAAGATTCATTTTTGCTTCATAGTCTATGCCAAGCGTTTCCAGAATAAACCTGCCGGTCTGTTCGGCTCCAGAGTTTCTGGCACCGAGTACATAGCGCTCACCATTCAGATTATCCAAGTCCATGATCTCACCGGTCGTCGCAAGCTCGCTGAGCAGTACAAAATGCTCCACGTTCTGCCACAGTGCGCTAACACTTCGCATATGTGTCTGCGGTGAGCTTACAGGCCCTTCGCCGGCCCAGGACCATGCGCCGAAAGGCCCCTGAAGAATGGCAAACTGAGCCTGATTGTCACGGAGTAACTTTACATTCTCGAGTGAGCCCGCCGAACTAATCGCGGTGAGTGAAATGCCCTGTGTGT
Source organism: uncultured Gammaproteobacteria bacterium (assembly GCA_963976555.1). Classification (GTDB taxonomy): domain Bacteria; phylum Pseudomonadota; class Gammaproteobacteria; order Pseudomonadales; family Pseudohongiellaceae; genus UBA9145. The sequence goes on from CAXBLN010000088.1 coordinate 4,978, forward strand.
CTGCGAGTTGTGAATGGGCGATGGTGGCGAGGGCAACTCCGACAGGGTAGAAGGCACCGCCTGTAGTGGCCGTAGTGAGCACGTAGGGACGTGCACGATTTAGTTCATCACTACAGGATGTAAGTAGAAATAGAATTGCAATACAGAGTGCGAGGTTTTTCATCTTCTTATCGGTTCCATGCCGGCACAGCTTTGGGCTTTACCCATTGCCGGTGTTCTTTCTTAACTGATTGAAAATATTGAATAAATAATGTGCTCTTTCAATCTGAGAACGGCCATTGATGTAACCATATTTCCCTCTAAAGCACAACGTGGGCGCGTGTCGTCTGCAGTGAAGTTTTTGCTTGAGGATTAGCCGGGAGGCTTTTAGTTAGTGGGTGAGTCTTTTAGTTGATAGGCATAGCAGGCATCAGTTGAATTACTTCGGTCTGTCCGGGTCCATTCTGTATTAATCCGCCACGAATTAGACCTGAGCCGACAGGCGATGCCCCAGCTCTGCCAAAGAATGCGGAACTGTTTTGCCTGCGTTCCTGAAACTCGCTAAAGGCCTCTAGCTCTGAATCGCTTAGATCGTAGGAAAGGGCCTCCAATTGTGCCTCGGGGCTAGCTATCGACAGTATCTGTCTATACATCTCTTCCTGGGTGGCGGCCGCAGGGCTGGCTTGCATTGCCAGTGCTATCTCGGCCCGTGCCTGGTTCTGATCGCTGAGCATATTGCTTAGTGCATTGATAACCACTTCCAGGCGATCCTCGCTGACATCCAACTCCCCGAGAAACTCGCCATATTGCGCGTTCATGGCGTAGACCTCTCCAATCGCCATAGGGTCGAGTTCGCGCAGTTGTTTGATTAGGGAGACACGAGGGTCGGTGCTGACGCTGCTGCCATTGGATGCAAGCTCGCGTTTCAGTTGGGTGCGGATTTGCGCTTCTAATTCTTCGTAGTCCGGGTCCGTCTGTTGCTGCGCGAGATCAAGTTGATATGTTAGCGAGGCTATCTGACTGTCGCGGCCCGCCAATTCAGTCTGTATTGAGCGCATCTGTCTGTCGGTCTCGATGTTCTGCAAGCTTCTGGTCTCGATCTGAGTCAGCAGCAGCGAAACCTGTCGGTCATAATTTTCGATCTGTTGCTGTAGTAGTTTGTTTTGCTGGTTCTCATTGAAGGCGAATACGGCAAGACCAATAGCGAGAGCTGCGACCGTAGCGAGTGTCTTCATAGCTAGTCCAGTTTTTTGTCTGCGCCTAGTGTGTCGTGAACATTACCTGAGAGAGGCTTCTCTTGATCTAATACCCGGATCAGCAGAATCGCGCCGACGAAGATTGCACAGATGACGGTGATGCCCGTAACCAGCACTATGCGATAGAACATGGCGATGTAGACACCGCTAAAATAGAAGACCAACTCGGCGGCCACATTGATGACTACGAGGGCTATCAGTAAAGTAATCCAGACTGCGTGTTTCATGGTTCAGGCCCATAGCGCTTCGGTTACAGAAGAAACGAGTGAATGGATTCAATTCGAGAGTAACAGCAAACCTCTGATCTGACTACCGTCACCTTCGGTAAGCACGATGATATCCTCGCGTTCGTCAGCATTGAGCGTTACTGGTATTACAGCGCCGGCCGTGACTGGCTGGCCGAGTTCGATAGTCGAGTCCGCTGCCCGATCGGCTGCCAAGTCAATGTAGCGGTTTCCGCCTATGGAGATGTTCTCGATAACGTCGCGAATATTAAACTCGTAATTGTCACGCTCTCGGGAGTAATTCAATGCGCCGAGAAACTGGGCAGTGTCGTCGCCCGGCTGCTCTTCTGGCTGTATGCTGTTCAGGAAAATATCTATGCGGTTGTTGATCATCAATATCAGGTCTTGTTGACTCCTATCGTCATCCAGGTCCGCGAGCCCGCTGAAGACTACTTCCTCAGATTCGGTTGCCGATATCTCACGCTCTATATCTCTGAAGGTCGATGTCAGGCTGATAACCGAGGGAAACTTTAGGTCGATAGTGAGCTTGCGTGAGGGTCGCCGTGCGAATCTCTCGCCGTCGTTTGGATAGATAAACGCCTCTATAGCAACGCTGCCAGACAAGGCAAGCCAGACGAAGATGTCACCGACGGAGATACTCTCCACACGCCACAGCCACAGGTCTTTCAGGCCATCCTCATTTTCGTCCTGCAAGAAAGTGCTGAGAACATTCCCTCCCGAGCGCAATACTTGCCGCGGTTGGCTGAAATCCATGCTATCGATGCTGCCGCCGAAGAGAGAGACTTTGCCGCCTTCCCGCAGCAGCATGTCGTCTATGCCGTCGCCATCGACGTCCTCAAGAATCTCTTCGTGGGTCAGGGCCAGAATACCGGTGAGGTTAGAGAAATCCAGATTGTCGATGTCGAATTCGCCTAGTCTTTCTTCTATCTCTAATATGTCGAGAGAGTAGTTCGCCTCATTGGGGAAATAGGCAACGCCGTTCGGGTTGGCGATAAAAACTTTAAGTTCCTCTTCTGTTCGAGAAACCAAATCGTCGAAGCCATCGCTATTGACGTCTCTCAGTTCCATCATGGGGATGCGGATAGACTGTCCGGTTCGGCGTTCGAGACTACCCTCGTTTAGGTTGGTACGCATGCGCAACTCGGAGCGAACATTGAGTGGTGCCTGATAACCGAAGCCGCCATCATCTTGAAGGCCGTTACTAATATGAAGATTGATCACCCCCGCACCTGGAATGAGTAAATCATCAATAGAGTCACCGTTAATGTCTCTGGAAAAGTGCAGGCGGTGAACGCCCTTGCTAAGGAAGCCGTTGAGATTCGACTTAACGGGGAATGGTTCGAGGATCGTTCGTTCCTCAACCGACCAGGCCAGGACGCTGCTGCCATCGATCAGGGCGATGATAGCCGTGTTTCCAGCATCTGAGTATTGTGTGCTTAGATCCCAGCCGATGGATTGCCCCGGGAAGTCGATAGCCTGCCCTGCCTCAAAGTCGAAGCCGCTCTCGGATTGAAAGTAGACAACAAGCCCTCTATCGAGCACCGCGATTAGTTCCTGTAGACCATCACCATTGAGATCGACGACCACCAGATTCTCCGTCTGCGCCGGCAGCTGAAATTCTTGCTGATTGAAACTTAACTCCATGGCATAGGCGCTGCCACAAATTGCGAGTAGACCGGTGCAGAGTAAGAGTTTCATATAAGGAGAGAAGCGAATCATGGCGCAGAGACCAATAGAGTGGTTGCCGTGGCGTGGCGTAGCAGCAGGTCTGGCTTGCCATCCTGATTGAGCTGTAATACTTGAAACTCGTATACGCTGCGAGAGGAGACATATTCCCAAAAAGGTTCGCTGGCTATTGTCAGGTCCTGATTAATTTTCTTCGCGGCGACTGTACCGTTCTCCGTAACATAGAGGGCGTCATTGCGACCGTCTCCGTCGACGTCATATTGCAAAGACATCTGCTCAGAAAGCCCCCGTACATTAGCTGCCGAGAAACTTTCATCCAGGCGAGAGTTTGGTCGCCGATTGAAAAACTGATTCTCCTGAACATCTTCGCTGCCAAATATCAGCTGACTGCGATTGATGCTGGCATTGCGAATCGCATCGACCACAGGGATGGTGTAGTAGCTAACATTCAATACAGGGGTCGAGTTAGGAGATAGAGGAATGATATTGACCCGCACGTCGTAACCTGAGAAGCGCATGACCTGATCGGGCTTCTGTAGATCGAAGCCTCCGTTGCTATTGCGATACAAATACGCGCTGCGATCGTTGCCTTGTCCGGTTATCCGCAGCAGGTCCAGCACTGTGTCGTTGTCTGCGTCGACGAGATGCATATCGCCTCGAGTATCGATACTCCCGGTCCAATTCGCTTCCTCGGAGAAGCCGGATTCGGAGTCCTGAAAATGGATATTGAGTTGCCCCAGACCATCGCTGCCCTCATTGATATAGGCTATATCTGTAAGCGTATCGCCGTTTAGCTGGGCAAAGACGGCGCTGGGCATCCAGTTTTCTGCGCGAAGTAGCGAACGGCTAGGTTCAGAGCTCGCCTGCCACTGCTCTACGAAGTCGTCAAAATAGGAATTCGATTCGGTGGTCAACTCAATCGCTACCCCTTCTTCGGCGTTGATGGCGATTCTCGCGTCAAAGCCTCCGTTGCCGCGACCACGTTGCACAACGGCGAGGCTTTCATTGTCAGTGCTAAAAGTAGAAATCAACTCGAAGATTTCGTTGCCCCTGTTTTTGAACAGTCCATAGACGCCATCGCCGGGAAGCAGTAAGTCAATCTCGCCATCACCGTCGACATCCTGCAGTCCGGTTAAAAACTGCACTCTCTCAGAGTCGGGTACGGCCGCAATTAACTCCCACTCGAATAGCTGCTTAATGTTGCCAGCGTAGCCTTCCTCGGCAGAGGAGAGGCTAAATACACCGGAGCTAGATAGCAGCAAGAGTTCAACGCCAGGGCTAGGCCGCAGGTCAGCGAACCCGACTGCGATTATCTCAGTCTTGATCTCGATGCGCTGTTCAGTGGCGGAAAAACTGCCATCGGTCTGCTGATGGAAAACATGTAATTCTCGCCCGATCGCAGTTTGGTAGCTCGCATGAACGATGTCCTTTAGTCCGTCTCCATTCAAGTCTTCGAAGGCTAGCTGCCGATCCCAATTGTTCTCACGCTCGAGTTCGAAGGCTACATAGTTGGATTGAGCGCATACAGAACTTCCCCACAACGAGAAAAAGAAGAGACCGGCGAATGGCAGGTCGCAATTTCGAATTATATTGTGGGTCACATGTTTCATAGACATAGCTATCTTATTCTAGTTGCCTTCCTCTACCAGTTCGCCAACATCACTGCTGAATTTAATAAGACCGAGAATGCTGTGAGTCCTTTCCTCGTCGACTCGATTGTAGCTATATAGTGAGAATAACCAGAAGTCTAATAGGGAAATACTGTCTGTTCGTGGCGCTAACGAGGACTGATAGCGAAACAAGGGTCCAAGGGAGACTTCGCTCACGCGTCTACCCGGGTCCCAAAGCTCGAATTGCCTCTCGGTTACCGACTGACCATCGTAGACTGTTACGTTCACCGTCTCTCCCAGCTGGAATTGAGAGTTGAATCGATTCACCAGGTCCTGCGCCGAATTCAGCGGCAGGCCGTCTACGGCCAAGATCAAGTCGCCGGCTGCGATTGCTGCCTCCCGAAGGGGACTACCTTCGAACACCTCGACTACTCGAGCCGCCGCAATCGCTGGCTCTGAGCGTACGCTGACCATCTCCGTTCGATATGCAGCGCGACTCGCGACAGGGTCGACTCGGTAGAGTACCCGTGGGGCGGGGTTGCTGCTGACGCTACGGGGTATCACCGTTGCCTCGAACACCAGGGTATTTCTGCGCACATTAAAGAGGTAGCTCTCACCGTCAGGCGCCTGTTGTTGCAGAGCCACTACCACGTCGGGATGGTTGGTTTCAGTGCCATTGATGCTGAGGATAATATCGGCTAGCTGAATTCCTGCTGAATCGGCGGCGCCGTTGGCCGCTACATCACGAACGCGAACGCCGGGAAGAATTTCAATATTACTCAGGGAGTCGCTCTCGTTTAGCCCGACTTGTAATCCAAAATCGATCCTCGCCTCGCTAGGTCCGGCAGTTTCCGAAAGGCTGACGTCCTCGGCAGAGAGATTCAGCGCAGGAATGAGTAGGGCAGGCTCGTAACTGACACAGCCCGTTAGAATAGTCATCGCCGGTAGCAGTAGCCAAGTAAACCTGCGGCGTAGATTGTGTTGAATCATATCTATATGTTCCTTCGCTGCACGATCCATAGCCCTAAGCCGAAAAACACTATGAGGGCGGGAAAGGGCACCCACATATTCAATTGCAAGACACTATCATCTATTAGTACATCGGAGTAACCGCGCACGATTCGACTCACCGACTGCAGATAGGATTGATCTATTAGAGAAGGCTGAAAGCTTGCGTAGAGATAGTTAGCCGCGTCACCCGCCAGGCCTTTGAAGATATCGATAGCAAGAGTAATGCCCAGAGCAGTCGTAACTGCCTGGGTAGCCGACTGAGCGGACACAGAGATAAGTAAGCCAAAGGCTATCGCCGCCGGTAATGGGACTAGTGCCAATTGAATCCCGAGCCAGATTTCCTCGCGAATTTCTTGCTCGCTGATAAGCTCGAAGCCATCTTCTACGATCGCGCCATATTCCCAAAGCAGGCCACTCAACAAGAAGCAGGTTATGACTAACAGCAGCGCAGACAGCAGGGCTAGCAGGTGTAGATGAAGCAGTTTTGCGGTGAGTACGCCGCTTCGGCTAACTCGCCTGATGAGCGTGTGCCGGATGCTGCCGATATCACGCTCGTAACTGAAGCTATAGGCGCCCTGTGCTACCAGCAGCAGTCCCAGCATGGTGAGCCCGGTGCTAAGTCCATCGACGAAGAAGCCGTAAGCGTTATTTGCGATCGAGTCTTCGAAACTGCTTCCGCCTAGCAAGCTGTCACGCGCTTGCTGGCCTGTCTCGGTGAGTTTTACCAGCAATAGCTGAGCTGCGGCAAGCAGCGTCGGGGCCAATACGATCAGCTTGCTCGCGAAAGTGCGCAGTGCTACGAATAGCTCTGATTTGATGGCAACGAGTAGGCCGTTCATTGGGCGTCCTCGCTGGTAATCTGACGGAACAATCTGGCAAGGGACGCACGTTTGAGTATGAGTTCTGACACAGGGATTTGCTTTTCAACTAACGCCGAGTTTATTGAAGCGGAGTCGGAATCCAAGATGCTTACATTCAGATATCCGTCTGCATCAACTCCAAGCAGCTTGGTGCCGGCTCGCGATTCGAGTAATTTGCTGGCGGCTTCGATATTCGGAGTGCTGATCTGTAGCGTTGTTTGCGTATTCCCTAACAGTTTGTTGATGGTGTCGCTGTGACTGATTTTTCCCTTGTGCAGTATAGCGATGTGACTGCAGATCTGTTCGAGATAGGGTAGTTGATGGCTCGACAATAAAAATGTCGTGCCATGTTCTCGATTCAGTGTGCTGATTAGTGCGAGTACATCATCCACTCCCTCTGCGTCGAGGCCGTTGAAGGGTTCGTCCAGAACTACAAATTCGGGCTGGCCTAACAAGGCTTGAGCTATGGATGTGCGACGCTTGTTGCCCAGGGATAGATTCTTGATTTTGAAGTTCTTAAAGCGGCTAATGCCTAGCAATTCTTCTACGTCTGCCGGACTCCGGGCTGGCGACTCAGTCAGTAGTAGCGCATGTTGTAAGGTTTGCCTGACAGTCAGGTTTGGATGAAGGCTTGGGCTATCGAAGATGGCAACGAGCTTGCCCTTACTCAGATGCAGTTGCCGAGGCGCGTGGCCTAGCGCAGTGATACTGCCGGAATTGAAACTCTGTAGGCCGAGTATGCATTCTATGGTCGTGGTCTTTCCGGAACCGTTTAGGCCAACGAGGCCATGAATCGACCCTTTTTCTATGTGCAGATTGAGGTCATCGAGTACGACAAAGGAACCATAGTTCTTGCTTAGCCCAACAACGGATAAGGCCTGCATAGGAAGTGATACTCGCTGGTGACATTAGGCGTAGAGCCAGGATTACTGGCGGCAAAGCTGCTGCCAGTAATCACTGAGGCCTCCGAATGAGGCCCGCAGTATTCTAGTCTACGAATAAGTCGTCTATTTGAATTTGTTTGACCGTACCGAATTGCTCAAGTTCCTCTTGTTCGATAATCGACAGATCTCCGACGATGGAGATCAGCTTCGGTCTGTCTTTAACGTGCTCTTGCTGAAAGCGCAGCAGGTCGTCCATGCTCGCTGTCTGCAATTCCTGGTAGCGCTCTCTGCGGGGATCGCCCTCTATGCCTAGGAGTTCCCAGCTACGAACTGCGCCGATTACCTCGCGGAAGGTGATCTTTGAGGTGCGGTAGCGATTCACCAGCGACTCAACCGACCTATCAAAACGTTCGCTGGATTCAGGCATGTTGTCGATCAGATCGATGAAGGCGTTAAGCGCATCTACTGTTTTGTCAGTTTGTGTGCCGATGGTGCCTAGCATTATGTTCTGGTCGTTCAATCGACCTCCCTGTGCATAGCGAGCGCCGGCTGTATAAGCCAGAGCGCGTGCCTCGCGCAGCTCTTGAAAGACAACACTCGACATGCCGCTACCGAAGTAATTGGTGTAGATAGAAGACATGACACTATCATCATTGTCGAAGACGCCATCTGCATATTCGATGCGTACCTGGGCCTGTGCTGTCTGCTGATCGACTACATAGACCTCAGTTTCACTAATGTCTCGTGCCGTGCGGAAACGATATGCCGGAGTGTCTTCAAGCTCGCCTGCGATCGGATGCTGACGGCGCAGCACTTCGACAACGTCCTCCAATGGCATGGAGCCAGTATAGGTGAGTGTGTGCTTGTAGTTGAGCAGATCGGCCGGAAGCGCGAGTAGTTCGTCCACCGTGGAGGCCATGATTTCTTCGCGAGTTAGTGCCTCCAGCATGGGAGATTCTTCACCGTAGCGATTATAGAGAGTTAGCGCTCTCGAAATGGCCGGCGGCGAGCTCTTCTGGTCCTGTCTGGATTTAAGCAAGATGCCTTTCATCTGCTCCAGAGTCTCCTCGTCGGTACTGGGGTTCTTGATTAAATCCATCGCCAGTGCCAGCGACGCTTCGAACTGTTCGTCTAGGCCTGAGATTGCAATGCCCGATGAGTTCTCTCCGGCGCCGAAGCGGAAATCCGTACCCATCTGGTACCATTCCTTCTGCAGCTCTTCGTTTGTTTTGGTAGTCGTGCCAGCGACATCCATCAGCGCGCCTGCCAGACCCAGCTTTTCATTCTCTTCCGTGCCGACTTCAATGCTGACGGAGAAGGAGAACAGATCATTCAGCGGGTTTGGTGCATAGTAGAGTTGCACGCCATCTGCGAACTCCACGACGCGGTAATCGCGATCGGCAACCACATAGGTTGGCTCGATTTCATCAACTTCCATCGCCAGAATCTGTGTGGCGAAATCCGATTGCAAAGATGAGTCGATAGACACCGGATCGATCTTTGGCTTCTCGACGGCCGGAATCTCGTTCGGTCCATCGATGCGATATACGGCTACGTAGTCATTGCCAAAGTATTTGTTGGCGACATCAACGACGTCCTGTTTGGTGAGCTGACTCATCCTGTCGAGTTCGGCTACGTGGTAACTCCAGTCTGTACCCTGGATGAAGGAATCGCGCATCATGCTCACGCGAGCCTGATTGAACTCGAGGCTAGCCTTCTCGTTCTTCTTGAAGTCGTTGATGATTGCAGCAATTATCCAATCTTCAAACTCGCCGTTCTTAATGATCTCCAACTGGTCTAGCAGTAGCTGTTCGACTTCTTCGAGGGTCTGATCCTGCTTCGGGATACCATACAGATTCTGCGAACCGGCATCGTTCAGGAACAGCGGCGAAGAGCCTGCCCCGGAGACTAGCTGCTGCTGATTCAGGTTCAGGTTAATCAGTCCGGCGGTGCGGTTGTCTAAAATCATATCCAGCAGAATCAGGGCTTCCTTGTCGGCACTGCCATTGCCAGCGGTGCGAAAAGCGAGTTGTACCTGCTCCTCGCCCGGATATTGCACGGTACGGCGCTCGGCGCCCTGCAAGGGTTCTTCCACCCAAGGGCCTACCTCAGGTATTGGCTTTGCTTCCCACTTGGAAAACTTCTCGCTGATCAGAGCGATGGTTTCATCGATATCGATGTCACCACTCATGAAGATGGCCATATTGTTAGGCACGTAGTAGGTGTCGAAGTAATTCTGTATGTAAACAAGGGAAGGATTCTTCAGATGCTCCACCGTGCCGATCGTGGGCTGCTGGCCGTATGGGTGAACCTTGTATAACATCTCGTCAATGGCGGTGCCGATAAGGCGATCCTTATTATCCAGCGTGCGGTTCTTTTCTTCGTAGACCGTTTCCAGTTCGGTATGAAAAAGACGGAATACGGGGTTGATGAATCTATCGGATTCTATTTCGGCCCATTGCTGCAGCCGGTTCGATGGCAGCCCTATTTTGTAGACGGTCTCCTCATACCAGGTGTGCGCATTCAACGCGGTTCCACCCATGCTGTTGTAGACCTTGTCGATTTCGTTAGGTACGGAGAACTGAGCTGCCAACTGTGCTTCGGCATTTATCTCTGCATAAATTTCTGCACGTCGGGCGGGG
>CAXBLN010000089.1:0-15061 GCA_963976555.1 uncultured Gammaproteobacteria bacterium
CACGCTTTCAGCTCGGCGCCTAATCATCTGCAAGCAGTGAAGCGATCTTCTCTTGAGTTTCATCCCCTGCGCCGAGATCAACGGCATGGGTGAAATGCAGAAGAGCTGCGTCGGTGTCTTCTTCATCCAGGTGGTAATCGCCTATAGCCTCATGTGCCTTGGGACTCTGCGGATAATTCTGCAGATTTAGATTGAGAAAGGCCAGTGCAGCATCGGGACGTTCATTGGCAGCGAAACCTCTGGAGCGAAAATTGATGTAGTTCTCGGGCGGCAGAACACGATACCCAAAATGTGAAGACACAGAATCGAAGTGAGTCTCGATCATGCCGAGTAACTGATCTACCGGTGTAGCCGGATCCAGATAGAGAGAGTTTGTAAGATCAAGCCTCGAGTACCACGGAAACATGAAGCGGAAGGCGTCGTACTCCGCGATCAAAGGCACACTGCCATGACTGTCATCGTCATAATATTTCCAACCGAAAGACAGGCCGTTGTCGCTATCGGCCTCGGCCAGCCGCGCGAACTCCAGTATGGAGCGCATGTGCAGGGTTGCAGGATCGATATCCTGCCTCACCTGTTCATAGCTAATGCGGCCGCGAGTGGTGTTGGCTACTCCGACGAAGAGCGACTTTCCATTCAGGTTCAATTCGTTCAGCATCGCCTCGGATTTCCCTAACAAAATCTGATCGTCCCACCAGAGACTGGGGTCGATGGCAACGTAGTTCTGAAATAGCTCCGGCATATCAAATAGCGCATCGATGACGGTCAGCCCGCCCAGAGAGTGTCCGATGAAGGTTCTATAGTTTGTTACCGGATAGTTCTCCTCAATGTAGGGCACCAGCTCCGTCTCGATAAAGTTGAGAAACTCCTTGCCGCCTCCTGTTGTTCCTTCGGTATGGGTAGGGGTCAGATCGCGCATTCGATCTGTGTTGGGAATGCCAACGACCACCATCTCAGGCACTTCGGTATTCCCATTCACCGTGCTCAACTGCCGAATCATTCCCGATACAGAATGGAAGTGCCCGTTACCATCTAACAGATACACTACGGGATAGGATAGCTTACTATTCTCCGGGAGCTTGGACGAGGCGGGAACGTATATCCACAGATCGCGAGACTCACCTAGAACCTCGGATTCCAGCGTGTCGATATGACCGATGCTTATCGCTGCGGGCACATCGCTAGTTAGGCTAGTTGATTGCTGCGAGATATTGCTAGCCAGATCTCCCTCATCACTCGTACAGGCAACGAGACCCAGTGCCAGTAAGATGGCACAGATTCTATTCGCTATCTTTAGCATGATGGCACCTCGCTTCGAACTGCTGGCAGAGTCGGGAATAATCAGGCGTTTACCAGCTTATTTACGACGTACGGCATGATCCCACCGCTCTTGAAGTATTGCACCTCTAACTCCGTATCGAGACGGCAAACTAACTCGCAGGATTCGGTAGACTTGTCAGGGTACTCTACTTCCATTAGCACTTTCATACCGGAGGAAATATTCTCGAGCCCTAGCAATCGAATCTCTTCGTTGCCGCTAAGTTTGAGACTCTTACGATTCACGCTTCCTTCAAACTGCAGGGGCAGCACACCCATACCTGCCAGATTGGAGCGATGGATACGTTCGAAGCTTTCGGCGATGACGGCACGCACGCCAAGCAGGCGCGTGCCTTTTGCGGCCCAGTCGCGACTCGAGCCAGTGCCATATTCCTTGCCGGCGACCACGACCAACGGAGTATTGCTCTGCTCGTATAGCATCGCCGCATCATAGATAGGCAGGGCCTTGGTTTCCCCCGCCATGTGGGTATAGCCGCCTTCGATACCCGCCAACATCTCATTCTTGATGCGGATGTTGGCGAAAGTGCCGCGCATCATCACCTCGTGGTTACCGCGCCTGGAACCATAGGAGTTGAATTGCGCCCTCTCTATACCATGGGACTTTAGATAATCTCCTGCCGGGCTATCCTCGGCGATGGAGCCAGCGGGCGAGATATGGTCTGTCGTCACGGAGTCACCCAGCACGGCAAGTATATTTGCGCCTAGAATATCGCCACTAGCCTCGGTGATCGAAGGATCGAAGAACGGAGGATTGCGGATATAGGTAGAGTCCTCCAACCAGTTATAGGTCTTATCGGGCACGATGGGCAGACTGTTCCATTCCTCATCGCCATCGAACACTTCGCTGTATCCCGAATCGAACATCTGTCGGCGCACTAACTTAACCGCCGCTTCTATCTCCTCGTTACTCGGCCAGATGTCCTTCAAATAGATAGACTCACCAGCCGCATTCTGACCAAGCGGCTCCTTGCTGATGTCGATATTCACACTGCCCGCGAGAGCGTAGGCAACCACTAAGGGCGGCGACGCGAGCCAGTTCGCCTTTACTCGCTGATGTATGCGCCCTTCGAAGTTTCTGTTACCCGATAGCACGGAGCACACGGTCAGATTATTCTTCTCGATTGCCGCATCGATGGCGGGAGGCAGCGGCCCGGAGTTTCCGATGCAGGTAGTACAGCCATAACCCACGAGATTAAAGCCTAACTCGTCTAAAGGGGCTTGCAGCCCTGCCTGCTCAAGGTACTCCGAGACGACCTTCGAGCCGGGGGCGAGGGAGGTCTTTACCCATGGCTTTCTCTGCAGCCCCTTCTCCAGGGCCTTCTTCGCCATAAGCCCGGCGGCCATCATTACGTCGGGATTCGACGTATTGGTGCAGGAGGTGATCGCGGCAATGACTACGGCTCCCTCTTCCAGGGCATAGTCTTCTCCCTCAACCGCAACTGATTGCGGCTCGCTGATATCAAATTCTTTCTGAAACCGCCGGGAAAGCTCGGTAACAGGGACCCTGTCCTGCGGCCGTTTCGGGCCAGAAAGACAGGGAACGACTTCGCTCATGTCGAGTTTGAGCGTGCTGCTATACACGACGACCTCGTCGTCCCGACGCCACAGGCCTTGCGCCTTACTATAGGCCTCTACTAACTCTATGGTTGACTGTTCTCTTCCAGTCAGCGCCAGATAGTCCAGCGTCTTCTGATCTACAGCAAAAAAACTACACGTGGCACCATACTCAGGCGTCATATTGGCAATTGTGGCGCGATCCGCAAGGCTGAGATTATTAAGGCCAGCGCCGTAGAATTCTACGAATTTTCCAACGACGCCATGTTGTCTTAGCATCTCGGTAATGGTGAGTACCAGGTCGGTTGCCGTAATGCCTTCCGCCAAGTCGCCTTCCAACTTGAAGCCGACCACTTGAGGGATGTTCATCGAGAGCGGCTGCCCAAGCATCGCCGCCTCCGCCTCGATACCCCCCACACCCCAGCCGAGTACGGCCAGGCCATTGATCATGGTCGTGTGGCTGTCCGTGCCCACCAGCGTGTCGGGATAGGCGAAGAGCTCGCCGCCGATCTCACTCTGCCAAACAGACTTGGCAAGGAATTCCAGATTGACTTGATGACAGATGCCGGTGCCCGGCGGCACAACGCGAAAATTGTCGAATGCCGTCTGCCCCCAGCGCAGGAATTGATAGCGTTCGCGATTGCGCTCCATCTCAATCTTTACGTTCTCGCGGTAGGCCGAGTCGACGGCAAACTTGTCCACCATGACCGAATGATCGATGACAAGATCGACCGGGTTCGTTGGGTTGATGAGCGACGGGTCCTTGCCCGCTCTGGCCACCGCATCGCGCATGGCGGCGAGGTCTACCACCGCGGGCACGCCGGTAAAATCCTGCATTAGCACTCGAACCGGCAGAAACATGATCTCTTCGCTGGTGTGCTGAGTGTTCTGCCAGTCCGCTAGCTTCTCTATGTGCGAGGCCGTAACCGCCATATCATCCTGGTGCCGTAGAAGGTTTTCCAGCAGGATCTTGATCGAAATGGGGAGCGTGGCAATAGTGTCGAAGCCCGCTTCCTGCAAGGCCTCAAGGCTGAAATATTTATAGTTGTCGGAACCGACACTTAGATCACGAATGCTCTGCGTACGAAGATTTTTGATGGTGTCACCTCAATGCGGTAGAAAGGAAAATAGTGGCTTTATCCTAATAAAGGGCAGCCTACGATGTCCAACGATATCGCCCTCAGAGGCAAACTATTGCTTAGGACTCTTTGTGCAGGATGGCACGCAGCCTGTCCACACCCATTTCACGCAATAGCTCGATATTGCGCAATGGCACTTCATTGATATCGGGATAGTTGCTGACCTCTCGCTCTACGCTAGCCTCACGCAGGATATGCAAAAGCGGAAAGGGTGAACGATTACTGTAGTTTTCGGCGTCACTGAACTCGGTGTCGGCGAACTGGTACTCGGGGTGAAAGCTGGCGACCTGGAATACACCGGCAAACCCCTCCTGATCAAGGAGCGCATCGACCAGATCGAGGAACTGATTATAGGCATCGAAATCTTGCAGCACTTCCGGATGAATAAACAGGGTGGTTTCTATATCGGATTCGGTCTCGAGGAGTTGTATCTCCTCTAGCAGTCTCGACAATAAAATCTCCGTCGATGTGGTATTTGTTACCGCGAAGCGAACACGCTCCTTCATCAACTCGCGTTTTGCGAAGGGACAGAGATTGAGGTCGATAACGAATGCTTGCAACCAGTGCCGGACGGACTCGACTACTTCATTCATCTCCACGACGACCTCTAGAGAATGGATTTATAACAGCGGGTTTCGGCAGGTGCAGTTTAGGCCTGTTTCTGGAGAGCCAGCTCATTGGGGTTTGCAGAGAACTGCAGGCTCGCCAGATTCGCATACAGCTCGCTCTTTAACAGCAGCTCTTTGTGCGAACCCTGTGCGATCAATTTCCCGCCATCCAGAACCGCAATTCTACTTACGTTCATCACTGTCGCTAACCGGTGCGCTATAATCAAGGAAGTGCGATTCGCCATAAGCTTCTCCAGCGCCATCTGTACCTTGCGCTCACTCTCTGCGTCCAGTGCACTGGTGGCCTCATCGAGCAAGAGAATTTCGGGGTCTTTTAATATTGCCCGGGCTATGGCGATGCGCTGCTTCTGGCCGCCGGAAAGACGAATTCCCGACTCTCCCAGATAACTGTCATAGCCCTCGGGCAGCTTATCGATAAACACGCTGGCAAAAGCTGCTTCGGCGGCGCTGCGTACTTCCTCATCGCTCGCGTCCGGTCGACCGTAGCGGATATTGTCCCAGACATTGCCGGTGAACATGGTGGGCTGCTGCGACACGATGGCAATATGACTTCTTAACTCCTGCGGGTCTAACTCGCGGATGTCTACGCCGTCCAGCGACAACACTCCCGATTGCGGATCGTAGAAGCGCAGCACCAAGTCGAAAAGCGTCGACTTGCCGGCGCCAGACGGTCCCACCAGAGCCACGCTCTCGCCGGGCTGGATATCCATCGTGACTCCATCCAGAGCCGGAGTGTCCGGCCTCGATGCGTAGGCGAAGGTGACATCAGATAACGAGAGCAAGCCTTTGAAGCCACCATCGAGCTGCCGCGGAATTTCCGGCGCTTCGATCTCGTTCTCGGCCTCCAGCAATTCCATCAGCCTCTCCATCGCTCCCGCCGCGCGTTGCAATTCGCTGATCACCTGGCTAATTGCGCCGACGGCGGAGGCCACCAAAATGGCATAGGCCACGAACGCGGTCAGCTCGCCAGCCGTCATCCTGCCATTAATTACATCATTCCCGCCGACCCAAAACATTATCGCCAGGGCGCCAAACACCAGAGTCATAACAACCGTAATGAGGAAGGAGCGCATCATGATGCGTTTCAGCGCGACGTCGAAGGCAGTTTCTACATGATCGGAGAACTGCTTGTCGTCATGACTCTGGTGATTGTAGGCTTGTACCGTCTTGATCTGCTGAATGGTCTCGCCGACGTAGGCGCCCACGTTGGCGATCTCGTCCTGACTGCTTCTCGATAGCAGCCGCACCTTCTTACCGAAGAAGAGGATGGGCCCAATGACGAGTGGTATACAGATCATCACTACGCTGGTGAGCTTGGGATTGGTGATGAACAGGAAGACCGTACCGCCCACCATCATCAGCAGATTACGCAGGGCGATCGAAGCCGAAGATCCGATGACAGATTGAATGAGCGTAGTGTCGGTAGTAATGCGCGACTGTATCTCGCCACTGAGATTGTCTTCGAAATAACCTGGATGCAGGTCGATAATATGAGAATAGACCGCCTTGCGTATGTCGGCAGTAACTCGCTCTCCTAACCAGGAGACCCAATAAAATCTGGCGAAGGTGCCAATCGCCTGGAAGATAGCAATAACAAAGAAGCCCATAACCGCCGTATTCAGCGATGCAGTCGAACCCGCCACGAAGCCCTGATCGACTATTATCCTGGCATACTGAACCAGGCCCAGTGTCAGCCCCGCGGTGAACACGAGGGCAACCGATGCGATGATAATTTGTTTCTTATAAGGGCTTAGGAATGAGGCCGCTTTGACTAGCAGAGAGGTACTGGATTTTTGCATGGACGCAATGTAGCAACTACACCCATAAATGCAAGGAATTGCTCAGTAGTTAAGCTACCGCGTCAAAAATACCGCCCTTTCGAGCGGGGCTAGTCCTTCTTGACAAGGTTAGCGAGTTCGCGGCGGTCTTGCCGACGCTGCTCTATCTTGCGCCGCTCTTCGGCCAAGCGATTCGTGGCTTGCTCAGGAGACTTACGGCGGTCTTGGCGCCGGCGACCTCTGATCCTTCTCTCTTGTCCAATCAAAATCAATCCTCCACTTCCCAACTCGACGCTCACTAATACTGAATGCCTCGTATCTCATAAGCCTAGAGTACGTTAAAATCCCTCCCCTTTTCAATCGCCCCTGGGGCGAGACATCTATTCACAACATCGAGGTTAATCATGTCACTGACTATGCATTCCTGCTCCATTCCCTATTTTGTACGTGCGCTGGACAACCTATCTGCGATTCTGGCGAAGGGCGCAGCTCATGCCGAGGCGAAGGAGATCGAACCTCTAGTGTTCACTTCTGCTCGACTTTTCCCCGATATGCTCCCCCTATCGCGCCAGGTACAGATCGCCTGCGACGTTAGCAAAGGCGCTGCGGCCAGGTTTTCCGGCATCGAAGCTCCGAGTCACGAAGACACGGAAACGACATTCGAAGAATTACAAGAGCGAATCAAGAAGACGATAGAATTTCTGAACTCCGTACCCGCAGATAAAATAAATGGTACCGAGGAGAAAGATATCAAGCTTAAGGCTGGCTCATTCGAAGTCGATTTCACAGGGGCCAGTTTTCTATCCATGTGGGCTCTGCCAAACATCTACTTCCACGTCACCACGAGCTACAATATTTTGCGCCATAATGGTGTAGAGCTAGGAAAGTTAGACTACGTCGGCGCGCCTTAGCACCTGCTTGAAATGAGGGTTTTAGATGAGGCGCAGGCGCCTCATCTAAAGGCTTCCATCGTTACCAAAAAATTCAGGCTAATCGCTTAGGCTAGCACCGCTTAGTTTCGCCACCGCTGCGAGCGTAGTTTGTGCCGCATTCAATCCCAGCCTGAAGTCCTTGTCGGTAAAATTCGTCCATACATCCAAAGGCGTGTGCCACGTTGGATTCCAGCCGCCTCCTGTGTGAGCGCCGCGCTCATTCTCGCGCAGACTGATCGAGGGCACCTCGTTCATGAATGGCGTAGAATCTGTGTTCGTCATATGCGGCCCCACGGTAGCCGGGTAGTCCGTGTTGTAAGCATCTGCGGCGGCCTTGAATACAAAGGCTAGACGCATCGAGTCGTCGGCCAACTCGGATGCCGACTGAAACTCGATATTCACATCGGCCTCAGGGCGCTGATCCCAACTTACCGTGCCGTCTGCGCGCGGCGCACCATGATCCCAGAGCATCATGTCGTGTTGAATCATGCCTAGCCAGGTGGGCTCTGGATAGTAGCCGGAACCTGGGGGCTCCTCTATTCCCTGCATCTCCTTACGCTGATCGACGTAGGCGGAAGATCCATTCAGGCCGGTCTCCTCATTATTCCACAGCGCGAAGCGTATGGATCGTTCCGTCTCGACTCCAGGTGCGCTCATGATTCGGGCCAGTTCCATTACCAGCGCCGTTCCCGAACCGTCATCGTTTACCGCTTCGTTCACACCGTGACCATCCATGTGAGCACTAACTATATACATCTCGTCCGGACGCGTAGTCCCAATCTTCGTGCAGTACACCTGGGACCTCGGCCCGTCGACCGGTTCCTCCGCGTTCAACAGCCGAATTCGCTCGTCAGGCTGATTCTCGAGATCGCGATTTACACCTGTCGAGGCACGGTACCCGAATATGGAGCTGCCGCCTGGGCCGCTGCCATTGCGTCCAACTGCACCACCTGTTGGTGTAGTGAGATCGGGCGTCTCCGTTACAGCTCGTCGACCACCACTACCTCGGGGTCGTGTGGTAAAGGTGTAATGAAGTCGCTCAACGTTGCTACAGCCATAGGAAATTAGCTGCTCCTCGATCCAATCGACAGCCGCTCTATTACGACTCGTGCCCTGGCGGCGGTCGCCGAATTGGGTTAATCCCTTTAGGGTGGTTTTGTAACTTTCCAGTTCCAGTCGCGACACTAACTCCGCCACCGGGTCATCCGTGTTTTGCGCCATCGAAATTTGACTTGCAGCAATGAACGCAGTTCCTGCGATTGCAGCGCTTAGATTTCTTAACTTGATAGACATGCTTACTCCCATGAGTTTCGCAGAAACTTGTACTAGGCGAATTGAACAGAGTCAGACAGTAACTTCTGCCCACAAGAATTTCAATACGTGTTGACTGTGAACCACGCCCCTCAACGTCCCGCGACGCCGCCGTACTCGATGCCAGTCAGGCGCGCCATCTCCGTTTGAAAAGTAGTTAGATCCTCACGGCAGAACTCGTTCAGGTGGCTATGACCGCAAGCTCTCGCTAACACGGTCATCAGTTCGGTACTTGCTGAGAAGAAGCGCTCCAGGCGTTCGGCTGCCTCCAGAACCTGCAGGCGCGCGCGCAAATCCTCTCTCTGTGTTGCGATGCCAACGGGGCAGACATTCGAATTGCAAGCCCGCATGCCGAGACATCCAATGGCCTGTAGTGCAGAATTTGAAACCGCTATTCCATCGGCACCAAGGGCGAGCGCCTTGGCGAAATCTTCCGGCGTTCGCAGACCGCCGGTGATGATAAGAGATATCCCCTTCGCCCCCGACGCATCAAGATGCCTGCGCGCACGCGCCAGGGCTGGAATTGTGGGTACAGAAATATTGTCTCGGAAGATGAGTGGAGCCGCGCCGGTTCCGCCGCCACGACCATCAAGGATAATGTAGTCGACACCGACCTCCAGGGCCGCGTCTATGTCTTTCTCAATCTTCTGCGCCGAGAGTTTGTAGCCAACCGGTATCCCGCCGGTTCGCTGCTTTATCTCATCCGCGAAATCTCGAATCTGAGCGATCGAAGTCCAGTCTGGAAAAGTAGCCGGCGAGATCGCATCTTCGCCTTCATTCAAGCCCCGCACTTCGGCGATTTTACCCTTCACTTTGTTCCCGGGTAGATGGCCTCCCGTTCCTGTCTTCGCACCCTGTCCGCCCTTAAAGTGGAAGGCCTGACACTTCTGTACCTTGTCCCATGAGAATCCAAACCGAGCCGAGGCCAGCTCATAAAAGTAGCGCGAGTTAGCCTCCTGCTCCTCGTTCAACATTCCGCCCTCCCCTGAGCAGATACCGGTGCCGGCACTGTCGGCCCCCATCGCCAGCGCCAGCTTCGCTTCTTCAGACAGCGCTCCGAAGCTCATATCAGAAACGAAAAGCGGAATCTTAAGCCGCAGCGGCTTCTGCGCGTTGGGGCCGATGACTAACTCCGTGCCTACAGCGTCCTCATCGAGCTTCGGACGCACGGCTAACTGCGCCACGTTGAACTGGATGTCGTCCCACTTAGGCAGCTTGTTTCGAGAGACTCCCATCGCCCCCATCGGGCCGTGGTGCCCAAGCTTGCTTAATCCATCGCTGGCGAGCTTGCGAATTAGCTTCACGTGGGGCTCGTCGGCAGTACCTGTGTGATCCTGATACAGGCCCTGATAGCTGTCACGTTTATAGGGTTGCGGGTGATCCCGTTCCCATAGCCTGATCTCGTCCTCGTCTACCCAGATCTGACCGTCTTCTATCCAGCCAGAAAATTTATGCAGACGTTCGGAATTGTTGTATTCGCTTACTCCGGTTGAGTAGAGATAATCCCAGCCGTGTACGCCGCAGAGTATGTTATCACCGTCGATGCTACCGTCGGACATCAGCGCTCCCCGGTGTGCGCAACGCCCGTACAGGACAGAGACACTATCGTCATAGCGCACATAGACCAGGTCCACATTGGCCACTAATGCATAACCGGGCTTTCGATCTTCTACCTCTTCCCAGTGCGCGATACTAACTTTCTTCATTGGGGAAATTCCTCCACTGATATTTGGTTTTGGCTCGGCTTACAGTTCACGTAGCCATATATTCCTAAACGAAACGACCTGTCCGTGATCCTGAAGAGTAAGCGGCATGCTGCCTGTGCAATTCTGCTCCAATGACTGGCCATAGGGAGTGCATCGAGTCGCATATTCTGGTGAGGGGGTATAGGTAGCACCCAATATCTCGACGTTGTTTAGAACCAACACACCGTTATGAAACACGGTGACATAGGCTGGCGACTGCAGCACACCAGACGCGGCGAAGACGGGGGCCTTGAATATTATGTCGTAGCTCTGCCATTCGCCCGGAGGCCTGGCAACATTCACCGCAGGCGCATGCTGCAAGTAGACAGCTCCAGCCTGTCCATTGACATAGGTCGGGTTCTCCCAGCTATCCAGAACCTGTACCTCAAACTGCGAATGCAAGAAGATCCCACTATTGCCTCTACTCTGACCCTCTCCCTGAATGACAGCAGTGGGTGACCATTCGATATGTAACTGCAGATCGCGGAACGCCTGTCTCGTCTTGATGGAGCCGCTGCCATTATTCACGGTGACGATGCCGTTCTCGACGGTCCATTCGGCATCCTCTTCGGATTGTGCCGATTGCCAGGCATCCAGATTCTCTCCATCGAATAAGACGACCGCATCAGATGGCGGTGCAGCGTTAATGACGCCATCTATTTTCTCGGGTATCGGTGCATAGATTTCAGCAGCGTAGGAAGAAAAGGCGAACGACGAAAGGACCAAACTAAGCGCTGTGATTCGGAATACTCGATTTCTCATTGGCTATGCCATACCTCTACTCTAATAATTGCGACGGTGAATCAGTTTATGAGATTAGCATAGTTGAAATCCGCAGAGTCTAAAAATCAAATCAGGCCCCGACGTGATACGGCTCTCTTTCAGGTTCGTCGCGGCGGCTAGCAGTCCAGCTTATAGCGCAGCATGTAGAGGCAAGCTTCCCACTAATTTAAAGAGACATGGCATTCGAAACGGAGTAGACTGAGTCAAGCTCTAAGCGATGGAGGGCAGGCAATACGTGCCGTGTAGGACTTTAGAATGAATAAAAATAACTCAGGCAGCGTGCTAGTCGTCGAAGACAACTCGGAGGTACGCGCTATTGCTGTGCAGATGTTGCAGCTTGAAGGATTCGATGTGCTTGAGGCGGTCGATGCGCAGTCCGGCCTCGAAAAATTTAAGCAGAACCCGAACGTCGATCTGGTCTTCACCGACGTCATCATGCCCGGCGGTATTAGCAGTATCGGGCTTGTGAAAGAGATTCTCGCTCTAAAACCGAAGACGCTTTTTTTGATAGCCACGGCTTACGCAGACAAGGCAGAAGCACTCGTAGATTCGGCATTCGATAATGAGAATATCGCGGTAGTGGCGAAGCCCTACAATGTCTATAAGATTCCAAGACTAATCGCCGACATGATAGAAAACGCCGCAGCGGAATAGAATAGAGAAGCTAGAAATCTAGTCGTCAGCCAACGCCGCGTCAGCGCGCATATTGCAGGCCGTAACCTCAGGCAACCACGCAATATACTTGATCATCAATGCCCCGCGAATATCGGTTTTCTCCAGTAGCGATGTCGAATCGTCTATGTAGAACATCCTGGATGTAGTTTCAACGAGGGCTTCATCCATAGCGCGGACGCATCGATGTACACCGATATCGGCTGGCAGTCGTCGCGGTAGGCTATCGCGATACATGAATATTTCTTTGCTATCGTCGAAATATACGTAGTCTACGATGCCATCACGATTCGTGTCGCGGGCACACAAATCGTAGATCATAAAATTATCGCAGTACAGGCTGCTCACTGGTCGCTCGCCGAGTATTGTCCCACTACAACTGGCGAACAGCATGGCGCAGCTCAGGAGTGAATAGATTCGTAGTTGTAGCGAGAATGACTGCATAGTTAAAGCTTAGACTCTAGTTATTGATTAATCATGTACTACACATAGCGCGTTATTCTAACGCTAACTACTGGGGAAAGAGAACCGTGTCTCTTCGCTATCTCCCTGTGCGGGCCATCTCTGTGTCATCGTCTTTCTGCGCGTGTAGAAGCGAATCGCATCGGGTCCGTAGATGCTCAGATCACCGAACAACGAACGCTTCCATCCGCCGAAGCTGTGACTGGCAACCGGGACCGGTAGCGCCACATTCACTCCTACCATTCCAACCTGTATATGGTCAGAAAAGTAACGCGCCGCCGCGCCATCGCGGGTAAATATACAAGTGCCGTTACCGTACTCGTGGCGGTTGATGATTGACATGGCCTGGTCCAAGGTCTGTACTCGCATGACACACAACACCGGACCAAAAATCTCATCGGAGTGTATGCTCATCGCCTCTGTCACGTCATCGAATAGGCTACCGCCAACGAAGAAGCCTTCCCCAAATCCCTCGACTTTCAGTCCACGCCCATCGACAACTAACCGGGCACCCTGCTCTATGCCCTGATCTATATAGGTATGGATTCGCTGCAGGGCTTCGGCAGTAATTAACGGACCCATATCATTATCTACGTCAGTTCCTGGCCCAACCTTTAGTGCTTCTACTCGACTCGCGAGCTGCGCGACTAGCTTGTCTGCCGTTTCTTCCCCGACGCAGACTGCCACCGAGATCGCCATGCAGCGCTCGCCGCAGGAGCCGAAGGCGGCGCCCATTAAGGCGTTTACCGCATTGTCCAGATCGGCATCGGGCATGATAACGGCATGGTTCTTCGCGCCACCGAGGGCCTGTACGCGCTTGCCGTTGTGGCTGGCACGCCGATAGATCGATTCGGCGATGGCTGTGGAGCCCACGAAGCTTACTGCCTGAATACGTGGGTCATCCAGCATGAGCTCCACTACGCTCTTGTCACCATTCACCACATTGAATACACCATCGGGCAGCCCCGCTTCGGTGAAGAGCTTCGCGATCAACACAGACGCGCTGGGGTCGCGCTCGGAGGGCTTTAGAATAAAGGTATTGCCACAGGCGATGGACATGGGAAACATCCACATGGGAACCAAAGCGGGAAAATTGAATGGTGTGATTCCCGCCACGATTCCGAGGGCCTGAAACTCCGACCAACTATCGATCTCGGGGCCTGCGTTCTTGGAGTGCTCTCCCTTGAGTAGCTCGGAAATACCACAGGCGTACTCGACCACTTCGATACCGCGGTTTAACTCGCCGCGGGCATCGCTCAAGACCTTGCCATGTTCGGCAGTGATCGCCTGACAGATTTCGTCTGCATTCGCCTCGAGCAACTGCTTGAATCGAAACAGCACCTGCGCACGCTTCTGTGGAGGCGTATTGCGCCAGGCAGCGAAGGCGAAGCTTGCTGTAATGATCGCCTCTTCCAGTTCGGCTGCGCTTGCACATGCCACCCTCTTCGCTACAGTCCCCGTGGCGGGGTTAAACACATCTAGCGCTGCAGCGCTGCCTGCTCTTTCTCGCCCACCGATGTAGTGCCCTAGCACCGGGATCGTTTCATTCGAACTCATGCAAGGATTCTCCAACAGCATTAATAAGGTCATCGATCTGTTTGTCGTCGACGATGAATGGCGGTGCGAGCTGAATCGTGTCTCCTCCCCAGCGCACGTAAAAGCCCTTCTCCAGACATTTCAGCCCAACCTCAAAAGGCCTACGCAGAGGCTCGCCGGGATAATGCTCCAGCGAAATACCTCCAGCCAGGCCGTAATTGCGGATGTCTGTGACGAAGGGACTGCCCTTTAAGGAGTGCAATGCCGCCTCGAATTTCGGTGCCATGGCCCGCACGTTCTCGACCAATTTTTCATTCACCAACACATCAAGCGCGGCAATGCCTGCCGCGCAGGCGACAGGATGAGCGGAATAGGTGTAGCCGTGGGGAAACTCGACCATATACTCGGGGCCGCCATTATCCATGAAAGTATCATAAATTTCGGAACCCACTACGACGGCACCCAGTGGCACGGTGCCGTTGGTGATCTGCTTAGCGAGGGTCATGATGTCGGGAACAACGCCAAACTCCTGGGCGCCGGTGAGTGCGCCCATGCGACCGAACCCGGTGATGAC
The DNA here is from genome assembly GCA_963976555.1 of uncultured Gammaproteobacteria bacterium. GTDB lineage: Bacteria > Pseudomonadota > Gammaproteobacteria > Pseudomonadales > Pseudohongiellaceae > UBA9145. The sequence goes on from CAXBLN010000089.1 coordinate 14,454, forward strand.
CTCATCGAATATCAATAGCAGATCGTGCTTGTCACAAATTTCTCTGAGTCGATTCAGGTAGCCAACGGGAGGAGGCAGGACGCCGGCAGTACCGGATAGTGGCTCGACGATGACCGCGGCGATGTTCGAGGCATCGTGCAGCAGAATCAGACTCTCCAATTCATCGGCGAGGTGCGCACCCGCAGGAGGCATGCCACGGCTGAATTTATTCTCTTCGAGCAGGGTATCAGAGATATGATCCGCCTCAATCGTCTGGCCAAATATCTTGCGATTGAAGCCGATGCCGCCGACACCAATTCCGCCGAAATTCACGCCGTGATAGCCCTTCATCCTTCCTATGAACTTGGACTTGCCCGGCTGACCCTTGCTCCGCCAGTAGCCTCGCGCCATCTTCAGTGCGGTATCGATCGTCTCCGATCCTGAGTCGGTGAAGAACACATGATCCAGTTTCTCAGGCGTCAGCTGAACGACTTTGTTCGCGAGCTCGAAAGACAATTCGTGGCCGTACTGGAACCCGGGAGAATAGTCCAGGTTGGCGATCTGCGCACTCACGGCAGCCGTGATCTCCTCGCGTCCATGGCCGAGGCCACAAGTCCACAGACCCGAGA
>CAXBLN010000090.1:0-14889 GCA_963976555.1 uncultured Gammaproteobacteria bacterium
AACAGCCATGTCCAATGACAAGATCCTGAGTAGAGAAGAATTTCGAGAACTGCAGAAACGAAGTGCCCAAGAGATGGCAGCCGATACCAAGCTGGGAGAGGACAGTCTCGACCTGCTATTTAGAGCCGACCAGCACCGCTGGATCCATCAGGGAACCTGGCTTGGCGAACCGGTCCTCAACTTGCCTCAGGACATGTTCGCGCTTCAGGAAATCATCTTTCAGACCCGCCCTGAATTCATTATTGAAATTGGTGTTGCATGGGGTGGCTCTTTACTCTTCTATTCCACCTTACTCGAAGTCCTGGGTGGCGGCGAAATCATTGGCGTGGACATCTTCATCCCCGATGACCTAAAGCAGCGACTTCAATCTCACGGCAAACTCTCCGAACGAATTCATCTCATCAATGGCTCATCTGTTGAGCAGGAGACCCTGGATAAAGTGAAGGAGATCATCGGGAGCTCCAGAAAGACTATGATCCTGCTGGATTCTAACCATACTCATGAGCATGTGTACAAAGAGTTACAGATGTATTCGCCCCTGGTTGAGAAGGGATACTATCTGATCTGCGGAGATACGATCGTAGAGGACATTCCCGATCAAGAATATAGAGATCGACCTTGGGGCCCAGGAAACAATCCCAAGACTGCCTTAAACGCATTCATGAATGAGTCGGATAGATTTCAGGTAGACGCGGGGTTGGAGAACAAGCTCTTATTTACCTGTAATCCGGGTGGATATCTTCGCTGTGTGAAGGACTAGGTGCCTAAGAAACATCTAGCGCTGTTAGCACAAGCCCAGGGTCAGGCAACTGCCTCCCTCAACCCATTGTATTGGCGGCGTTATGTTCTGCGCTGTCAGGGTGTAGTTGGCGGCGGCTAGCTCACTGTCGTCGTCCTTCCAGGTAACCCTAATCTCGCCCGAATGGACATGGATACCGTGGGTGTTTTCATCCCTGCGCTGATAATCAGGGATACCGTTCTCACCTTCCTGAATATCAGTTATATCAGTTAATCGATTGGACTCTGCGGCGATGATGATGAAGTTCTGATACACACTAAATGCCAAAAGAGCCTCGGAGAAGGCGGCCCTATTGCGGTACTGATCGTATGCTGGCAGAGCAACACTGGCGAGAATGCCTATAACGGCCACCACTATCATCAACTCAATAAGTGTGAAGCCCCTCTGCCGCTTGTTAGAACTCAAAGCCCTCATCCTTCTAATACCACCTCGTGAGTCTCACTACTCACGTATATGGTGCTTAAACCGTATGCGCGAGGATTGGGGTGCGATACCCGAACCGACTGGCCGCGACGCTCAACGATATTCGGCACATTGGTGTCGGCGCAGCGCAGTGATGGATCTACCTCCTCGCCGTCCTCCAATAGATAGCCGATTTCCTCAAACACCAATCGACATTGTTCCAGAGCCTGAGATGCCTCGAAGGCTGCCGCTGCTTCGGCGTCGAAGTCAAAAAGTCTTGGATAGGCATAAAGCAGCAATGACACGAAAATCATTGCGGAGCCGCCGCCGAAACCAAGCCATATAACTCCGTTATCTTTGCGCTTCCCAGCACCAGCCAGCGCCGCCTCTTTCTCTTCAGCGTGCTTGCTAAGGACTAGGTCAATTTCCTTCTTGTTGAGCTTGTTAGATTGCGCTGCAACAAAATCTTCGGTCTCTACAGCCGAGACGCACTTCTCACAATAGACACCAGAGTCGAGGAAGTTCGCACACATTCCGCACATATCGAGTTCACAGCGAGCGCATTTCTCGATAGCGGGTGCATTTGGATGGTTATAACAATTCAAGCGGGAATCTCTATCTCTGTAGCTTTGAGAGTTTAACAAAAGCTGGGAAATACTGCTTATTTATTTCCATGACCGTGAATACTATCAGTGATTTTCCTATGGTCAAATTCAGGGACTCAGCACCATAGATATTTCCTAGAGCCGTCCCTTTAAATCGTCCGGCACTTGTTCCGCGGACAGGATCGGGCCAACTACCGCGGCCTGCCTCGCCCCCCCTATCCAGTGCTGAATCTCAAGAATCTTGTCCTTGTCGAAAGCAGTAACCTGATGTTCGTGATGATAGGTGAAATCAGTCACGACACAGATATAGAATTCCCCGGGATTGTCTGCATTAAGCGAAATCGCTGCCCCCTCATTGATATGCTCCACCGTATTTTCATACTTCAAGCCCGAGCTGCGCCGCTTCGCATTCGGGTAGAGGATGAAGGGGCAGACCTGCATTGCGTACTCGGCACACTCCAGGTGGCACGGTGGCTCCTTGTAGATCCTGATCGTAGCACTCATGGCATCGCCAACCATGGCGTATTTAGGTACGGCAAAGGGATTACCACATATCCAGCAAGCCTTCTTCATCACTGACAGGCCAGCCTTGTCGCTGTCGGTTATTCTGAAATCGTGGGCTTTTACAAACCATGGCTTCAGATAACCGCCTTCAGTCAATGGAAGGCTCTTCATCTGCTCGGGGATGGGAATATCAGGGCGTTTTATTTTCGTGGACACACTGTTTCTTCTTCGTTTTTATCTATGCTCGAATGTTAACCCGCCATGATCCAAGCTACAAAGAAAGCGAGTCTCGACTGCCCTTAACGGGGGGCAATTCGAGCTAGGTACAGCTATCTTAGTACCTTGCTTAGTACCTCGGCTTAGTACCTCGGCTTAGTACCTTGGCTTAGTACCTTGGCGCAGAACGCTATTGGAAAGATTTGCCCCGGAGAGCTTCCTCGGGAATTTCCCCCTGTGACAGCCAAATTTCGACAGCCTGAGCGGCTTACCGGCATTTATTCTGGCTAGTAATTATTATTAATCAACAACTTAAGCCTCAGACTTAATGGGATTAGGGAAGGCATAGAAAGCCAGAAAATTAATCAGCATCAAGTAAGTCATGACGATACTTCCTTTCACACGGATCTCATCGCCCTTTGCAGAATTCTACCTCGCCTCATTGCGTGAAATTCCTAAAGCCATGATCTGAACTATTTCTAACTTAGTCTCTTAGCGATTGATATTCCTGAATTTCCTGTGATCATCGAACTCGGCGAAAGCCTAGCAATTTTGCCAGTGTTCACCCTACTCCAGAATTAGTAGTAGCTAACGCACAACTTTGCACTGCATCTATTGAAAGATACAACCACTGGCGCGTTAGGATTATTCGCCCAATCCATGAGCGCAACTCCAATTTTAAACACGCATTTTGTCAGAACGGCGAGGAAAGCTTTGTCAAAGAGTCGCATAGATAAATACGCTATAAAAACAATTAATTACGAGCAATAAGTCGAATTGAGATTGAATGCCCGTCGAGTAAGTTGAGTAAATGCGCTACTCAGGCAGCCTGTCATCGCAATCCTTGAATGACCTATACACTCCTTTGCCCTCTGCATCGCAACTGTGCTCGGTGTTGAGGTCTTTCAGTTCGGGATCTCCTTATTCACGCACCAATTCATTGCTAAGCCAATTGCTTGGGCCCTTCCTATTAAGGCCGTATTCAGTCAAAAGTATTAGAATCAATATCTAAGTTAAGTCCAGACAAAAGGCACTATCCTCATGGCAATCAGAAGCAAACCCGTTCTCATATTCTCGGCTTTCATCGTCGCCTTGCTCCATATCCTCTGGGAACACTTTAACGGAGGTGTGCTTACCCACCATCTGCTAGCAGATGCTAATAATCCCGGTTTCTCAAATTGGTGGGGGCTGCTAAGCCTCCCCGCCCTTACCTGGGCTGCGTTAACTGCCATTGAAAAGAGGAACCCAAAGGAAAGTGGCGATTTCAAGGCGGCAGGTATCTCGGCACTGCAGAAAAAGTATTTCTTTGCTGGTTTGATCTTCTCTTTGCTAGCCTCCCTACTTTGGGAGTTTGATCAAGAAGGCGTACTACAATACTTCATACTTTTACCTTGGGCCCTATCGTTCTTTTTGAGAATCTATCTGCCTGAAACTACCTTGGGGTTTGTGCTCGGCATGACCTATACCTTTGGCGGAGTGCTTCCTATCCTGTTCTCCGTAGTGATACAGGGCGTTGGATTCCTAATCTATTCAATAGTCTATCGGGGCGGGAAGCGGCTATTAGAAAAGTTACTAAAGTAATTCGTAAATAAGCACTCGTTCTCAAAAACTAGCAAGTCTACATATGTGCGACTCCGGAAAACCTGCTCTCGCCCAGAAAAAGCACAGAAAATCTACGAAAAGAGCTACAGCAACACAGCCTTGAATATGGCAGGTTTACAACCCAGCTTTTCCTCAGCTAAATGCTATAAATTGAGTTAAGATTAGTGCTCTATAGCGCGACGAAAACTCATAGTGTGCGGCGACTCTTCGATGCTGAATACCTGTTACTCAGGCTAGCATAATGACTCACACTGAAGGTTTAAACCGGTAGGACGATCGAAGATTGACTGACGCCAAAGTAGCCAGGTTGACTGAACAGCTTAGTGCAGAAGTGGAGGAACTATTTCAACTGCTCGGCATTGCCTCCTCTTACATCGACTATAACGGTAATGATGTTGCTATCGATCTTCAAAATCGCTTGATGATTACGAGGATGATGGGAGTGAATTTTAACTGCGAAGAAGAACTGCGTGCCGCAACCAATCGAGCCCTAATTGATACTGGCGGTGGAATCATAGCTAGAAACCTGCTTCTAAGCTCCAACGCGGAAAACTCTGTACAAATACGCCTGCCACTGAATGCACTTGGACGAGAGATTCAATGGTCGATCACTTCCGAAGCAGCAGTAGCTCTGTGCGGCAGTCTCAATCCACTGGAACTGGCCGAGGTAGAAGACTCAGAAAGCAACGGCCAGATCAGTTCACGGCTATGGCTGTTGCCAGTTCTGGAAAGCGGCTACTACACGCTTCGGCTTACTATCAATAACAGTCAAACACAGTCATTTCTCCTTGTGTCACCACCACGCTGTTATGAACCTCAGTGGCAAAGAGAGAATCGCAAGCTATCAGGTATTTCCACGCAGCTTTATAGTCTCCGCTCGGCCCGCAACTGGGGCATCGGTGACTATGGCGACTTGAGAGAATTGGTGAAGCACTGTGCTAGCGCAAACATCGAATTCATCGTATTGAATCCCTTACATGCCCTAGACTCCATGCTTCCCCAACAATGCAGCCCCTATAGTCCCCACGATAGACGATTTCTTAACCCCCTATATTTGGATTTAGAAACCGAAACCGATTTCATCGACTGCGAGGAAGCGCGGCACTACCTTGCTCAAGTCGGCGTGCAGGAAAGCCTACACGCAATGAGAGCAGCAGAACTGGTTGACTACATCGCTGTTGCAGAATGCAAGCAGGTCGTGTTCGACAAAATGTTCACCCATTTTCGCAAAACGCAGTTACAGAAGGATACTCAACGCGCACGAGCTTTCAGAAACTGGGTCAGCGAGAAGGGAGAATACTTACGCGCATTCGCTAAATATGAAGCCGAAAGAAACAGGAACAGTCTCGGCCCCTGCGCGGAAGTCGAATTTCATTACTATCTACAATGGTTGTCCGAGGCTCAGCTGGAGGCTTGCCAGCATCTGGCGATATCTTCTGGAATGGCTATTGGGATAATTCGCGATCTCGCAGTCGGCAGCAATTCAACTAGTGCGGAGGTACAGCTCAATCCAGGGCTATTCAATACCGAGGCGAGCATCGGCGCTCCGCCTGACTCCTTCGCTCCTTCGGGACAGAATTGGGGCCTGCCGCCGATCACACCGATGGCATTGCAGCGAAGCCAGTTTAGGCATTTTATCGAACTCTTAAAAACGAATATGTCAAACTGCGGTGCACTACGTATAGATCATATTTTGGCGCTAGTACGACTGTGGTGGTGCCCTGGCACAGACCATAGCGGACATGGAGCCTACGTGAATTACCCCGCCGATGTGCTGTATGCAATATTGCGGATCGAAAGCCATCGACAGCGCTGCATGGTGATTGGAGAAGACCTCGGCGTGGTGCCCCCGGAAATTCGAGAGCATATGAATTCCTCCGGCGTACTCGGTAGTGCCATTTTCTATTTCGAAAAATACGACCCAGTGCACTTTAAACAACCCATACATTTTCCACAGAATGTACTCACGATGATCACGAATCACGATGTGCCAACTCTCTGCGCCTTCTGGAATAAAACGGATCTTGCACTGCGCAATCAGCTAAGCCTCTACGAGAACGAAGCACAACTGGAAATCGCTACAAGTTCGCGCGAGTCAGACCTCATCCAGATTTTACATTGGCTAGAAGATCAGTCTTTGCTTCCCGATTCATGGCTGGACTTTAATATTCATCGTCCGTTCGATTTGAAATTATGTGCTGCAATCATTTGTGCTAACGCTCGCAGTTCGTCACAATTGGTCTCCTTACAGCTTGAGGACCTTTGCCTCGTGCAGTCACCGGTGAACATTCCGGGAACAGCGGAAGAATACCCCAATTGGCGACGCAAACTACCGGTCACAACCGCCGAGCTATTTGCCGACCCAGATTCGAACCTCATTCTGGAAGAATTCGTGAACGCGAGAAATTGATGATTCCTCCAATCGCACTAGACGAGTCGAGAGCAATTCCGTGTCGCCATTAAACTCAAGCCTTACTCAAACTCAGATAGACCTGCTAGTGTCCGGCAAGCATGCAGACCAATTTTCTGTGCTCGGCCTACACGCAACAGGCATCGCCAAGAAGTGGCTTGTTCGTTGCTTCCTTCCAGGCGCAATAAGCGTCGATGCCATTGCCGAAGATAACGCAACCTCGCTGTGCCGCCTGACAAAAATACACGATGCCGGCCTCTTCGAAGGAGTGTTTACTCAAAGCGATAAGATCCAATATAGGCTGCAGGTACAGTATCCACTAGCCCTGGAGCTGCTGGAAGATCCTTATCGATTCGATTCTCAGATCGCTGCTCAAGACCTGCATTTTTTTCATGAAGGGAGACATGAAAAGGCGCAGAACTTTCTAGGCGCACAGCAAATAACAATTGGGAAAATCCAGGGGGTTCTGTTTTCGGTGTGGGCCCCGAATGCGAGTCGAGTCGCTGTCGTTGGCGAATTTAACAACTGGGACACTCGGGTCCATGGCATGCGTCTGCATATTAACAGCGGCGTCTGGGAGCTATTCCTGCCTTCCTTAGCATCAGGCACATTGTATAAATACGCAATTCATAGTGCAGACGGCACCCTACTGCCGCTTAAGGCTGATCCCTTTGCACGCGAGATGGAATTGCGGCCAGGAAATGCGTCCAGAGTTATCCCGATCAACACCTATGAATGGCAGGATAGAGAATGGATGCAGGCTCGCGGGAAACGCCAGCACGGCAGCTTCCCCTTAAGCATCTACGAAGTGCACCTAGGTTCCTGGCGCAGGGACGATAAGAATGGCAGGTATTTCGACTACCGTATACTGGCGCAGGAACTTATTCCCTATGTAAAATCCCTTGGCTTCACCCATCTGCAATTGATGCCCATTAATGAACACCCTTTTGGCGGCTCTTGGGGGTACCAGCCGATTGGCTTATTCGCACCAACCAGCCGTTTCGGAGACCCAGACGCTTTTCGCTATTTCGTAGATTTTGCCCACTCCCTCGATATAGGAGTTCTTCTGGATTGGGTGCCCGGCCACTTTCCTTCGGACGAACATGGCCTGGGAAACTTCGACGGAACGCAACTGTATGAGCACAGCGATCCGCGCAAGGGCTTTCACCCAGACTGGAACACACACATTTTCAACTACGAGAGGCGCGAAGTAGTCAGTTATCTGTTGAGCAACGCACTCTACTGGCTAACGGAATATCATATCGATGGCCTCAGGTTCGACGCCGTCGCCTCCATGCTATACCTCGATTACAGCAGAGAAGATGGCCAATGGTTACCTAACATACACGGTGGCAGAGAGAATCTGGAGGCGGTAGAGTTTCTTCGTCTGGTGACTACACGAGCCCAAGATCAGTTTCCGGACACAATGATGATCGCCGAGGAGTCCACCCAGTGGCCAGGCGTCACGCGAGCGGTATCAAACGACGGACTCGGATTCGATTTCAAATGGAATCTAGGCTGGATGAACGACACGCTGGAGTACATGCAGCGCGACCCAATCCATCGACAATACCATGCACAAGAAATCACCTTCGGTCTGATGTATGCTTTCTCCGAAAGATTTATCCTGCCTTTGAGTCATGACGAGGTCGTGCATGGAAAGAAGGCCTTGCTCGAAAAAATGCCTGGGGATGATTGGCAAAAATTCGCTAATCTGCGTGCCTACTTCGGATTTATGTGGGCACACCCAGGCAAGAAGCTTTTGTTTATGGGCGGCGAGTTCGGCCAGCGCATTGAGTGGAACCACAATCAGAGTCTCGACTGGGCATTATTGAACTATCCCAATCATAAGGGAGTACAGTTATTGGTTGAGGATCTCAATAATTTCTATACTCGCTCAAGTGCTCTATGGTCGAATGAGCAAGACGCAAAAAGTTTCGAATGGATAGCGACTGGCGACCAGTCCGGAACGGTTTTTATCTTTGTACGCCGAGGCTGGAATGCCTCCAGCAAAAAACAAAGTGAAGTCATCGTAGTCTGCAACCTGACTCCCACGTATTACGAGCGGTACCGATTCGGAGTGCCCCAAGCAGGCTGCTATCGCGAACGCCTCAACACTGACGACAGCATCTATAGCGGATCGGGCAAGGGCAATCCAGGCAAGCTCGAAACTGAAGAATTAGAGAGTCACGGCAGGCCCTGCTCCCTGAACATCAGCCTTCCGCCACTGGCAACGCTGTTGCTCACCGCCGAGCATACGACTAAGCGATGAAAACAGCGATAACAAAATTGGAAGCTGGGGCAGCCTACCCCCTTGGCGCAAGCTGTCAGGCTAACGGCATCAACTTTGCCTTGTTTTCTGCGCATGCTGAACGCGTAGAGCTCTGTCTGTTCTCCGCAGATGGCAGCGTTGAACTGCAACGCTACACACTTCCCAGTATCAGCAATCAGGTCTGGCATGGATTCCTACCCAATGCCACCGCGGGCACAGTGTACGCTTATCGCGTGCACGGCCCCTATGCACCGCAACTCGGTCACCGCTTTAATCCTCAGAAACTGCTTCTGGACCCCTATGCTCGAAGCCTTGCCGGGAACTTTGTCGACTCCGGCATACACTATGGCTTCGATCAGTCTCACCCAGATCTTGACCTCGCAATTGATCTACGGGACAACAGTGAGTTCATGCCGAAGTGTGTCGTCATGTCCGATTGTAGCGATAGCGCCCCATCGGGACATCGAGTCGCCGAATCACAATCGATAATCTACGAGGCCCATGTGAAGGGATTGACGCGCTTGCACCCCGCGATACCCGAGAAGGATCGTGGCAAGTTTTCAGGACTGGCTGCCGATCACATGCTTGATTATCTGAAGGCTCTTGGCATAACGAGCCTTGAGCTTTTGCCCGTGCAGAGCTTCATCAGCGAGCCCTTCCTCAGAGAAAAACAGCTATCAAACTATTGGGGCTACAACACGCTCGCGTTTTTCGCGCCTCACCAAAACTACCTCAGCGGCAACGATATCTATGAATTTCGCCGCACCGTTGACAAGATACACGATGCGGGTATGGAAGTTATCCTCGATATCGTCTTTAACCATACTGCGGAGGGTGGCAGGCTCGGGCCCACACTCTCATTTCGTGGCATCGACAATCTCTCTTACTATCGATTGCAACCAGAAGATCCGCGCTTCTATATTAATGACACTGGCTGCGGCAACACGATTAATATTACACACCCCCGCGTTGTGCAAATGGTTCTCGATTGTTTGCGTTACTGGGTGACGACGATGCATGTAGATGGTTTTCGCTTCGATCTGGCGCCGGTACTTGGAAGAGAGCAGCATGGTTTTCATCAGGGAAATGGCTTCTTCGATGCGCTGCTGCAGGACCCCACCCTGACCGGCACCAAACTTATCGCCGAGCCATGGGACATTGGGCCCAACGGCTATCAGCTGGGTAACTTCCCACCAGGCTGGAGTGAATGGAACGACCACTATCGCGACACCGTGCGGCGCTACTGGCGTGGCGACTCAGGCATGCTGCCGGAGTTTGCGCGACGCATTCACGGCTCCAGCGATATCTTCGAGCATTCAGGACGCAAGCCCAGCTCCAGCGTGAACTTTCTTACCAGTCACGACGGCTTCACACTCAGCGATTTGGTCAGCTATAAAGAGCGGCACAACCAAAAGAATAATGAACAGAATCAAGATGGTCATAGAGAGAATCTGTCAGACAATTACGGCGCCGAAGGGCAAACACTGGAAGTTTCCATTATAGAAACGCGATGGCGGCAGATGCGAAACATGCTGACAACTCTTCTATTTTCCCAGGGAACTCCCATGCTCATAGCTGGCGATGAATTGGGCCGCAGTCAGCAAGGCAACAACAACGCCTATTGTCAGGACAACGAGATCAGCTGGCTGAACTGGCCCGAGTTTGGCAAGCGCCAGGAACATCATCGCAGGTTCGTCGAACAGATAATCAGGTTGCGCAATCAGTTCTCTATCTTTAACATCGATCGCTACCTCCATGAGGCTCCCGATCCAAACGACCCAATGATCGAATGGTACAACTCGAGCGGGCATCTAATGCAAGCCAATCATTGGAGCGAATATCAGGTACACACCCTGGGCCAGTTGCTAAAGTGGAAAGACCCTCACACGGAACTCCCACAGCGAATATTCTTTATCTATCATGCCGATAAATTTGATGCCAGTTTTAGATTGCCGACTCTAGCCGAAGTTAGCTATTGGACAGTAGTATTTGACACTTCGCGGGACGACGGCATCGCGGCTGGACAGTTTTCGCAACCTAAAGACAGCATCCATCTCACATCAAGGTCTACCTTGATGCTGATTTCCGACACCACGGTCATGCAGTCATCAACTAACAGGACAGAGAATAGCAGTAATGTCTAATACACCAGAATCCGATTTCGAAAAACAAGACGACGCTCGTTGGCTCGGCATGGACAAGAAGAGCTTTACGACGGATCTTTACCGCCACCTGCATCTAACTCTGGGCAGGGACGAGGGTAAGGAAAGCAAACTCTACTTGTATACAGCTGCGGCACTGACAGTGAGAGACCGCTTAGTTGAGCGATGGAGGGAGTCCAGAAGTCGTCGGCGCTTGGAACAGCCGAAGCGAGTAGCTTATTTATCACTGGAATATCTGATGGGCCGCGCACTGAATAACGCCGTGTTGAATCTCGACATGGGCGAGCAACTGCAGGCTGCCCTCATGGAGCTGGGCGTTAGTCTGGAACAGGTGGCAGAAGCTGAGAGTGACGCCGGACTGGGAAATGGCGGACTAGGCCGGCTAGCGGCCTGCTTCCTCGACAGTTGTGCAACACTCGGACTGCCTGTGACAGGTTACGGCTTGCTATATGACTTCGGAATGTTCCAACAAAAGATCGTGGACGGCCATCAGGTAGAGCAACCTGACTACTGGCTTCGCAACGGTGACCCCTGGGGTTTCATCGTCGCGGAAGACCATTGGGTTGTTAAATTCAAAGGTCGAACCCTCATAGAAGTCGACAGCAATGGCAAGCAACACGTGCGCTGGACAGATACCGACGATGTGTTGGCCGTCCCCTATGATTTGCCCATCCCCGGTTACCGCAATGACGTGGTGAATACACTGCGTCTGTGGCGCGCACAGGCGACCGAAGAGTTCAACCTTGAAGAGTTTAACGCTGGCAGCTATCCCGAGGCCGTTGCAAAAAAGAACGATGCCGAGCAGATCACCAAGGTACTCTACCCCAACGATGTTAGCGAGAATGGCCGCGTACTGCGTTTGCGGCAGCAATACTTCCTAACATCCGCTAGCCTGCAGGATGTGCTTTCCCTCTGGGTCGGGGTCCATGGCTTAAGCTTCGATGAGTTTGCAGATAAACACTGTTTCCAGTTGAATGATACACACCCTGCATTGGCGGTTGCTGAAATGATGCGATTGCTTGTCGATGATTACGCGCTCTCATGGAAAAAGTCATGGGAAATCACCACTTCGACGATGGCGTATACGAACCACACCCTTCTTCCGGAGGCTCTCGAGTGTTGGCCCATACAATTATTTGACGAACTGCTGCCGCGCATCATGGAGATTATCCATGAGATTAACACAAGATTTCTCAAGCAACTTAAGCTGCGCTGGCCAGGAGATGAAAGTCGAATACAGCGTATGAGTATAGTCGAGCGACATGAACATGGTCAGGTACGCATGGCCTATCTCGCGATCGTAGGCAGCTTCTCCGTAAACGGTGTTGCCCAGCTTCACACCGATCTACTTAAACAAGGCCTTTTTAGAGATTTCTATGAACTCTGGCCAGGAAAATTTAACAATAAAACGAATGGAGTAACCCCGAGACGCTGGCTGGCATTTTGTAATCCTGAGCTCACCAATCTCATAGAGGAACACATCGACAGCGCCTGGCGCACCGACATGTCACTGCTAGAACAATTACGCCCGTATGCAGAAGATCAAATTTTCAGAGCGCGCTGGCAGCAGGTGAAACTAGTTAACAAGGGGCGGCTCGCCAAGCTCGTGGAAAGCAAAACAGGTATTCGCTTCGACACCAGCATGTTATTCGATGTGCAGGTTAAGCGAATACATGAGTACAAGCGGCAAATAATGAATGTGTTACACGTCATTCATCTCTATCAGCAGATTCTAAATGGCACTACCTCAGACCTGGTTCCGCGCTGCGTATTAATTGGCGGGAAAGCGGCACCTGGCTATTTCATGGCCAAGCTAACAATCAAGTTAATTAATAATGTGGCCGCGATAATCAATGCCGACGAGAAAGCAGAAAGACTCCTGAAAGTGGCTTTCCTACCGAATTATACGGTAACCTCAATGGAAACCATCTGTGCTGGGGCCGACCTTTCTGAGCAGATCTCTACTGCTGGCAAGGAGGCCTCAGGAACCGGAAACATGAAGTTTATGATGAATGGCGCTCTAACCATAGGCACACTGGACGGTGCGAATATCGAGATTCGCGAGGCCGTCGGTGAAGAGAATTTCTTTCTCTTCGGGCTACATGCAGACGAAGTAGCCGCTACCAGAGCGAAGTATGACCCCGACGCCATAATCGATGCCGACCCAGACCTCAAGGCAGTCATGCACCTCCTCGAGACGGGCCACTTCGATCTCGGAGATACAGACATCTTCGCACCACTGTGCGCTGCCATCAGGGACCCGGCTGATCAATGGCTAACTGCGGCTGATTTTACCGACTTTGTGGCAGCGCAGCAGGCTGTCAATCGCGAATTCACAGATCAGGATACTTGGACCAGGAAGAGCATACTCAATACTGCTGCAAGTGGACGTTTCTCCAGTGATAGAACCATTGCCGAATATGCGAGGGATATCTGGAAACTCTAACTCCAAGCGAAAATTTATAACAATAGAGAGAGGCCACTATGAAACTTTCTGCCCCAAGATTCGTAAGTAAACTTACCAGAAGCACTTATGCGATTGTGCTAGCAGGTGGCCGAGGCGCACGCCTCTATGAGCTTACTGACTGGCGAGCGAAGCCTGCGGTCTATTTCGGCGGAAAGTTTAGAATTATCGACTTCCCTCTGTCTAATTGCGTCAACTCAGGCATACGTCGCATCGGTGTAGTTACTCAGTACAAATCACACTCGCTAATAAAGCACCTGGTACGAGGTTGGAGCCACTTCAAACAAGACTTCGGAGAAGGCCTCGATATTCTTCCCGCTCAACAACGCCATTCGGATAATTGGTATCTCGGTACCGCCGACGCCGTCTATCAGAATCTCGATATAATTCGTGGCGATTTGCCCGAGTATGTTCTCATCGTTTCCGGCGACCACATCTACCGACAGGATTACGGCGAGATGCTAGCACTGCACTCCGAGTCTGGAGCGGACATGACGGTCTCTTGCATGTCGGTTCCGCTCGAGGAAGCCGCAGGGTCCTTCGGTGTCATGTCGGTCGACAGCGACGACAGGATCACTGCCTTTCAGGAGAAACCAGAAAATCCCGAACCACTGCCAGATAATAAACAGTACTGCCTGGCGAGCATGGGGAACTATATTTTTAAGACGGACTTCCTATTCGAGCAACTAAAGCGCGATTCCGTCGACCCCGATTCAGATCACGACTTCGGCAAGAACATCATTCCAAACATCATCGCTGACAGTAAAGTGCAGGCCTATCGATTCTCAAACCCCGATGCAGAGACAGCCCCGTACTGGCGCGATGTCGGAACACTGGACTCATATTGGCTAGCGCATATGGAGCTTACCTACCCCGATCCTCCACTCGACCTATACGACCAAACCTGGCCAATCTGGACGTTTCAGGAACAACTACCTCCAGCGAAATTTGTTTTTGACGATGAAGACCGCCGCGGCGAAGCTATCGACTCTATGGTGTCCGGCGGTGTAATCATCTCCGGTGCAACAGTTAGAAAATCCGTGCTCTTTTCGAATGTCCGCGTCCATTCTTACGCAAACATTCACCAATGCGTGATACTGCCGGATGTTACCATTGGCAGACACTGCAGGTTACATAAAGTAATCCTCGATAGGGGGTGCTCTATTGCAGAGAATACAGAAATCGGTCTCGATCATGATGCAGACCGCGCCAAGGGATTCCGCGTAACTGAACAAGGAGTGACGCTTGTCACAAAGAAGCTACTAGGGCAGCAGACATCAACCTTGGAGTACTAAGAGCCGGGGCTAAGCCGGCTCTATTGATCAGCGACCTTGTTTTCAATATCGAAACCTAAGCGCTGTGGAAAGCCGAATCTCAGGGCCGGTACAGCAAGACAGTGAGACGAAAGTGATTTCGAGTATTAGACGCTATTGTGCGCTATTATTCTGTGTCA
>CAXBLN010000091.1:0-14812 GCA_963976555.1 uncultured Gammaproteobacteria bacterium
CTTCCTCGAAACGGGCCGGGGATGTCCGCCGTGTCCAATCGAGCTCGCATCGCGGCGAATCCAATAATTACGAGAGAGAAACCGAGAGCAGCGCCGAAGCTGCTTGCGATATTTCCACCCAGTGCGAGGGTGTTGCCTGCACCCAAAAGGGTAGTGCCCAAAACAGCGCTATTGCCACCGGTCAGAAAAATGAGCAGCCCCTGCTGTCTAGTTGTGAGCGGGAACTTCTCCGCGAGAATTCCTAATAGCGCTGTCGTGAGCAGCGCACTGATTGCGACGAACAGAACAAGACGAAGGAATTCCAGGTGCAATGGCTGCAGCACGTATCGATAGAGAATCAGATTAGCTGTCGAGGCGAGGAAGAGAACAACGAAATTAAACAGCGCAAACTCTATCGCCTGTGGTAAACGCCTGGTCGCGTAAAAGAGCGCTGAGACGCCCAGAAGTTGAACCAATAGAAGATTGTTCACCAAGGCGGCGGCAAGAATGATGCTGAGAGTATTCGTCACGGAGCGGCGCTTCTCCAACCTCGGTGTTAGACGATTACCGAATAAGACCGCAGAGGCTGAGTAATTGTAAGTGGGCGGATTCTATCACGCCGGCAAAAACAGGGCAGCTGTGCAGAATAAAGCTGGGCGCTGATTCTGCGACTGGGAATTTACTCGTCGAATAGATCGGCCGAGTGCGCAGCAGGTATCCGATAGCGAGCGAGGATTTCCGCTTCGCTGGCAATGGCTTCTTCGTGATTAACCACCAGTTGATAGCCGTTCTTATTTTCCATCACTACATTGTCGTTGCTGTTGTTTTTAATGAGATCGGCGAAGTGTTGAAAGTCTCTTACCGGCTCGTCATTTACGTAGTCTACTATCCAGTTACGCCAATCGTGATAGCCGAGGTTTACATCGGCGGCCATGACTTGAAGCGCCACCACCAATTGTCGGCGCTCGGGAGAACTCCACTCATTGCGAGCTTGCAATAGGCTTACCGGTGCCGTGCGACTCCAGTCATTGCCCCAGCGTTTGATGAGATTCATATTGAGAGGTACAAACAATATTCCTCCGTAAATGTAGTACTCGGGGATCTTGTCGAATTGCTCGCCGGTGACGAGGCTGTAGCTATCCAGCGCTTCACGTGCTTCGAGGCTGGTTGAGTGAATCTCTCCCTTTCTTGCGTAGGTGATGGAGACCGAGTCTCCCACATGATGCAAGTCTATAGCGTGCTTATAGTCCGTGAGAACGTCTTCGGACAGTCGGATGCTGCCGTCTTCTGCTATATCGAAGTCATCGATTTTTAGAATGACATCATTCTCCAGTAATTTACCTTGTGCCGGCGCGTCGTCGAAGACCTTTATGACTAAGACGCCGTTCTGCTCATCGCTCAGACCGTAAGCCTTCTTTGCCGAGGGGCTGTCCAGAGTCTGCGTGCGGAAACCCAGATCCGGGAATCCATCGTATTTCCCATCCTCGCTATCGACTAACACGTGGCGAATCATACTAGGGGGAACAAAGTAACCCAGGTTCTCAGCGCGTCCGCCGCTATTGGCCTGCATTACAACGCCTACGATTTGTTGGTCGACTATGACGGGGCCGCCGCTATTGCCAGGGTTAATCGCGGCATCTATTTGACCCGCTAATAGATAGGCGCCGGCATGCGCATAAGTCTGCTGCTCCACTCGCGAGAGGATGCCTTTAGTGATGCTGAGGGATTTACCACCGATCGGATAGCCATACACAGAGACTTCCTGCAGAGGCGCGGGAAGATCGCCGATGCTTAGTGCCTTCAGGTCACTGAAGAATCCGGGCTCATCGACAGTGATGAGTGCGAGATCGGCCTCGTGGGAGATAAATGTAACTCGCGCCAGATAGCGCTGCGGGCCGTTGTGCTTCTGGGCCTGGACGTAGCTGGCATTTGCCACCACGTGCGCGTTGGTGAGGATCTGGTTGCCGGAAATAACGGAACCGGACCCGCTACTTTGCCTCGGTGTGAGTAATCGCCAGGGCGTAAAGTAATCTGGTGCGGATTGCGTCGTATAAATTTTGATAACAGAGTCTTCTATTGCCCTAATCTCGGTGTTCTGAGCTACGCTGCTATTGCTAGCCAGCATCGAAAGCAGCGCGAGCATCAGCAAGTACATGCGGGGCGCATTGCTGAGAAATCTGTTAGGGAAACCCATAGCTAAAAACCTCATAGTTGAATGGTGACGCACACTAGCCAGGAATCATCAAGGCGGCTAGCGATCAAGTAATGGAGCTTAATATGTTAGCGCAGGCAGCGCCAGTCGGCTTCTGGTGAATGCTGCCGACCTGAGGTGGGCAGGCAGCTGGTAGTCGTTCAGGAGTGCCGAAGGCTCAGGTAATCCGCATGCCTGGCTGAGCACCGGTGTGAGGCTCGAGCAGCCAAATTTCGCTTCCCCCCGGACCTGCCGCTAGTATCATCCCCTCGGACATGCCGAATTTCATCTTGCGAGGCTTCAGATTCGCCACGACGACGGTAAACATACCAACTAGTTTGTCAGGATCGTAGGCAGATTTGATGCCCGAGAATACGGTCCGTGTTATGTCTTGGTCGAGCTTGTCTTTGCCGACATTTAACACCAGCTTCAATAGTTTGTCGGCCCCCTCGACATGTTCGGCGCTCACTATCTCGGCGACGCGCAGATCCACCTTCACGAAGTCATCGAATTCGATTTCGGCTTCGAAGCCGGTGGTATTCTCAGCCGCCTCTGCGCTGGGAACGGATTTCTCGTCCGCACCCGATTGTTGTTCGAACTCCTTCTGAGTTGCATCAACCATAGCCTGCACCTTGTCCGCTTCAACTCGAGTCATCAGCGGTTTGAATTTATTAATCTTGTGTCCGACGAGAAGCTGATCCAGGTCATTCCAAACTAGAGGCTCGATGGCCAGGAATGTTTCAGCGCTAGCCGCCATCTTAGGCAGCACGGGTTTGAGGTAGCAGATGAGCAGCCGAAACGCATTGATGCCGCTGCTACATATCGCCTGCAGCTCACTGGACTGCTTGTCCGTCTTCGCAATAACCCAGGGTTCCTTGTCGTTTATATACTGATTAGCTTTGTCGGCTAGCGCCATAATTAAGCGTATCGCCTTGCTGTATTCCCTAGTCTCGTAAAAATCGCCTATCTCGTTCTTCGCAGACTGAATCTCCCGCAGTAATTCGGGATTGTCAGGTTGATCTGCAAGATAACCCTCGAAACCCTTGCCGATAAATCCGGCGCAGCGACTCGCAATATTCACGACTTTGCCGACAAGATCTGAATTTACTCGCTGCGCGAAGTCCTCGAGATTGAGATCCAGATCGTCAATACCGTTGGATAATTTTGCTGCCAGAAAGTAGCGCAGATATTCCGGGTTTAGATGATCTAGGTAGGTGCGGGCATTAATAAAGGTGCCGCGAGACTTTGACATCTTAGTGCCGTCGACAGTGAGAAAACCGTGCACATAGACGGCAGTGGGCGTTCTATAGCCGGCGCTGGTCAACATCGCGGGCCAGAACAGGGTGTGAAAATTGATAATGTCCTTGCCGATGAAGTGGTACAGCTCGGTGTCTTTGCCTTGCTGCCAGTAATCATCAAATTCATAGTCGCTACGAGCACAAAGATTCTTAAAGCTCGCCATGTAGCCGATTGGAGCGTCTAGCCAGACGTAGAAATATTTGCCTGGAGCCCCTGGAATCTCGAATCCAAAGTAGGGGGCGTCTCGACTGATGTCCCACTCATGTAATTCGGTATCCAGCCACTCGCTTAGCTTGTTAGCAACCGAGTCTTGTAAGGTGCCGCTTCGAGTCCAGGTCTTGAGCATGTCACGGAACTCGGGCAGAGCAAAAAAGTAGTGCTCGGACTCTTTCTCGATAGGAGTAGCACCGGAAATAGAAGACCTTGGGTCGATGAGATCTGCGGGGTTATAGGTGGATCCGCAGGCTTCACAATTATCACCGTATTGGTCTTCGGTCTTGCATTTTGGGCAGGTGCCGGTGATATATCTGTCTGCGAGAAATAGTTGCTTTTCCGGATCGAATAGTTGCGTAATGCTTCTTCTATTTATATGTCCGTTTGCGTCTAGAATCTTGTAGATGTGTTCAGAAAGCTCTCTGTTCTCGTCCGAGTGAGTCGAATGGAAGTTATCGAAGCCAATTAGAAAGTCGGCGAAATCCTGCTGGTGCTCATTCTTCACATTCTCTATTAGCTGCTCGGGTGTAATCCCCTGCTTCTCGGCGCTGAGCATGATTGCTGTGCCGTGTGCATCGTCGGCGCAGACATAAATACAGTCGTTGCCTCGCAGTTTCTGTAGGCGAACCCAGATATCAGTCTGTATAGCTTCCATGAGATGCCCAAGGTGTATGCCGCCGTTCGCATAGGGCAATGCACTTGTAACTAATATCTTTCGCTGACTCACGTTCGCTGTCCACCGTATTGCTTCTATTTAACTTCTTATTAACCATGCTATTTAATCTAACTGATGGCGCGAGTATTTCCGTGCCTTCATTAGATTTCGATCATTTCGAAATCTTCTTTACCGACGCCGCATTCTGGGCACATCCAGTCATCCGGGATGTCATCCCAGCTAGTTCCGGCCGGAATACCGTCATCGGGTAGTCCCAAGGCTTCCTCATAGATAAAGCTACATACCAAACACTGCCATTTTCTCACTTTGTCCTCCAGATAGGCGCTGATCCAACGCTCCACCTAAGAATATTACTTCAGCTTCACGTTCTTTTGATGTTGTAGGGTCCCGGGCCAGAATCGAATCTGTGCTCCGAGTCGGATGACGAAAGTCATCACGATAGGCGCCGCATAATACTGCAAGCGCTGAGTTTTTTCAGCCTGTTTTTCGGGTGCTTGTTTCGTCGCTTAGCGGCAGTGAGTTAGCGTGTGGAATAAATAGAGGATGATTCCACTGGCGATTGGCTCTATCATTCGCGTTCCTTTGTCGACGCGTGTTGACTAGGTCTTCAATACCAGAATCGATCTGGTGTACAGCAAACTAAAATTCTGGATATTTAAGATATGAGTATTAAGTCCGACCGCTGGATAAGAGAGATGTCAACCACACAGGGTATGATCGAACCCTTCGTCGCGGAACAGGTTCGCTATGTGGATGGTGAAAAGGTGATCTCCTACGGCACATCCAGCTACGGTTACGATGTTCGCTGTGCCTCTGAATTTAAAATATTCACGAACGTGCATACGACTAGTGTCGTTGACCCGAAAAATTTTGATAATACCAGCTTCGTGTCCATCGACGAGCCGTTCTGTGTTATCCCGCCCAACTCTTTCGCCCTGGCGAGAACCGTGGAATATTTTCGTATCCCAAAGGACGTGCTGACGATTTGTCTGGGTAAGTCGACTTATGCACGTTGCGGCATTATCGTGAATGTGACGCCACTGGAGCCGGAGTGGGAAGGGCATGTCACTCTCGAGTTTTCCAACACTACTCCGCTGCCCGCCAAGATTTACGCGAATGAAGGAGTGGCGCAGATGCTGTTTCACCAGTCAGACGAACAGTGTGAAGTCACTTACAAACAACGCGGTGGCAAGTACATGGGTCAGATGGGCGTGACCCCTCCCAAAGCCTGATCCCTGCCAACAAATCTCTCTTCCCCTGACGCTGCTCTATGCCGCGGCTGCTAACCTACACCCCCGATTAGCGATGTATTTCTGGCGGAATAGCGTGCCAGGGCTCAGTTAAGTCAATTTTCTGGCGCTTTTCCATGTTGCTGAATTTCCAGCCATTTCCTGGTGCTGCGCTGCAGCCCTTGAAATTCAGGCTCTGGCGTAAAAAATTCCAGAAATACAAAGGTTTGGAACAATAATTGCTCTGTATAGATGCAGCGGTCCGTCTTTAATCAGTATGGACAGCGATGCTTATTCAAAAGAATCACTCACGGGATTTTTATAAGCACTTAAATGGGGGATTTTCTTATCGGTGCTGTAGGAAATTGGCCCACAAGAATTGCCTAATGAGTAAATCGTCAGATTGAGTATTTAGTTTAGAAAGTAAAGCTAAATGGAATTGCAGAAGTAAAACAAAAATACGGAGCATGCTAAGGCATGACAACCCAGAGCTTTATCGCAGTAGAAGTATTACAAGGTTTATTCAATTTCCGCTGTCGCCTTTCCGGGTGCTGGGGGCCTGCTGCTCGCTCCATGACTTCCTTCGATGCAAGCAATTTTCCGCAAGACCTTATAAAAATTGGCATGGCTTATTACTCACGTGTTGTTGAGAAACAAGGCCACGCTGAATGTACTGCGAGCTCATACCGAAGCGTTGATCGCGTTATTCGGTATGAATCGGAATTATAAAAAATAGGATGGTATAAATGACTTCGGCAACAGAAGCTAAAGTTTACGAGCAGGTTTTACCAAACGGTGAGGCGACAGATGAGAACCTCACCATCGTGGTGGAGCGCTACGCGCCCTTGGTAAAGCGTATTGCACATCATTTGTTGCTAAGGATGCCGGCCAGTGTGCAGATCGATGATCTCATTCAGTCAGGTATGATTGGTCTGCTCGAAGCCGCAAAGAAATATGATGTTTCAAAGGGCGCCAGCTTCGAGACCTATGCCGGAATACGTATTCGAGGTTCGATGTTAGACGAAGTACGGAAAGGGGATTGGGCACCGAGGTCAGTGCATCGCAAGTCTCGAAAAGTGGCTGAGGCAATCAAGGCCATTGAGGCGCGCACGGGCAAGGACGCGAAGGATCCTGATATTGCTAAAGAGCTGGAGATCGACTTGAATGCTTACTATGCAATATTGCAAGATGCCAGTGGAAGTCGTCTATTCAGCTTCGACGACATCATGGAAGGCGATGATTCCGCAATCGAACTGGCTGCAGGCGAGTTGCCTGGCCCCTGCGATGGTTTGCAACGCGACAGCTTTAAAGCCCATCTTGCGAAGGCAATAGATGGCTTGCCAGACAGGGAAAAGCTAGTTCTCGCCCTCTACTATGACGAAGAACTTAATCTGAAAGAGATCGGCGAAGTGATTGGCGTCAGCGAGTCACGGGTTAGTCAGATTCACAGTCAGGCTGCGATGCGCCTGAGGTCTCGACTCTCCGACTGGCACTAGGGGCCCACGCGATCGTGCACGCTCTCAGTTGATGGTCATTTTCAGTTAGCTCATTGACGCTTTTGAGCAGAAATGGCCGTGCTTCTCCGCTATAATCGCCAGCCCAGACGGAAACACCTGAGTTCATGTCATCTGCCGCGCCTAATAGTTCTACAAACTCAAAAAACGAGAAGGTCATGTTGGCCGCGCGTCAGCTATTCTGTGCGCGTGACGACCGTGTGCTTTTCAAGGATCTGAATTTCGATCTGTCTGAGGGGCAGGTATTGCAAGTTCAGGGCAGCAATGGCAGTGGCAAGACCACGCTCATGCGAATTCTCTGCGGCTTGAACGATAGCTACGAAGGCTCGATCAAGTGGTATGGAGAGGACATCGCTGATCAGGAAGCGGATTTCTTCTCATCACTGCTTTATATAGGGCATCGAGTAGGGGTGAGCAAGGTGCTCAATCCAGTCGAGAATCTACGCTTCAGCTGCAGTCTCTTGCAGACGGTAAGCAATGATCAGATCATGAGCGCACTTAAAGAAGTCGGTCTGCGAGGGTTCGAAGAGTCGCCCTGTTACACCTTGTCCGCAGGTCAGCAACAGAGAGTGTCGCTCGCTCGACTCATCATTAGTCCGGCTAAATTGTGGGTATTGGATGAGCCCTTTACTACCTTGGACAGAAAGGGCGTGGCACAGTTGGAAGGCCTATTGCAGCGCCAGGCACAAGCGGGCGGATCGGTCATGGTGACGACACATCATAGCCTGAGTATTCCCGAATTAAGTGTATTGAGCCTGGGGTAGGGGTCATTTCTATGCACACAAATCAAACAACTACTTTTGCTGCGTTCTTGGCAACTCTGAAGCGTGATTTGCTCATTGCTTTTAAAAAGAAGAACGACATAGTGAATCCGTTCATGTTCTTCATAATCGTCGTGTCGTTGTTTCCCATTGGTATCAGTCCCGAAAGCGATCGACTGAGGGAAATAGCGGCCGGAGTCATATGGATATCCGTACTACTCGCTTCGATGCTGTCGATGGACAACCTCTACCGATCCGATTATGAGGACGGCTCTTTAGAGCAATTACTGCTTAGCCCGCATCCTCTTTACTTTCTCGTTCTAGCGAAGAATATAAGCCATTGGTTAGTCAGTGGACTACCTGTAGTGTTGGTATCGCCCTTGTTGGCCTATATGCTCGCTTTACCGCAGGAGGCTTATGGCACGTTGATATTAACCCTGTTATTGGGTACGCCAATTATGAGCCTCATCGGTTCGATAGCTGTGGCCCTGACGGTCGGCTTGGGAAGTCGGGGGCTAATTCTGGCTGTGATTACACTGCCCATGAGCGTGCCGGTGCTAATTTTTGGCACTCTCGCGGTTCAGTCCACATTGAACAGTCTGTCGCCAGTTGGCTATCTGAGCCTCATGCTAGTGATGCTCTCGGTGTCTGTTAGCCTAGCGCCACTTGCGTCGGCTACCGCGCTAAGAATTAGCGTAAATTAAGCGCTTATCGGGGTAGATTGGTCCGATAAGGGTACAGGCACGTAATTACAATGAGTTACAATACGTAACACGGCGGCCTCAGGCCTACGTGATATATTTGAATAGCTAACAGGAAGAGGGTAGTCGACCGTCATGTGGTTATGGTTTTCCAAGCTTGGATCCCCGAAGTGGTTCTATGAGCTCAGCGGCAGGTGGTTGCCCTGGCTGATCGGCGCCATGGTTGTTTTCATGACGATTGGTCTGGTTTGGGGCCTATTATTTCTGCCGCCGGATTATCAACAGGGGTTCACCTCTAGAATATTAATCGTGCACGTAGCGGTTGCGGGCACATCGCTGGCCTTTTTCCCCTTGATGTTCGTGGCAGGAACCATCACCTTGGTATGGCGCATGAAGCTAGCAGATATGGTGGCCAAGAATGCCGCAATATTAGGTGCGTGGTTCTCTTTTGTTACACTGGCCACAGGCTCTCTCTGGGGCAGTGTCATGTGGGGCACCTGGTGGGAATGGACCGATAGCAGACTCGTATCGATGCTATTCCAACTCTTTTTACTATTGGGTGTCATCTCGCTGCGCTCGGCACTCGAAGATTCGGAAACGGCCGCGAAGGCCTGCGCATTGCTCTCAATTGTTGGTTGTATCAACGTAGTTATCATCAAATACTCGGTTGAGTGGTGGAACACCTTGCACCAGGTTGCGAGCCCGGTTTCTATGGATCCAAGCAGCCCGAATGGGCCGCAGTTTTGGATTGCTACTTTGATAATGATCGTCGCGGTATACCTGTTCCTTACCGTAAGCCTGATCTTATCGACTCGCAATGAGATACTCGAACGAGAGCGCAGGGCCCAATGGGTTCAAGACCTCGTGCTGAAGAGTTAGAATTGAACATTTAGTAGGATAGTAAATGTTAGATGCTATACAGTTTTCAAGCTTTGCCGAATTTGTCGACATGGGTGGCTACGGATTTAACGTCTGGTCGGTATACGCACTTTTTGCGATATTTATTGCAATAAATTTAATACTGCCGCTACGCAAGAAAGATAGAATTATTCGTCAGCTAAAGCGCCGGATTGCTATCGACGCGGAAATTCAAAGTGAAGAATCGACAGAGGAATAGTTATTCTCTTGGAGTTGTAAATGAAACCTCATAGACGTAAGAAGCTCGGAATTATTTTGTTTATCGCGGCCGGACTCAGTGTTGCCGTTGGCTTCACCGCCTACGCGTTGAAACAGAATATCAACATGTTCTACACGCCAACGCAGGTTTCCGAAGGCGAGGTGGGTTCGGGCCAACATTTCAGAATCGGTGGCATGGTAAAGACTGGAACCGTGCTGAATGCCCCCGATAGCCTGAAAGTAAATTTCGTGACTACCGACTTCGTGAGCGATGTGCCAATAGAATACGAGGGCATTTTGCCGGACTTGTTTCGTGAAGGGCAGGGGATAGTAGCTGAGGGAGAGATGGATGCCGCTGGTGTCTTTCAAGCCTCGCGAGTGCTAGCCAAGCACGATGAAAATTTCATGTCCCCCGAGGTAAAGGCTGCTCTCGATGCGTCCGGCGCCTCGGCTGAAAATCACCTCCCTATGGCAAAGAACTAGATGATTCCCGAGATCGGACAGTTCTCGCTGATTTTGGCACTTTGCCTAAGTATCATACTTGGCTCCTTGCCCATAATCGGCGCCTCCAGAAACAACTACCTGTGGATGAGTCTCGCACGCCCTCTGGCGGCTGGCGTGTTTGTCTTCTTGGCTATCAGTATTTCTATCCTGGCCTATGCTTTCGTCACCGATGATTTTTCTGTTGAGTTTGTGGCGCTGCATTCAAATTCTTTGTTACCCGATCGCTACAAGTTGACAGCCGTTTGGGGAGGACACGAAGGTTCGTTCCTGCTGTGGACTTTCATGCTTTCTGGCTGGATGCTCGCCGTAGCTATATTTACCAAGAGTATGCCTCTCGAGTTCGTTGCGCGAGTTCTAGGCGTTTTGGGATTCCTGATTACCGGCTATATCCTTTTCATGCTTGCTACATCTAATCCTTTCGACCGTATCGTGCCTCTGCCACCTGCCGATGGTGCCGATCTGAACTCGGCGTTGCAAGATTTCGGATTCATTATCCATCCACCTACGCTTTACATGGGCTATGTAGGTTTTTCCGTAGTGTTCGCCTTTGCCATGGCAGCGCTGCTTAGCGGAAAAATGGACGCGGCCTGGGCACGTTGGTGCCGGCCTTGGGCAAACGTCTCCTGGGCTATTCTGACCTTGGGAATTGCACTCGGTAGCTGGTGGGCCTACTACGAATTAGGCTGGGGTGGCTGGTGGGCCTGGGATCCGGTTGAAAACCCTCCACTGATTACCTGGTTGTTCGGCACCGCACTAATTCATTCTCTGGCGGCCACAGAGAAGCGCGGTGTATTTAAGTCCTGGACCGTATTGTTGTCGATACTGGCTTTCGCCGGAAGCCTGCTCGGCACTTTCATAACCCGGTCCGGATTGCTCACGTCGGTACATGCTTTTGCAGCGGATCCAAGTAGGGGCTTCTTCATTCTGGCGATATTGGGAATCACTGTAGGCGGGGCGCTCTTGCTCTTCGCCTTTCGTGCCCCTCTGATGAAGAGTGAGTTTGGATTCGATTTCGTCTCAAGAGAGATATTATTACTCTCCAATAACGTTGTATTGGTAGTGGCCGCCGCCTCTGTATTCCTGGGGACTCTGTTCCCGATGGTGTATCAGGCGCTCACCGCAGACCTTATCTCGATAGGGCCTCCGTATTTCAACGCCATATTCGTACCGCTGATGGCGCTGTTAGCTTTGCTTATGGCAATAGGTCCCTTCACTCGCTGGAAGCGGACCTCGGTGAGTCATCTAGTTCAGCAGTTAGGCAAGGTAGGAATCGCAGCACTCGCTCTAGGGGTGGTTCTTCCCCTTGTCGTTACTCTTGAGTTTTCGCTATCGGCGACGATAGCCATAGCACTTTCCTCATGGATTGTGCTGGCGATGGTTCGGGATATAGTGAACAAGACTGCGAACAAGCCGACACGCCTAAAGGGACTAAAGTCCCTTTCGTTTAGCTACTATGGAATGCAGCTAGCCCATATGGGCATAGCGGTTATGCTTATCGGTGTGGCTCTGACTAGCAGTTTTAGCTCCGAGCGCAGCGTGCTGCTCTCACCGGGCCAGAGCGTCGAATTAGGTAGCTACGGTTTTCGATTCGAAGGTACGGCTTCGGTTAACGGGCCAAATTACGTGGGTGAGGAGGCGACTTTTACCGTATTGAAGAGTGGCAATGTAGTGACTACTCTGAATCCAGAGCGAAGAATCTATCTAGCTACCGGTACGCCTTCGACTGAGATGGCTATAGACGCCGGTTTTTTGCGTGACCTGTTTATTACTTTAGGCGAGCAGAAGGAAGGAGATTCCTGGTCTATGACAATCTATGTCAAGCCCTTCGTTCGCTGGATCTGGCTAGGCGCCATCTTTATGACAATGGGTGGTATCTTGGCGGCAGCTGACAAACGTTATAGACGCTTGCGTAGAAAGCAAACTGTTGATAAGCGCGCGCAGCCAGGATCGAATTCTGCGGGAGGCGAGCTGCAGCCTAGCTCTTAGTCGTCGATGAATAAGCTAAAATTTTATCTTCCTGTTTTTGGGTTCGTTGTCATAGCGTTAGTTCTATGGCGAGGCCTATCGCTCGATACGAAGACTCTGCCTTCGGTGTTGATAGACAAGCCACTGCCTGCGTTTGCGATGACATCGGTGGGCGGCAATGACATAAGTAACTCAGACCTCCCAGATCAGATATTCCTCCTCAATGTGTGGGGTTCTTACTGCCTACCATGCTTGATCGAACATCCAACCCTCATGCGCTTGGCAGAAGAGGGTGAGATTCCGGTCGTTGGCGTGAACTATCGTGATCAACAGGCTCTGGCAATCGATTGGTTGCAGGATAATGGCAATCCCTTCGCTTTTAGCATTCTGGATGAGAGTGGGCGCTTTGGTATCGATCTAGGAGTTTACGGCGCACCTGAAACTTACCTCGTTGACGCGGATGGAGTGATACGATTTCGTCATGTGAGTGTGTTAGATGAAACCGTTTGGCAGGAAAAATTCCTCCCTGCTATAGCTGAAATTCGCGCCGAAGGCAGTTAATCGAATGAAAATACTCCTCGGCCAAGTTGACATCAGAAATCTCCTCTGGATAGTCTCAGCATTCCTTTTGTTGACTAGTGTGTTTGCATCCTCCTTGACTTTTGCACAAGTCGACACATTCGAGTTCGATACCGATGAACAGCAACAGAGGTTTCGTGGTCTTTCCGATGAGCTGCGCTGTCCAATGTGCCAGTACTCCAGCCTTTCCGGCTCCACCGGCGGAGTGGCCGAGGATCTGCGCAGGGAAATTCATCGCATGATTATGGAGGGTATGAGTGACGATGAAATCGTGCAGTTTATGTTCGAGAGATACGGCGACTTCATACTTTTTCGGCCTAGGCTGACTGCTGGCACGTTTCTTCTTTGGTTCGGGCCTTTACTCTTCCTGCTGGCTGGAGCCGCGGTATGTTTTTCTATCTTTAGAAAAGCCAGAAAGATCAGTGATAGCGATGCTGAATTAGACGAGTCCCAGCAAGAGCGCCTACAGCAACTGTTAGGCAATAAACCGTAGGTTCAATTTACTGATTTTTGGAAGAATCCCTTGTTCTGGATATTCACTGTAATCTTATTCGTACTTGCCGCCGGCTTCATACTTGTTCCTCTGGGGATTCGAAGTAGAGCGGAATCATTTGTCGCAGATGCCTCGCGTAAGAACGAGAACGTCGCGCTTTTCCAGGAGCGTAGCGACGATCTTGAGAACGAATTAGCCACCGGTAATCTGGATCAGGCCCAGTTTGATGTGTTGATGCTGGAGCTTCAGCAGAGTTTACTTTCAGACGTGTCACAAGAAGAATCTGCCAATGTGGCAGCGGGGTCAGTCAGAAAGAAGGGCAAGAAAGTCAATGCTGGCGGTTCTGAGCAGCATAATTACATGATTCCGTTGATTCTCTGTTTGCTTATTCCTCCTCTAGCATATGTCCTTTACGACCAATGGGGCTATATGGACGATGTTGAGCTGATGGACCTGTTTCAACGCACTGTAAATAATGAGGGTAATCCTCAGGAATCGCAGTCTTTAATCGTTAGTCTTGGTGAGGTAGTGCAGGCAGATGACGACAGGCCTTGGGCCTGGTATTTCCTGGCCGAAAATTTCGCGAGTATTGGCATGTTTACAGAGGCAGAAATAGCCTACGTTCAGTCTGCGGCGCGCATGCAAGATACTCCAGAGAAGGCTCTGGTACTTGGCAGGGTGGCGATGGCAAAGTATATACTGGCCGACTTTAATTTCACCGAAGAAATACTCGAGGTGGTCGAGCAGGCGCGTGACATCAATCCGAATGAGATGTCAATTCTGCAGCTGATTGCCGCTGATGCTGAAGAGCGCGAAGATTACGCGACTGCTATTGAATATTGGCGACTAATAATTCAGGGCAATCCAAATAGTGAGCAGGCTCAGATACTTCGACGTAGTATTGCCTCGGCACAACAGCGACTGGCACAGGACGGGCAGGATGTTGGGGCTGGGCCGACTATAGAAATAGAGCTATCGCTTGCTGAGGGAATCGAGCTTGATGAGAATCTGCGGGTGTTTGTCGCCGTGCGCAACGCAGAAAGAGAAGGGTTGCCCCCTCTCGCCGCTATAGATCTTACCGTTGGCGATCTTCCCGCAAATATAAGATTGGACAATTCATATGCGGTGGGCCCGTTTAACATTTCCTCGGCCGATACTGTTTTCGTGTCGGCCTCTGTCTCCTTTTCTGGTTCGGCCACGCCAGCATCTGGTGACTACCGTTCGCAGACAGACAATTTTGCCCATAATGGCCAACGCGCTGTCATCAACCTGGTAATTGCAGATCGGCTTCCATAACGCCTTTGTTATACGCACGGCGTAGGTATAGGGGACGGAATGTATTGGGCTGAATTCTTCACCATTGCAATAGCGCACTTATTCGCCGTTGCGTCTCCCGGCCCAGATTTCGCGGTAGTCATGCGTCAGAGTTTGCGTGGCGGGACTCGCACCGGGGTCTGGACGAGCCTTGGCGTAGGTAGCGCCATACTTCTCCATGTCGCCTACTGTTTATTAGGCGTTGCCCTCATGCTGTCGCAATCGCCAACACTCTTCAGCGTGATGAAGCTTGTCGCGGCGGCCTATCTTTTCTATTT
>CAXBLN010000092.1:0-14698 GCA_963976555.1 uncultured Gammaproteobacteria bacterium
AAACGGCTCGCTGTGCGAAACAATTGAATCAACAAGTTAGCGAAAGAGATTTCCTTCAGGGGTTTCTCAAAAATTGGCTCGCAGACGCTACGTATCGCTGATTCGAATTCGTGAATCTTCGTATGTCTCGGGACCCATCCGCAGGCAACATGTAACTCGGCGACTTTTCTATATTGACGCTTGAAGATGGCAAGCAGATTCTTAGCAAGGTACTCCTGATCGTCCTTGCTAAGGGAGCCGATTATTGCGCAATCGATGGCGATATACTTTGGCCTACTTGGCGTCTCCCTCGATACGAAAATATTACCGGGGTGCATGTCGGCATGAAAGAAATTGTGATCGAAAACCTGCGTAAAGAAGATGTCGACACCAGTCTCGGCAAGCTGCCTTAGGTCGGTATTCTGTGAATTTAGTGATTCGATGTCGGCGACGGGAATGCCATGAATCCTCTCCATCACCATTAGCCGCTTGCTGCAATAGTCCCAATAGACTTTTGGCACATACAGAACAGGAGAATTTTCGAAGTTGCGTTTTAGCTGAGATGTGTTCGCGGCTTCGGAGAGCAGATCGAGTTCGTCATAAATAATCTTTTCGTAGTCATTCACTATCTCGATCGGATGCAGTCTCTTGCCAATGTCTGTTCGAAGTTCGAGCTGACGAGATAGCCATTTGAGCAATGTGATGTCCGCAGCGACAGTGTCTTCGATTCCAGGCCGAACGACCTTTACAACGACCTCCTCGCCACTAATAAGAGTCGCCTTATGCACTTGTGCTATCGAGGCGGATGCAAAGGGCTTGTCATCGAGACTGCTGAAGATCGAATCTGCCTCTACTCCTAGCGAGTCTTCCACCAGTTTCTGAATCGACGGCGTTGAGAAGGGGGGCACATTGTCTTGAAGTGACTGTAGCTCGTCTGCCAAGTCGATATCGAGAAAGTCTCTTCGGGTGGAAAGTAACTGGCCAAATTTTATATAGATTGGGCCGAGCTCTTCCATGGCCTGCCGCAGGCGCACATGCTTATTCGCCGAGCCTTTGGAGCGGAACATGCCCGCCAGCCGATAGGGCAGTAGGATCAGGTTCAACCTTCTTGCGCCCGGCTGTCCACGCATGAACTCATCGAGACGATATTTCGCGATGATGCTCAGCACTCGGTTGAGTCGTGGGAGGTGTGACACGGTGTCTACTTTCTGCTCTGCTTGATCTGAGGGCTTGCAAAGATACCACTGCCGGTCAGCGCTAACAAGCGAGACACCTCAAGTAAGCAATTGTTTTTAGTGAGTTATTTGCGTTCGGAGAGCAGGGAGAGACGGCGCTCGATTAGGTCCGTTCTCGCCGTTGCTCGGTCTATGCCTAGCCGCAGTAAATCTAGCCGATTCGAGAAGCTGTCTACCTCCAGTGCGCTGGGGGCAAGGCGCGCTTCTTCGCTAATATAGTCGCGAATATTCCTGCGTATATTGCCGCCGGCAGACTTACTCCAGTCCCGAGTGTGGCGATTTACTTGGCCCAATTCATGACTAATCACGTCGCCCAAGATCGGTGCCAAATAGTCTTGCCATTCAATATCCACAGAAGCAATCGTCTTCTGTAAATCTTGAATGAGTGTAGCGTCGCCTGAAATATCTATTCCCGCATCGGCCATCGCTCTATGCTCGCTATTCTTCAACAAGAGACTCAGCAGCTTTTCTGCACTGCCGCTGATTGTTGCATCGGCGTCGATTCCCAAAGTCTGGCTGTCGATCGCACTAAGCTTGATGGCTCCATCCTCGAATCTGATGGTTAAGCTAAATGCTGGTCGACTACTGACGACCTCTACTGATTGTGAATCGAAGGGTGCGAAACTCTTCGCGATATGAGGATCGCGAGCGACGATCGCATTCAATATATTCTCAATCGGTAGCAGGGCGAGGCTTCCAAGAAATTGATTCAAAATTTCTGCTCGTGGCTATTGCGTAGTTTAAATGGACTTGAAGCCGATATGGATAGCACAAACACCACCCATGACGTTGTGGTATTTGCATTTGCTGAGCCCGGCGTCTTCCATCATCTTTACAAGGGATTCCTGATCGGGATGCATGCGTATCGATTCTACGAGGTAGCGGTAGCTGTCCGAATCTCCGGTAATGGCCTTGCCAGCAATCGGCCAGAGCTTCGAGTAGGCATCGTAGGCTTTTCCTACAAGGTCGTTGGTCGGTTTGGAGAATTCGAGAATTAGTACCCGGCCTCCGGGCTTTAATACACGCTCCATAGATGCCAGTGCGGCTTCCTTGTTAGTGACATTGCGCAGCCCATAGGCTATGCAGATGCAGTCGAAGCTATTGTCGGCGAACGGCAAGTGTTCTGCATTGACCTGTGCGATGTTGACGTTGGAGGAGAGGCCCTTGTCTATAATCCTGTCTCTACCAACCTGCAGCATGGCTTCATTGATATCGGCGAGAACCACCTGACCTGTGTCTCCAACGAGAGGAGAGAAACGAATGCTGAAATCACCGGTTCCTCCGGCTAGATCCAAGACTGAGTGCCCCTTTCTTAATGCGCTCAGCTCAATGGTGAAGCGCTTTATAAGTCTATGTGAGCCGAGTGACATGACATCGTTCATGATGTCGTAACGATTCGCTACCGATCGAAATACCTGGCCGACGCGGTCTTCTTTCTCTGCCACGGGGACTTCTTCGTAGCCAAAATGCGTAGTTTCTTCAGATTCGGTTCTGTCGCTCATGGATAGTCGCTTTCGTTTCTGCCGTTTAGCTTAGACAGTTTTAATCTGGTGAGGAGGGCATGATGTTAATCACTTGCGTACCGTCTGGCAATGGCTCTCGGCTCGCCTTCGCAGCTTCTATCTTATCGAGATAGGTTTTCCAGAGGGATTCCTGCTCGCTGCCCAGTTCCGCAAGATAGGTCCAGGAGTAGATGCCGGTATCGTGTCCGTCATCGAAAACCAGCTTAATTCCGTAGTTGCCCACAGCCTCGAGATTCACGATCTTCACATGGCGTTTGCCAGTTTGCAGAACCTCTTGCCCCTTTCCATGGCCACGCACTTCTGCTGACGGGGAAAGCACGCGCAGAAGCTCAGCAGGCAGGGTGTTATTAGTGCCGTCGGCATAGGTCATTTCCAGCGTCGCCGATTTCTTATGTAGCTTTATGTCAGTTGGTGCGCTCGCACTCATGTTCATTTCCGAAAGAAAGTTCAGCCTATAGCGGCTTACAAGATATATCGACTCAGGTCTTCGTCTTGGGCTAGCGCGTCCAGTTGCTTCTCAACGTAGGCCTTGTCGATTACCAGTTTCTTATTCTCTGCGATGGCTATGTCAGAGGCTGAGAAGGATACTTCTTCTAGCAGTCTCTCCATAACAGTATGAAGGCGTCTGGCGCCTATGTTCTCCGTGCGCTCGTTTACCTGCCACGCAATCTCGGCGATCTTCTTAATGCCATCTTTGGTGAACAATATCTCCAGGTCTTCGGTCGCGAGCAGGGCCTGATACTGTTCGGTAAGCGAGGCACTTGGTTCCTCTAAGATTCGCTCGAAATCTTCTGCGCTAAGTGCATCCAGCTCTACGCGGATGGGTAGTCGACCTTGAAGTTCCGGAATAAGGTCGGATGGTTTGCTCAGATGAAACGCGCCTGATGCAATAAAGAGAATATGGTCTGTCTTGATGCTGCCGTATTTGGTGGTGACTGTTGAGCCTTCGATAAGAGGCAGCAAGTCTCGCTGCACGCCCTCTCGGGATACGCCGGCACTACCTTGATCGTGGCGGTTTGTCACCTTGTCGATCTCGTCGATGAAGACTATGCCTGTTTGCTCAGTGGCCTCTACGGCGCGATTACGAATTTCGTCCTCGTTTACAAGCTTGGCAGCCTCTTCGTTCTTCAAAGCCTTAAGTGCTGCTTTGACCGTCATACGCCTTGCGGTTTTCTTGCCACTGCTCATGTTGGAGAACATGCTCTTTAGTTGGCTGGTCATATCTTCCAGCCCTGGAGGCGCCATTATCTCGACTCCCGCCTGCGATTCGCTGAGCTTCACCTCGATCTCTTTGTCGTCGAGCTCTCCCTCCCTAAGTTTTTTTCGGAAGACCTGGCGCGCTACCGAGTTTGAGTCGGTCTGACTCGGATCGCTAGTGTCCGCTGATTGTTCAGTGCGTGCCTGTGGAAGCAGCACATCAAGAATGCGCTCCTCGGCTCTATCCTCGGCAAGGTGTTGCACCTTGGTCATCTCAGTTTCGCGGAGCATCTTGATTGCAACATCTACAAGGTCGCGAATTATCGACTCGACATCGCGGCCTACATAGCCCACTTCTGTGAATTTTGTGGCTTCGACCTTAATGAAAGGGGCCTGAGCGAGCTTTGCCAGGCGTCGTGCAATCTCGGTCTTACCGACACCGGTAGGTCCGATCATCAGTATGTTCTTTGGCGTGATCTCTTCGCGCAACTCTTCAGCGAGTTTCATTCGACGCCATCTGTTGCGCAAGGCGATAGCTACCGCTCGCTTAGCGGCCGCTTGGCCGACTATGTGTTTGTCGAGTTCAGAGGAGATCTCTCGGGGTGTCATCTTGGACATGCATTAGTACCTGTAATCGATTAAATCCAGCAACAGTTTCATCGTTCCAGCAGAGCTAGTCTGCAATATCCAACTCTTCCACTGTGAGATTGTGATTTGTGTAGACGCAGATATCTGCGGCTATAGTTAAGCTCTTCTCTACAATTTCTCGTGCGCAGAGGTCGGTATTTCGCAGCAGCGCGCTGGCGGCAGATTGTGCGTATGGCCCGCCTGATCCGATTGCCATCAGGGAGTCTTCGGGTTCGATCACATCGCCGTTGCCGGTAATGATAAGAGAGGCTTCTTTGTCTGCTACCACGAGAAGGGCTTCGAGTCTTCTGAGCGAGCGATCGGTGCGCCAAAGCTTAGCCAGCTCAACCGCTGCACGCACTAGTTTGCCGTGATGCTTCTCGAGTTGCTCCTCAAAGCGTTCGAACAGTGAAAATGCATCGGCTGTGCCGCCTGCGAACCCGGCAATGACCTGATCCTTATAGAGGCGACGAACCTTCCGCGCGTTGCCCTTCATAACCGTGTTGCCCTGCGAGACCTGTCCGTCACCACCTATCACGACTTTGTCGCCGCGGCGAACGGAGACGATAGTAGTGCCTCTGTATTGATCCATAGAGAATATCCTGTTTCTTCGTTGAGCAGATTATCGAGTAAATCCCTTAAGCAACCAAGGAGCCGATCGAGCATGAGGAAGAGTGGGCTGCCAAAACTGCCGCTGATTTTCGATCAGGCTATCACAGAGCTCGGTTTCCAGTTCGATAGAATCCGGTGCGCGAGTCTAGGATATGGGGCGGTAGGAAGGAAATTCAAGCATCCAACGAAGGGAGAAGACGCATTCAGGCTACTTAAGTGTCATTCGCAAGCTGGGTATATTATTAATTTGCAGTAATTGTTCTGCCTCGTTCAATATATTGCTGCTGGTATATGGTCCAGATTGGACGAGGTACAAAGTTCGACCAAGCAATTCCTGTTGCTTCACCTGCACATCTAAACCTATGAGTCTCTGCCGTTCGCTCTCGGAGCGCGCGGACTCGAATTGCTGGAATGCGCCAGACTGCAATATGAAGCCAGGGTCTAAGGTCTCGTCGGCTGCGGCAAAAGTTGATAATTCCAGGACTTTCGTCGTCCCTATAGTTTCGGTAATTTCCGCTTGCTGTGCGGTTAGCTCAACAGGATTGGCGTCTACTGGCACCTCGTATGCTGGCAACTCTGTATAGAAATCCAGGCGCAGTTCTTCTTCTGCAGGTTCCTCAGCGGTAACAACGGTAGCGGCCTGGCTAGGCGTGGGCGCGGAATTGCCCTTCCCGGCATTGATGTTCAATGGCGGCACATTGCCGGAAAGATAGAAAAGGAAGCAGCCGAAGACGCCCAGTGCGAGGCCCACTACAATGCCGGAGAACATGAGAGACCACGCCGGCGGAGTAGCGACGGTTTTTCGCTCTAAGAGTGGCTCTGGTTTTATCTTGGCAAAATCTTGCGTCATGACTCTTTCTGCAGGTCTGATGCTGCGGACCAAATTTAAGTTATTGTTTTAGATAGCAATATTAGAAAGAAAACTCTATGCCACCTCAATTATCGGTTGTCTGACGTGAAGCTATAGTCGAATCACGCGACTTTTACCAGAACCCGATCTATTCATCCACCGAGCCTAGATGAGGTCCTGTGGATCCACATCGATGCTAAAGCGTACCGACCTCGGGATCTTCATAAGCTCTAAATCTCTGCATAACTGAGAGAGAAGCCCCTGCAGGTTACCGCGTTTGCCTGCTTTCAGCAGCAACTGCACGCGGTATTTGCCCGCTCTTTTCTCCATTGGAGCGGGAAGGGGGCCAAGCTGTTCGACAGGCAGATGGTGCTGCTTGCAGAACTCCTTACAAGATTGTCCAAGCTGCTCCAAAACTCGCAGGGCCGGCCGCATTTCACTGGCCTCTGCCCTGAGCAGGCACAGATGTGAGAATGGCGGTAATTGGGCGTTGGACCGCTCAAGCATTTGCAGGTCTGAAAATTGGGAATAGGAATCCGAAGCCAGGCACTGCAGCGTCTCATGAGAACCGTGCCGTGACTGTATAAGCACTTCGCCAGGGCGATCCGCTCTGCCGGCTCGGCCCGCCACCTGCACTATGGTCTGCCCCATGTGTTCCTGGCCGCGAAAGTCTGCGCTGAACAATCCGGAATCGGCATCGAGAATGGCCACTAGAGTAATGTTGGGAAAGTGATGTCCCTTGGCCAGCATCTGCGTTCCCAGTAAGATGCAGGGTTCCCCCTTGTTAATTTCATCGAGCATTTTTTCCAAGCTGTTTTTACGGCGAGTCGAGTCGCGATCTATGCGGATTACCGGCGTATCCGGAAACAGTTTCTGCAAGAAAGTTTCGATTCGCTGTGTACCGATGCCGATAGTATTTAAGTCCTTCGACTTGCACTGGGGGCAGAATCTCGGAAGTGCAGCCGCGGATCCGCAATGGTGGCAACGAATGCTGGGTGGGCTCGCGTGCACAGTGAACTGCGCGATACAGTTTTCACATTCACAGATCCATCCACAAGTCTGGCAGTTCAGAATTGGCGCGAAACCACGTCGGTTTATAAATACCAGCACCTGATTGCGCTGCCCGATATGTTTACGAATCCGATACAGCAGCTGCTCCGAGAAGCCTTCCTGCAATACTTCATTCGCCACATCAATAATTTCCATAGCCGACGATTGATCAACGCCCGTTCGCTGTGTGAGTTTCAGATGAGCGAATTTCTTACTTCTTGCATTGTGTAGGCTTTCCAGACTCGGCGTGGCAGAACCCAGCACGATGCAGATCTTTTCTTCCCGCGCCCGAATCACAGCAAGGTCTCTCGCGGAATAGCGAAATCCATCTTGCTGTTTGAAAGATGAATCGTGTTCCTCGTCGATAATGATAAGACCTGGGTTCGCCAACGGGGTGAATATTGCGGACCGCGTACCGATGACTATTCCCGCTGCACCATCGCGTGCGAGTCTCCAGGCGTTCAATCTCTCGGTCTCATTCAAGCCAGAATGAAGGCTGACTACCCTACAGTGAAAACGTTGCTGAAAACGCGAGATAGTCTGTGGAGTTAGACCAATCTCAGGTACTAGCACAAGGCATTGCAGCCCCTTGGACAATTGCTCTTGCATGACTCGCATATAGACTTCGGTCTTTCCAGACCCGGTGATGCCATCGAGGAGGAAGCACTGGTAAGCTCCCAAGGCGCCGTTGATGGCAGTCACCGCTGCGAGCTGGTCTTCGTTTAAGGTGAAATCGAATTTATCCTCGAGAGGCGCGGGCTCGAAACAGGGCGTGGGAGTAGATTCACTGGCCCCTTCTTCAACGAGGTTTTTCTGCACAAGCTGCCTGAGTAGTTGCTTA
The DNA here is from genome assembly GCA_963976555.1 of uncultured Gammaproteobacteria bacterium. Classification (GTDB taxonomy): domain Bacteria; phylum Pseudomonadota; class Gammaproteobacteria; order Pseudomonadales; family Pseudohongiellaceae; genus UBA9145. The sequence goes on from CAXBLN010000092.1 coordinate 7,915, forward strand.
CTGAACCCTGCCAGCCTTAGCTGTGCATCTGTAACTTTTCTTTCTGAGCGGATAAAGTCCAGTAGCGCTCTCTGCTTTTCTGCGCGCCCTAACACACGCTCTTCGTCGCCAGTGCGAGCGGCACTCGTCCAGATTGTCGTACTCTCCCTAAGCGGCATTCCGTTTCTAAGTTTCGCGGGTAGTGCGGCTGCGAAGACTTCGCCTATAGGGTGCTGATAATAGCCTGCGGCCCAAACGAGTAATTGAAACAGTGGGCCATTGAGGAGTGGTTCGTTATCCAGAACGGCGATGATCGGTTTTAGTTTTTTCTCGTCTAAGGTCGATTTATCGGCAACGGCAATGACGATTCCAATAAGCTGCTGTCTGCCGAAAGACACCTTCACTCGCGTTCCCGGCAGGGCATGCTTATCAGTCAGCGGAAGGTAGTCGAAGACTCTCCTTAGGGGAGATGGAACGGCTACTTGTAGAACCGTGCCGCGGTATTTACTTGTATCTTCAACTGCCATTTGGAGTAACTATAGTAGGATGAATTGATGAGCTGGGTTAGTTTAACAGGAATGGCTGATAACAGACGCTCGGAAATAAGGAGCGGAAGAAGAAGAGTGTCACTTACATAAAATGTTCGATGCCTTGCGCAGCAAGCTCGATGGTTTATACTTCAGCGGGTTTCCAGAACAGTGCTGGAAACTACGTATAAAGGACAGGATAGTAGAGATGACATCGCAGTCGCCGCCAGAGGAGTTACTCGCCGCAAGAGAGCAGATCGATGCCATCGATCGGGAGCTGCTGGTGTTGCTTGGGAAACGCTTCGAGTTAACCCATCATGTTGGACTTGTGAAGGCGAGTAGGGCGCTAGAGGCGGTTGACCCAACTCGCGAGTCCGAGAAGCTGGCAGAACTCAGCGCGCTCTGCGAGAAATACGATCTAAATCCAGCCCTCGTGCGGGAGCTCTTTAGCAAGATCATGGAAGAGGTAGTAAAGAACCATCGTAAGCTGCGCGAATAGGCCCGCGTCCTCTAAAAAATCGACTCTACTACACCCCTTGCCCTCCAGATTGGCGACTACTTGCGTCTTTCCCCTTCTCTGTTAGAATGCACGCCCCCAGTTTGAGATGCGGTCTGAATGATGATTGGGGTGACAAAGCCGATGTGGTGCCCCAGTCAATAGGGCTGGTGTAGCGACATTAACTGAGAGGAAACAACATGAAACCCGAAATTCACCCAAAATACGAAGCCATGAAAGCTACCTGTAGCTGTGGCAATGTAATTGAAACCAAGTCTACCTTGGGCAAAGACATCCTCATCGAGGTATGTTCCGAGTGCCATCCTTTCTATACAGGCAAGCAGAAGATATTGGACAGTGGCGGTCGAGTAGATCGATTTAAGAAGCGATTTGGTGCAAGAAGGGTTTAAGCCTTTCGGTTCTGGCGTTCGCTAGAAGATCGTTTCCGTAGAAAGCTCCTCGCTTTCCTCGTTAGTAGGATCAACGCCAGGAATTAACGCGCCGTCATTTGTCGGCGCGTTTTCCGTTCTGAAATACTCAAACATCGTATTTGGCTCGCCTGGCGTGGCGGGTGCCCCCGTAGTTTTATTTATCAGGCGGTCTTCGATACCATCCGGGCGACTCATGGTGTTTTCGGGCATCCCTTCCAGAGCGACCTTCATGTAGTCAATCCAGATGGGCACGGCAATGGTGGCACCTTGTTCGTTCTCTCCAAGGGGCTCTGGTTGATCGAAGCCAATAAATACTGTAGTAGCAATGTCACGATTGAATCCTGAGAACCACAGCTCTGTTGGCCCGTTGGTTGTGCCAGTCTTGCCCATGAGATCGCCGCGGCCAATGTCGCGATTGACCCTGGCACCACTACCCTCTTCGATAACCGAGCGCAGCATAGAATTCAGAATATAGGCTACCTGAGCGTCGATGATTCTTGGGGCAGGCACAACTAGAGTGTCTTCATTGTTCGTTTGCGCCGCGCAATTTTCGCAGACAGTCGCCGGAGTGGCTTTATAAATCGTGCCCTGAGCGAGGTTGGAGATTTCTTTGATAAACCAAGGCTCGACCTTGTATCCACCATTGGCAATCGCGGAATAAGCTGTGACAATCTCCAGCGGTTGAACGTCCTGGCTGCCCAGAGCCACTGTCAGGTCATTGCGCGGAAAGTCCTGCGTCTTAAATCCGAATTTAGCTGCGAATGCGAGTACTTTTTCATCTCCCACCTGATCGTATAGGCGCACGGCAGGGACATTTCGGGATTCCTTCAGGGCGTAGCGCAGGGTAATGGGCCCGAGGAAATTGTTTTCGTAGTTATTAGGCCGGTAATCGCCGCGGGTTATTGGCGCGTCGTTGATGGATGTGGCGGCCGAATAACCCTGCTCCAGTGCCGTGCCATACAGGAAGGGCTTAAAGTTTGAGCCAGGAGGCCTGGGCGTAAGTACTCGATTTACCTGGCTGCGGCGAAAATCGTAGCCACCCACCAAGGCGATGATTTCGCCATTGCTGGGCGACATGGATACCAAAGCGCCTTGGATATCTGGTACCTGACCGAGTTGCCAGCCATTGACTGTGTTTTTCAGACGAATGAGGTCGCCCTCGGCCACCACATCAGACGCGATTTGCGGGGGCGGCCAGGCGTCGTTCCTCGAATTAAATTTGCGGGCCCAACTTATTCCCTCCCACTCGACCTTCACTGTCTCGCCGGATTTAAGTACTGCCTCAAAGCTCAAGTCGGAAAGGGTGGTGACTATTGCCGGCTGCTGATTACCGAAAACAGGTACGAGTTGTAGCTCTTCTATCCAGGCATTTGTCGCGTCTCCATTCTGATCGGCATAGAGCTCCGGCGCATAGTTTGCAGTGGCACCGCGATAGCCATGGCGTTTGTCGTAGTAAATCTCGAGCCCGTCGACGAGTGCCTTGTTTGCTGCCAACTGTTTGTCTCCGTCTATAGTCGTGACTACTTCGAAGCCCTGACTGTAGGCCTCTTCACCATGCTCGTCGTAGAGTTGCTGGCGAACCATCTCTGCGATGTAGGGTGCCGAGATGGCAATGTCACGATTCCGTCGCCTGGCGGTGATCGGAGCACGGTCCGCTTCTTCAAATTCGGCGCGGGAAATCATGCCCTCATTGAGCATGTTCTGGAGTCTGACCTTGCGGCGTTCTATCGCCCGCGTGGGGTTGCTTAGGGGATTACAGCCAGATGGGCAGGGTAACAGGGATACCATCATGGCGGCCTCGGCTAGCGACAGTTCGCTCACCTCCTTGCCATAGTACACATAGGCGGCTGCTCCTATGCCATCTGCGCCAGCACCGAAATAGATAGTATTCAAATACAGCGTCAGGATTTCTTCCTTGCTGAGCTCTCTTTGTATTTGCAGGGCGAATGGAATCTCTTTAAATTTTCGCAGGTAAACATTGTCGCTATCGAAAGAGAGGTTGTTCGCCAGCTGCATGGTAATGGTACTGCCGCCGCCCAGATTTACTCCGCGGATGAAGCCATAAAGGCCCCGCACCAGGGCCTGCAAGTCAACGCCTGGATGTGAATAGAAGCGAACATCTTCCGTTGCGATGAGGGCATCAGTGAGTACCTGCGGAATATCTTCGTAGTTCACCGGATTTCTTCGATTCCCGATCTCGTCGATGAGGCGCCGGTCTGAAGTATATATTCGTAGTGGGGTTTCCAGTTGCACGTCGCGATAGGTCTCTGCTGCCGGCAGGAGCGGAGCCAAATAGAGGTAAGCCGCAGAGGCGACCATAACGACGCCCGCGATTCCCATTACAGCCAGGGTCGCTATCCACTTGAGAGTTTTACGAATCTTTGTGTGCACTGGTAGCTTGAGTCTCGAAGATTTTGGTCGCGCGAAGCGAAGCTATGCCCGCTTCTTTAGGGGCCGGGCCCAATGTAACCGGTGCTATTCAGCCACAGTCGCTGGGTGAGGGCCTCAGACGCGTCGATTATTATACACTCGGCATCCACTAATTCCTCGCTGTTCTGGGACTTAATGCCGTTAATACACGCTTAAGAGCCTGGGAATGGATGGCAACGTGGCCAGTTAGAAAGAATTCTTAAAAATAGTTTCGGAAGAATTGATTAATTTTTGATCAAAGCTGCGCGGGTGTGATCAACTTTTATCCAGAACTGGTTAAAATCCCTCAAAGCCAGACAGAATCTGCAATTCAAGGGAGTTGGGCTTGGCGCAAACGTGACCTGATTCAAAGTATTGTTCTGCGGCTTGCTCCATTATTTCATGGTAAAGTTGTTTGTTCTGAAAGTCTGATAATTAATTGATAACTATAAAAAATTTATTGTCGGCCGATACTGGGATTTGGAACATTTAAAATTGCGCATGGTTTCTCTAAGTTTTTGTTATCATTAGCAATATTTTAAAGGCCAAAGATTGAGCTGAACTACCGATTCGCAGTATAAGGGAATGGGGAGCGCGGACTGTTTTAGGTAATCTGTTGAAAACGATAGGTTTTAGGGGTTTCTAAGTGCTGGAAAAGCTACAAAACATTAGCGCTCTAAGCAAATTTGGCAAAAAGGCCAGCACCATGCTGGGGGTCGATATTAGTACGACCGCAGTCAAAATTTTGCAACTAAGCCCAAGTGGCAACAAGTACAAGGTGGAAAATTATATTATCCGGCCTCTGCCAGCCAATTCCGTCGTCGAGAAAAATATCTCCGATATCGACGCTGTGGGCGAGTGTATCGCTCAAGCCGTCAGCATTCTGAAGCCCTCACTTAAAGATGCAGCAGTGGCCGTAGCGGGTTCGGCTGTGATTACCAAGACTATCGAGATGAATGCTTCGCTCTCCGATTCGGAGATGGAAAATCAGATTGTGGTGGAAGCCGATCAGTATATTCCGTACCCGCTAGACGAGGTGTCGATAGACTTCGAGCGGCAGAAGTTGTCGGAACGCAGCCCCGATATGGTGGAGGTCCTGTTGGCCGCCTGCCGTCGAGAGAACGTCGACGCGAGAGTCACTGCGCTAGAACTCGGCGGCCTCGTTGCGAAGGTAGTCGATATCGAAGCCTATGCCATCGAGCGTGCCTTCACACTGTTAGCAGAGCAGATAGGCTCAGAAGATGAGCAAACGGTTGCGATTATCGACATCGGCTCCATGATGACAACGCTAAACGTGATTCTCGGTGGAAAGACGATCTATACCAGAGAGCAGATGTTTGGAGGTAACCAGCTTTCCGAAGAGGTGCAGAGGCGCTTCGGCTTAAGCGCAGCGGAAGCAGAGAACGCGATGAAGCGCGGCGGCCTGCCCGAAGAATACGAATTCGAAATTCTTGCGCCATTCAAGGAAGCAGTAACGCAGCAGGTCAGTCAAACTCTACAGTTCTTCTTTTCATCAAGTCACTACAACGAGGTCGATCACGTTTTACTAGCTGGCGGAGTAGCGGCCATCGATGGGCTTGCAGATTTAGTTCAGGAAAGTCTGTCGACTCCAGTAAGAGTGGCAAATCCGTTTGCAGACTTGGTAATCGGTTCTAAGATTAACAAGACAATGTTAAAGAATGACGCCCCCTCCCTGTTGATTGCATGTGGTTTGGCCATGCGAGGAGAATACTAGTGGCTCATATTAATTTACTCCCCTGGCGCGAACGGCTCCGCGAAGAACGCAAGCGAGAGTTTTTTACTATCTTGGTGGGTGTCGTAATTATTTCTGCCGGCGTCCTGTTTCTGGTAGATCGCTATTTCAATAATGAGATCGACGTGCAGATGGCGCGAAACGATTACATACGCACAGAGATCACTGTGCTCGACGCACGCGTCGCAGAAATAAACGAGTTGCGGCAGCAGAAAGAAGACATTCGCTCCCGTATGAACGTAATTACAGACTTGCAGGGTACGCGCCCGGTCATCGTCCGTATATTCGATGAGCTTGTAAAAACTTTGCCGGAAGGTGTCTATTACGAAAGTCTCGTGCGAGTGGATAATACTATCTCTATCGAAGGTATAGCGGAGTCTTATGCCCGTATCACAGAGCTGCTGCGTAGACTTGATGATTCTGATTGGTTTCAAGAATCAGACCTCGATGACATCTCGGCGGTAGATTCTGATGAGAATTCACTGTCTCAGGCATTCTCCTTCACTCTCAGTCTTTCTCTCCAGCTTCCTTCGCAGCAGGAAGAGGTGTAATTCAGATGTCGCTAATCAAAAATATCACAGACGATTTACGGAATTTCGATTGGAATGACCTGCAAGACGTCGACACGATCGGTATTTGGCCTGCTCCAGTAAAAGTCATTATTACTTTAGTCATCGTCATAGGCTGCTTGGCGGGCGGCTACTTCTTCCATATTCAGAATTTGCAGACAGAACTGCAAGAGGTTGCTGGAGAAGAGGGCAGCCTTCGTATCGAGTTCGAGCAGAAGGCATTTCTCGCGGCGAACCTTGAAGAGTATCGAGCGCAGACGGTGCAAATGGAAGAATCTTTCACTGAACTACTGCGTCAATTGCCTTCTGTAACAGAGGTGCCAGGTCTGGTAGACGATGTTACCGAGACTGGGGTAGGCAGCGGTTTGGAATTTTCAAAACTGGATCTGCCAGCGGAAGAAATTCAGGAATTCTACATCGAGATACCAATGAACCTGGATGTCGTTGGCGACTTTCATGATTTTGGTACCTTCGTGAGCGGCGTTGCCAGTTTGGACCGTATCGTAACGTTACATGATTTCTCAATTTCGGCACGTGACGATAGTTTCCTCGATATGAGCATAGTCGCGAGAACTTATCGCTACAAAGACGTTGACGAGGAAGTCCAGTAGATGCGCTTA
>CAXBLN010000093.1:0-14474 GCA_963976555.1 uncultured Gammaproteobacteria bacterium
TGCGCTCGATCGCGACTCGTAACGCCGCCGTAGAAATCCCTGAGCGGCTCAGCGAAATTATCGCCGCCATCAAGATTTCCGGATTCGATTTAATAATTATCGAGACACCAGGGATAGGTCAGGGTGATGCAGGCATCGTTCCATACGTCGATACTTCCCTCTATGTCATGACACCGGAATTTGGCGCGGCGAGTCAGTTGGAAAAGATAGACATGCTAGATTTCGCCGACATATTCGCTATCAACAAATTCGATCGCAAGGGCAGTGAAGACGCGTTAAGAGATGTCAGCAAACAGGTCCAGCGTAATCGCGAAGCCTTCGCTCAGACGCCGGAAGAAATGCCTGTGTTTGGCACCATCGCGTCGAAATTCAATGACGATGGTATTACTGCACTCTATCAGGCCCTCGTGCCGCTCTTGCGAGAACACGGCCTTCCAGACTATGCACAGTCGATTCAGCCGCTGCGCACGAAAAAGTCCACGCAGACTACGCTGATAATCCCCTCAGCTCAACAACGCTACCTGGCGGAGATTGCCGAGACCGTGCGCGACTATCACGACCAGGTGCAGATTCAATCGCAGCTCGCACGGGAAAGGCAGCAACTCCTGGCCAGTAAAGCCATGCTGAATGCCGAATCTTCAGATGGCTCAGTATTGGATGAGCTGATCGCCGCCAAAGACAATGCCATGGATGGGAAGGCGAAACGGCTATTGGAGGCTTGGCCGCAATTGAGACAGGACTACAGCGGAGAAGAATACGTTGTAAAGGTTCGAGACCGGGAGATCCGTACTGCGCTGAGGCGCACATCGCTCTCTGGCACGAATATCTCTCGGGTCGCCCTGCCCAACTATGAAGACGATGGCCAACTGCTGAAGTGGCTGCTGCTGGAGAATGTCCCCGGCCAGTTCCCATTCACTGCAGGAACTTTCCGATTTAAACGAGAAGCGGAGGATCCGACGCGCATGTTTGCGGGTGAAGGCGATGCGTTTCGCACCAACCGCCGCTTCAAGCAACTCTCTGAGCATGCGGAGGCCAAGCGGCTCTCTACGGCATTCGATTCAGTAACATTGTATGGTTTCGACCCCGCGGTGCAGCCAGATATCTATGGCAAGGTAGGCAATTCCGGCGTATCGATTGCCACGCTGGATGACATGAAGGAGCTCTATAGCGGTTTCGATCTATGCAGTCCAACAACATCCGTGTCGATGACGATAAACGGCCCCGCTCCAACCATACTCGCAATGTTCATGAATGCCGCCATCGATCAACAGTTAGAGGCGTTTACCATAGAGAACGGAGCTCCACCCAATACAGTTGAGTATGAATCTTTAAAGGCGCGGGCATTGGAGAATGTCCGTGGCACTGTCCAGGCCGACATACTTAAAGAAGATCAGGGTCAGAACACCTGTATCTTTTCCACAGAATTCAGCCTCAAGCTCATGGGTGATATTCAGGAATATTTCACTGCCAACAGAATTCGAAACTTCTACTCTGTTTCAATCTCGGGTTACCACATAGCCGAGGCGGGAGCGAACCCGATCTCGCAACTCGCGTTCACACTTTCGAACGGTTTTACCTTCGTCGAAGCTTATATAGCACGTGGTATGAAGGTAGACGACTTCGCCCATAATCTCTCATTCTTCTTTTCAAATGGTATGGATCCGGAGTACACGGTGCTAGGCCGAGTAGCGAGGCGCATCTGGGCGACCGCAATGCGCTTTCGCTACGGAGCTAATGAACGCAGCCAGAAGCTCAAATATCACATCCAGACTTCGGGCAGGTCGCTGCATGCACAAGAGATGTCTTTCAATGACATTCGCACGACACTGCAGGCGCTGATTGCCGTCTACGACAACTGCAATAGTCTACACACGAACGCCTACGACGAAGCAGTGACCACTCCCACCGAAGAATCGGTACGCAGAGCTATGGCAATACAGCTGATTATTAACAAGGAATGGGGTCTGGCAGTGAATGAGAACTCCAGCCAGGGTTCTTTCATAATCGAAGAATTGACGGCCCTGGTAGAGGAAGCTGTTCTGCAGGAATTCGAGCGCATATCGGAGCGTGGCGGCGTACTTGGGGCGATGGAGACCGGCTATCAACGCGGCAAGATTCAGGATGAGTCCATGCTCTATGAGCACCGTAAGCACGATGGTAGTCTGCCATTGATCGGGGTGAATACATTCCTGAGCACCGAACCGGAATCGCATGTCGAGATCAAGCTCGCGCGCTCCACCGAAGCTGAGAAACAGAGTCAGATAGCTCGCCTGGAAGAATTCAAAACGAGGAATTCCGACTATTCCAGCGAAGCCCTGGAGCGACTTCGCCTAGCCGCGATCGATAATAAAAATGTCTTCGAGGAACTGATGAATGCTGTGCGCTACTGTAGCCTCGGACAGATCACTGAAACGTTCTTCGAGGTGGGTGGGCAATATCGCAGGAACATGTAGTCGGCACTGTTCTCACATCACTAGGTTGAATCTAGCCTCTGCCGCTGTTCTAAAAACTGTCTGAGTCAACGCAAAGGCTTTCTGAACTTCATTACCACCCTGTCGGTTTTTCCCCGCACACTTGGATCGCTCATCGGCTTATTTCGATCGTCAGCTGGATTTCGTAGCACATCCGCTTCCCCGAGGAATTCGAATCCGGCAGAAACCAGATCCCTCCTGATGACGCCGGGATCGATTCTATGCAGGGTATTCGCAACCGCCACACTCACTCCAGGCTCTGCAGCATGATCGACGATGCCCAAGATGCCACCTGGCTTGATGATGCCATAGAGTCTCTCAACGAAATTTTGTGCATCTATGGCCGGCCAGTTCGGCTCGTCCGCGTAATACAGGTCGTGAAAACCCAGAACGAAAACGGCGGCATCGTAGTAGTCTTCTTCCAACGACAGGTCGTTCGCTTCTGCGACTATGCTCGTCACATTGGGCAATCGATTCGCAGCCAGACGCTCTTCTACACCCGCTCCAACGAAGCCGTCCCAACCACCATTATTGTAGAGCGACACCTCGCCCTCCACGCCGACGACGTAGCTTAGAATCTCAGTGTAGTATCCACCCCCGGCGAATATATCGAGAACCTTCATTCCCGGCTCGATCTCGAAATAGGTCAATACTTCCACCGGCTTCCTGTCCGCATCTCGTTGACGGTCCGCATCGGGCCTGGCGGTATTAGCAACGGCTCTTTCTATATCAGCATGGCCATCAGCCAACACAGTTACCGCAAAGAACAATGTCACCACAATGCCGGTGCACCTGCTCAAAAAATTATTTGAAACCACTTTCATTTACGTCTCCCTCAGCAGCAATTTATTGGCGGAATTTTTCAAGAGTTTAGCTAATCGAGTATGACAAAGGCCAGAGATATCAGAGAAACCGCTAGAAAAGTGAACCCGAAGCGACTACCGCGACTATGTAGAACACTAGTTCCAAAGCAAAATTCTCAGGCGCAAAAAAGGGCTGTAAACCGCACTGCTGTCCCACAGTTAGCAAATAAAAAGAAAGCCTGAATTCAAAGAGTTATAATGTGAGTGCGAACAAACATTGTAATTTCAGAGGATTCAGGCTTTGACACATAATAACACCGCATTCCATCAGTTGCTAAAACCTCTTTCGAGACATGAATTTGAAGGTCTCGCCAGAACCCATCATTCAGGTCAAAAACTCCGTTCAGCCAGCCGCTGGGATCAGTTCATTGGTATGTCGATGTCGCAGCTTTCCGGCAGGCAGAGTCTGAGAGATATTCAAGCGAACCTGGAGAGTCAGCGTCTAAAGCTTTACCACTTAGGCGCTAAGCCCATAGCACGTTCGACACTAGCAAGGATCAATGAACAGCAACCGGCTGAGCTCTATCAGTCGTTGTTCTCCAAACTTTTGATGCGTTGCCAAACTCAACCTTCTCAGCATAAGTTCCGCTTCAAAAATCCCCTGTATTCACTGGATGCCAGTCACATTGATTTATCAGTGAAACTATTTCCCTGGGGAGTAGGCCAACAGGACAAATCCAGTGTAAAACTGAGTGTTGGCTTAAACCATGGCACGATGATTCCTGAATTCGTTGCGGTGAGTGAGGGTAAGGAAAACGATATGGTGCAGGGCCGCCAGTTTAACTTCCCGGCTGGGAGTATGGTGGCGTTTGACAAGGGCTATGTTGACTATCAGTGGTTTAAGTCATTGACAGATAAAGGAGTTTCCTTTGTGACAAGGCTCCGACCAAAGGCCGTCTATAAAGTAGTGAAGAGGAGCCCAGTGAATAAATCTACTGGGGTAACAAGCGATCAAATCATTCAGTTAAACAGCGCCCATGCCATAAAACGCGGCGCTCCTCCATTAAGGAGAGTGGGCTTTACAGATCAGGCGACAGGCAAACATTATCAGTTTTTAACCAACCACTTTGGTCTGTCAGCTTCCACGATAGCCGCAGTCTATAAGGACCGCTGGCAAGTGGAATTGTTCTTTAAGGCAATCAAACAGAACTTGAAAATAAAGGCTTTTGTTGGTTTGTCTAAAAATGCAATCTTAACGCAAATATGGATAGCGATGATCACCTACTTGTTGCTTGCCTTTGCCCGGCACAGCGCAAAAACTGGCTGGACAGTTCAACGTATCCTGCGGGTGATACAACTGAATTTATTCGAGCGAAAGAGCTTACAAGAGATACTCAATCCAGACCCGCATTTAGACAAAAAAGGCGAACCTCAGATGAGGTTCGCCCTGTGAGTTCAAACTATGGGACAGTAGTGCGGTAAACCGCCCTCTTTAAAAATAGCACCTATTGTCTTACCAGGCGTAGTTACTCAGTCACATTCACTGTGATATAAGCATCGTTGTACAGACCACCATCGTCTGCACGCCCCCAAAGAACATACGTGCCAGGCTCATCAAATGTCACTTCAACATCATACATGCCATCATCTGGGACTGTTGGCGGCATCCACAGAGAACCCCAAGGAGAATTTGAACCGGCGCGAGTGTCTTCCCACGGCTTCGGTTGCTGCGGGTTGAAAGTTACATCACCCTCTCCGCGATAGACATTCCAGGACATGAACAGGCCATTGATCTTGTTGACGGTGACCTTAGTAGGAGGACTCAACAACAGACGCTGACGCACGTTTTCTTCAGTGACCAGAGCAGCGGCTAGAGGACCACCCGCAAATTCAGCGAACTCCCTTGCCTGCGCAACCGGATCGCTTGGAGTAGGAAGACCATCGTCCGCAACATTGGTTCGCAACCGCAGAGGCTGACCGGCTCGTACTGTGCGGATGTCATCGCCCTGGACTGTAACTACTGGAGGAACATTAGCACGGGATTCCGGGCTACTGGTACCAGCACCAAGTGAGCCGGTCTCCGAGGCTATGACCATGTTGTCAACGAGGTAGTCGGCCTTCAATGTTCCGTAAGCCTTACGCTCTACGCCATTCACGTTAAGCGTCCATACCAACTCTCTATCTCCCCAGTCAGCAGGAACCTGCACTTCGAATGTGAAGCGATTGCGCCGCGGTAGAAAATGAGTAGGCTGGCCTCGATCGGCAGCTCCTGGAGAGAACATATTGTCCTCGCCAACGGGGACATTCGGCTCTTCTTCCCAGTTCTCGTTCATGTACCCGAACATCAGATTAAAAGTGCCATCTTCGTTCGGCCGCCATCCTTCGTATGCTGGCTCTATGTGCTGCCCGCTGCGATACGTATCTGCCGATACCAGCGGTGCTATAACTACAGCACCAAGCGCGATCACGAACAATCTGAAAGCTTTACTCGCGCCTTTTACATTTAAACTTTGCATATCTAATTTGTCTCCTGCAATGCAACTTCATTACTTACTTCTTCTGAGGAATTGACTGGCGCAACAAGTGGCGCCAAACATAATGGACAACCAATCACGTGATCGTTTGGCCCAAGATTCAGTGTCTGACGACGATTTTCCATTTCCTCGAAAAATTGCTCATCATCCATTTTTACCCGCATGCCCAGGTCGATGAACATATTGGTCACAGAGCGATTACCAGACCCCTGCCAGTTTCTAGGATCAGGCACGTTCGGGTTAGTTTCAGTATTATTCATATAGCCGACGATATGTAGGATAGTTCCCTTCGGCAGCAGAGGCTGTGCGTCGTTGTCGTAAGCATAGCCGCGCACCCAGTTGTGATCGTAGCCAACGCAGGACAGGGTTTCTACTGTATAGCCCCATATTGCTTCGAGACACATGCGCTCACCTGGAGCATGTAGATGTGGCTCAAAGGTAATGATCTTAAGATGATCCTGCAGCACAGTGTAGGCGTGCAATTCCTGAGCATCTTCATTACCCGCGATGCTGATATCAACGCCATTACCCAGGCCTAGGGTAGCGCGCTCATACTTCGGCTCGTAGCCCACTGGATGAAATCGAAAGCCAACTTCCAAGTGTGCAGTCGTATCCTTACCGTTGGAGTGCATATGGACGGAATCAGAAACGAGATAGGTGCCTGCCTTGAGTAAGCGCCCGCCGTCTTCATCGAAGATGTCTGGGTTGCGGCCTACTTCATGCACTGGCCAGCTAGTGGCTGTGCCTTCAACGCGCTGACCGTTCTCGTCGATTTCAGCCGTTGACCAGATCATGTGGTGAAAGATGTACCTGCCGCCCACGGTGTCTCTACCAGTTCCAGAGGAGTTATCGACGTCATTCACTTCAACGATTTCAACAGACTTCACATAGCGATCTTCTTCGATTGGAATGGCGATTCTATCGATCTCGCCCCACCAGTCTGGCGTGCCTGCCAATTTAGTGACATCGTTTGTGCTGACGACGAGATCCGGCTGACCCGCGGTCCATTTCGTGTCGTCACTGAATGCCAAAGGCGCTGGCGCATCTGCCGGATCGCCCTTCGGCGTGCCGCTGCGCGCCCAGCTTGAGATAGCAGCAAGCTCTTCATCGCTGAGCGATGGGTCAAACTTGTAATCCTGAATACCGATGTTTTTTTCCATATACCAGGGGGGCATCGCACCGGCTCTATCGCGCAGTCCAGTCTTGTATTCGATCAATCCTGCGAACGGAGCCACTTCGTCGTAAGACACCAGAGGCATAGGGCCAACGCCACCTGCACGGTGGCAGTTCTGACAGCTGCGCTGCAGAATGGGCTCGATGTCTTTATGAAATGTGACTTGATCTGATTGTGCATTTGCCAGCATCGGCAATGCCATTGCTGATAAAACTGCGAAAGCCTGAGCTAGGCTCACGATTGAGCGATATAGCGATCGGTTGCTTATAGATAACACCGGCGTACCCTCCATTTGGTAAATCTTTGCCTGCCCTTCCCGAATCGGTGGGCAAGTCTCGTTTAGTCTGGCACAGCCAAGAATAACTGTACATTTAGCAGGGGAATTGAAACAAAATTCGGAGGAGCTGTCTTGTGAATTTTGCACTATTCTTGGCGAATTCAGGAAAAAAAAAGCCTGCGGGAGCATTGGTTCTCGAGAAATAGCTCCAAAATGTGAGAATTATCAGAATATAGAAGCATTTGGCAACAATTGTGTGCATTTATAAGAATTATTTCCGAAATTACGTCTGTCTCAGCAGAACCTCGGCTCAGCTTGGCGGGCGCTCTCGTGACGGCAGCTCAGCTGGATATGGCGATGACACTAACCCCTGAAACTTCCATTTAGTGCCGACTCTGTGCTTCGGCCTGAAGAAGAGTAATCCGCTAGCAATTTTCATAACGAAGCGCTTCAACGTGCCCGGCGTGAGATAGCCAGTGCAGGAGCAGCGGCAGCTCAGCCTATTTTCTCCCCGTAACGAAAAAGCCCGAGCAGTGCTCGGGCTTTTTGTTCACAACATCGAAAGAATTAGGCTACGTGTTCAGCCCTTTCCTCTTCGGTGATTTCCTTGATGCTTAGCTTGATGCGGCCTCTAGCGTCAGTGTCTAGCACTTTCACTAGCACGTCCTGACCCTCTTCGAGATGCTCGTTTACATTCTCAACTCGCTCTTGTGAGATCTGTGAGATATGAACCAAGCCATCTTTACCTGGCAGAATGGTAACGAACGCACCGAAGTCTACGATTCTTGCGACCTTGCCATTGTAGATTCTGCCAACTTCAGCTTCCGCAGTAATCTCATTGACCATGTCGAGTGCGGCGTCGCGCGATACTGCATCTTCGCCGTAGATGCGAACGTTACCGTCGTCATCAATGTCAACAGATGCGCCGGTAGCTTCGGTAATGCCACGGATAACTGCTCCGCCCTTTCCGATTACATCGCGGATCTTGTCTGGGTCGATCTTAATCATTGCCATCGCAGGCGCATTATCAGAAACCGACTCTCTTGCAGTAGAGATAACCTTGTTCATCTCGCCCAAGATATGATTTCTGGCTGTGTGAGCCTGCTCGAGAGCCATCTCCATGATCTCTTCGGTGATCCCTTGAATCTTGATATCCATCTGCAGGGCAGTTACACCCGCGGCTGTTCCAGCCACTTTAAAGTCCATGTCGCCGAGGTGATCTTCATCGCCAAGGATGTCGGTTAGGACTGCGAAGCGCTCGCCTTCCTTGATCAGACCCATCGCGATACCAGCAACAGGAGCGGAGATTGGCACGCCCGCATCCATCATCGCCAGGCTGCTGCCGCAAACACTCGCCATAGAACTCGAGCCGTTCGATTCAGTAATCTCTGAAACCACACGAATCGCGTATGGGAACTCTTCCTCTGGAGGCATTACAGCAGCGACGCCGCGTCGAGCTAGGCGGCCATGACCGATCTCTCGTCGCTTGGGACCACTCATGAATCCAGTCTCACCTACCGAGTAGGGAGGGAAGTTATAGTGCAGCATGAACGGGTCTTTTCTCGAACCTTGCAGGTCTTCGATAAGCTGTGAATCACGCAACGCACCCAGCGTAGTTACGACCAGGGCCTGAGTCTCGCCGCGCGTAAATAGAGCCGAGCCGTGAGCCTTGGGAAGCACTCCAGTTTCAACTTCGATGGCACGAACAGTCTTTGTATCTCGACCGTCTATACGTGGATTACCATCTAGTATCCTGTTGCGCACCGTGCTCTTCTCGAGCTTCGAGAAAACTTCCTTCACGTCGTCGGCACTGACGCCCGACTCGTCGCTGGCTAACTGCTCAACGGCCTGCGACTTCAAGACTCCTAGAGCATCGTAGCGAGCCATCTTGTCAGAGACTTGATATGCCTCAGTCACGCCTGCGCCAACAAGGTTTGCAACTGCTGTGGTTAATTCTTCGTTCACGGCCTCTGGCTGCCAATCCCATGCTGGCTTGCCGATCTCAGCCTTAAGCTCTGCTATAGCATTGATAACAACCTGCATTTCTTGATGCGCGTAAAGCACACCGCCTAACATTTGATCTTCGCTTAACTGCTTTGCTTCTGACTCGACCATCAGCACGGCTGACTTGGTTCCCGCTACGACCATATCCAGCAAGGATGTTTGCAGCTGAGTATTGGTAGGGTTGAGCATGTAACCCGTTTCAGCATCATAACCAACCCGAGCTGCACCGATAGGCTCGGCGAAGGGAATGCCAGAAATTGAGAGTGCCGCTGATGCGCCAATCAAGCCCGCTATATCTGCCTGCTCGTCTTTGTCAGCTGAGATTACAGTACAGATTACCTGTACTTCATTCATAAATCCCTTGGGGAACAAAGGACGGATCGGACGGTCGATCAGCCGCGATGTTAGGGTTTCATTTTCGGTCGGCCGACCTTCGCGCTTGAAAAAACCGCCCGGGATTTTGCCTACCGCGTAGGTCTTTTCCTGATAGTTAACAGTTAGTGGAAAGAAGGCTGCGTTAGGGTTGGCTTCTTTTCTGCCAACTACAGTAGCGAGTACCTGAGTGTTGCCCACGGTTACGACAACGGAACCTGTTGCCTGTCTAGCCACCTTACCTGTCTCCAAGGTTACCGTTTGGTTACCGAACTGAAACGTCTTAGTTACTGGATTAAACATAGTATTTTCCTAATTATTTATATAGGCGCAGGGCCAACTCATCAGGCACTGCGCAGGTCATTTTCGATTGATTGTTATCGACGCTCTTATCGACGTAGCCCAAGTCGCTTGATCAGAGTTGCGTAACGCTCGAGGTTCTTGCGCTTCAGGTAATCAAGTAATTTTCTTCGGCTGTTCACCATGCGAATCAATCCGCGACGGGAGTGATGATCGTGAATATGCTCTTTGAAGTGAGACTGCAACTCATTGATGTTTGCTGTCAGCAAGGCTACTTGCACTTCGGGTGATCCTGTATCACCTTCGCTTTGCGCGTAGTCTTTGATGATCGTGTCTTTCTGTTCAGCTGATAAAGCCATTTTCTTTCTCCTAATATGCAGTTAATAAAGTCGCGGCTAGTAATGCGACTACAACTTCCGTTTAAAATCAGAATAACCACGCATATTAGTAGTTACCTGATACTTTCCCTGTGTAAATCTAATTCTTTCTTAGGCTCTCATCGCATAGTGCTTAGTGGGCAACGATCAGCCTTCGTGGTGCTACTTTACCATCGTCATCTATGCAACCGATGCCGATGAACTGCTCTTGGTCATACAGTCTTACCAACCCTTCCGCTGGCAAGTGTCTTACCAAAACCGGCTGCCCATTCTTAATGAAGCTGGCCGTAATGCTAGGTAACACTACCTCTGGCAAGTCCTCTACGGCCCTGTCCATCGGTATTAGGTGTTCGTCAATGGCAGCCAGGCCACCGCTTTCAAATTCTTCTTTCAGCTGCTGCGTCGTTAGGCAATCTGCCTCGGTGAACGCGCCCGCCTGAGTTCGTCTCAGTGCAATGATATGTGCTCCGCAACCCAGAGCCTGACCAAGATCATCGGCGATGGTTCTTATATACGTGCCTTTGCTGCAGGCAATTTCCAACTCCAACTCGTCACCTTCATAGGCGGTAAGCTCGATACTGTAGACGGTAATCCGCCTAGCCTCTCGCTCGATAGTCTCGCCTCTGCGCGCCATTTTGTAGAGCGGTACTCCATTCACCTTCAGAGCAGAGTGCATGGGAGGTACTTGTTCAATCTCGCCTTGAAACTGTTTCAGCGCCTCTTCGATCTGCTTGTGAGAAACATTGAAATCTGTGCAATGCTCGATCTCGTTTCCTTCGCAATCGCCGCTATCAGTCCTAACACCCAGTTTTATACTAGTTCGGTATTTCTTATCCGAATCTAGCAGGAACTGCGACACCTTTGTCGCTTCGCCCAAACACAGCGGTAGCACCCCGGTAGCTAACGGGTCCAGACTTCCTGTATGCCCGGCCTTATTAGCATCAAAAATTCTTTTCACTTCTTGCAGCGCCCTGTTCGAGCTGATACCTATGGCTTTATCTAGAATGACAATACCATCGATATTCCTGCCTTTCTTACGCTTTGCCAATCTGCATCCTCAGCAACAATCTCTACAATGAACTCAATAGCGTTCTACCAGAGCCGAAATCAAGAATGTGAATCTTTATCCGCTGCTAGCGCAGAATCTATCAGGTTGGAAAGCTGCTGCCCCCGCTCAATGCTGCCGTCATAGTAAAAACGTAGCTTAGGTACGGAGCGAGTACTCAACCGCTTCGCCAGTAAGGTACGCAGATATCCCGCGGCCTTATTCAGCGCTTTAATATTCTCTTCTATCTCTAACTTGTCCAGATCGCCTGGCTCGGAAAGTGTAGAGTCATTCACTTCCGAGTCATCGGTCAGAGTATTCAATACCGTAACGTGAACCTTGGCATGCGCCAGGTCTCTACTCACGGTGACGCCGGTTACCGAAACCATGCCAACCCGAGGATCGTTAACCTCCATCTGGATTAGCGATGCAAGTTCGCGCTGAATCTGATCAGCTACGCGCTGCATTCTTGAAGACATCTCTGCCACGGTTAATCAGATTCCTTCACGTGTTGTTAAAGGCTCCTGGCCACTTCGGTAGTCTCGTAGACTTCGATCTTGTCACCGACCTTTACATCGGTGTAATTTTTAACTCCGATGCCACACTCCATGCCGTTACGCACTTCATTGGCGTCGTCTTTAAATCGCCTTAGCGATTCAAGCTCGCCCTCATAGATAACGACATTGTCTCTGAGCACGCGAATTGGCTTGCTGCGATACACAGTACCTTCGATAACCATGCTACCTGCGATCTGTCCAAATTTCGGCGAATTGAACACATCACGTACTTCCGCAACACCGACGATCTCTTCGCGTATTTCAGGAGACAGCATGCCACCCATGATCGCTTTCGTATCATCGATTACGTCATAGATTACATTGTAATAGCGCAGTTGCAGGCCTTCGTTCTCCACGATGTCTCGCGAAGACTTATCGGCGCGCACATTGAAGCCGATGATCATTGCTTTCGAAGTGGCAGCCAAATGAGCATCGGTCTCCGATATCCCACCAACTCCAGAGGCAACGATATTGACTTCGACTTCTTCGGTGTTTAGCTTTTGCAGTGAGCCTACGATGGCTTCGAGCGAACCGCGGACGTCTGTCTTAAGAATAATATTGAAGACACTGAGGTTTTCCTTGCCGATGCCAGCGAACATGTTTTCAACAAGATTCGATTGCTGGGACGCCTGCAATGAATCTTTGTGTCGAGTTCGTCTGAATTCCGCGATCTCCCGCGCTTTCTTCTCATCCGCGACAACTACAAACTCGTCACCCGCTTCGGGTACACCATTCAGACCCAGTATCTCAACCGGAATCGAAGGACCTGCGCTCTTAACCGTCTTACCCAACTCATCGACCAGGGCACGAACGCGACCGTATTCATGGCCGACTAGAACGGTGTCGCCAGACTTCAGTGTTCCGTTCTGGACGAGTACCGATGCAACTGGCCCACGCCCCTTATCCAATCGGGATTCGATGACAACACCCTGTCCTGGCACATCGGTATAGGCCTTCAACTCAAGCAATTCGGCTTGCAATAGGATCGCTTCCAATAATTGATCGATGCCAAGACCGGTGATGGCCGACACCTCAATAAATTGTGTCTCGCCACCCCAGTCTTCAGGAATTACTTCCATGGCAGCAAGCTCGTTCTTCACGCGATCGACATCGACACCTTCTTTGTCCATCTTGTTCACTGCTACTACCATCGGCACGCCAGACGCTTTAGCGTGTTGAACCGCTTCCTCAGTCTGAGGTTTAACGCCATCGTCCCCAGCAACTACCAGAATGACTACGTCTGTTGCCTTGGCACCACGAGAACGCATCGCGGTAAAGGCCGCGTGGCCAGGCGTGTCGAGGAAACTAATCATGCCGTGGTCGGTGTTCACATGGTACGCACCTATGTGCTGTGTGATTCCACCGGCTTCATGCGAGGCGACGGTAGACTTACGAATATAGTCGAGCAATGAAGTCTTACCGTGATCGACGTGACCCATCACTGTGACAACTGGGGCTCGAGTTATCTCGACCTTACCCACATCCGCGGTGATCGATTCGGCTAATTGTTCTTCGATAGCGTCTTCCGATACAAACTTGGGTTGATGGCCTAGCTCTTCAATCAACAGCGTCGCCGTATCCTGATCGAGAATCTGATTGATCGTCGCCATGACGCCCATGTTGAACAGGGTCTTCACCAGCAGAGCGGTCTTAACGGACATCTGTTGAGCCAATTCGGGCAATGTATTGGTTTCACCGATCTTGATATCGCGCTTGATAAAATCTGTTGGCTTCTCGAAAGCATGCTGAGTAGCAGACAGACGTGCCTTACCCTTTCTGCCTCCGCCTCTGCGTCCACGTCCACCCATGTCATCAACGTCACCGCCTTCAAGGACGAAGTCGTCGTTCACATGGATTGGTTTTGCCTGTCGTTTAGCAGCCTTACTCTTGTTCTTGAGGTGCTGAGACTTTTTCTTATCCTCAGAGTCTTCGGCGTCTTTCTTGCCCACTGGCTTACGTTTCGCCCCAGGCTTATCGGCCCTTGCCGCGGCAGCTTCTTCAGATGGCACATCAGGCACTTTCACTTCGGCTTTAGCATCAGACCCTGCTGCTGCATCCGCCGACGCTTCGGTTGTTGCTGTCTCTGCAGATTCTGTTTTCGCAGCCTCTTTCGACTCATCGCTGCTTTCTACTGCAGGCGCTGTTGCACTATCGGCTGCAGCTTCCGCTGTCACCGCTTCTGCTTCTAATTCTTCCGGCACTTCCTCTTCGACAACCGCAGTGCGCTTAACATAAGTGCGCTTCTTTCGAACCTCTACGTTTACTGTCTTGCCTCTACCGTGGGTAGAAGCCGATTTAAGTGTGCCTACAGTCTTTCGCTTAAGTGTGATTTTCTTAGGCGCAGCAACGCTGGCCTCAGTGTCTCCGTGGCTACGGCGCAGAAACTGCAACAAAGTGTTCTTGTCGTCGTTCGAAATCGAATCGTCAGCTTTAGTATGCGACAGGCCTGCCTCTTTTATTTGAGACAGCAGCTTATCTACCGAGACTCCGACAACTTCGGCGAGTTCACTTATTTTTGCATCTGCCATTCAACTACTCCCATTCATCAACGTTCAGAATT
>CAXBLN010000094.1:0-14470 GCA_963976555.1 uncultured Gammaproteobacteria bacterium
CGAGCGGCGCGTACTGAACATTGTCGAGGAGATGGCGATCGCCTCGGGCACGCCGGTGCCGCCGGTGTACCTGATGGAGGAGCCGGGTATCAACGCCTTCGCCGCCGGCTACTCGCCGAGCGACGCGATCGTCGCCGTCACTAGAGGGAGCATCGAGACGCTGAGCCGGGATCAGTTGCAGGGCGTCATCGCCCACGAGTTCAGCCATATCCTGCACGGCGACATGCGTATCAATATTCGGCTTATCGGTGTGCTCCACGGCATCATGATTCTGGGTATCATCGGCTACCACCTGCTTCGAAGCGGTCGCTATAGTCGTCGTTCCAAAGGCACTGCAGGCATCGTCTTTCTCGGGCTGGGGCTGATCGTAGTAGGCTTCGTGGGGACGTTCTTCGGGAATCTGATTAAGGCCGCAGTGAGCAGGCAGCGGGAATTCCTCGCCGATGCTTCGGCGGTGCAATTCACGCGCAACCCGGACGGCATCGCTCAAGCCTTGATGCAGATCGGGCGTCATCAGGAACGCTCTTACCTGCAGAACGCGAATAGCTCGGAGATCAGTCACGCCCTCTTCGAAGAAGGGCAGCCTTCGGCGATGAGTGGATTGTATGCGACTCATCCGCCGCTCGAGGATCGTATCCGCGCGATAATTCCAAGGTGGGATGGCGACTACAGCGCGAGCGACTGGGATCGATCCGCGGCGGCGGCCGAAGAAGAGACAAAGCAGGCGTCCGGGCAGAGTCAGCGTGAGAAGGCGACGGCGATACTCACCGGTGCGACCAGCGTGTTGCTCTCAGATGCACTGATCAATCAGGTAGGCAATCCGGACAGCAAACACCTGGACTACGCCGACGCACTATTGAAGCAGATACCCCGGCCATTTCTGGATGCAGCACATGAACCTTCTGGGGCGCGTGCGCTAATCTATTTTCTCGTGTTGGCCAGCGATGACTCGATTCGAACGCAACAGCTGCAGTTGCTGCAATCTAGCGCGGATGTGGGTGTCTTCGCGGAGCTAAAAAGTCTGTTGCAGCATTCGCAGCGAGTGGAGGCAGAGCAACGTCTGCCATTGGTAACAATAGCGCTATCCAGCCTGCGGCAGATGTCGCAGAATCAGTATCAACTGTTTAGATCTAATTTTAAGACGCTCATTGAGATCGACAAGAAGATCAGCCTATTGGAGTGGTCGCTGCAGAAGATAGTGATGCATCATCTCGAGGCGGTCTTCAACAAGGACGATGCGCCGCATTTTGGAAAGAAGAAACTGAAAGACAGTACGCAATCGATCGCGGTGCTGCTTTCCATACTCACTCATTCGACTTCGCAGGAGGGTATTAGTTCTGAGGAGGCCTTTGCCGCAGGCACGGAAACTCTGCAGATGCAGCTGGGGCTGATCGAAGTGAGCAAGATCGATTTTGAAATTCTAAATAGCGCCCTGGACGATTTGGCAGATCTTAAGCCTCTGCAGAAGCCCGCGCTGCTCAAAGCCTGCGTAAGTTGCATAAGCGCCGATGGAAAGATTCAGGCGATAGAGGCGGAGTTGCTACGCGCGATCGCCGCCACTATAGACTGTCCTATGCCGCCACTACTGGCGGACTAGCCCGGTTCGGCAACGGGCTTTCTATTCTTCAGTAGATCGCCATACAGTTCATCGGTGCAGCTTGGGCAGGAACCATGGCTAACCTGTGTGCCTGCTTGCTGATCTTCTATGTATTTCTCGACACTCTGCCATTTTCCGGTGTGGTCGCGGGTTTGCTTGCAGCTTGCACACATAGGCAGAATGGCTTCCAGTGTTTCAACGCGCTGCTCTAACGCTAACAGAATCATTGCCGCGCGTATTCTCCTGTGTAAGACGAGCACGCTCAGCGCCGCACCTAGCAGCATAATGGCCGCCGCCGAGGCTGTAGTTGCCACCGGCAGTACCTGCAGCGCCACCAGCAGATAGGCTGCGGCGATGAGAACGATGCAGAATACAAGATAGCGAATCGAGAGGAAGCATAGCGACCCTCCCAGCATGACCATGGCCGTATAGAAGAGCCCGGGGGCCTGTGTCGCGAGCATGAACGTGATGGGTTTGAGACCGATGAGGAACACGGCGAATGTGACCACCGGATGGTTCAGCTTCGCTGGCATTGACCCAGACCGTGACCACAAGACTAAGCCCAGGCTAATTGTGATGAAAATAGCGCTTAAGGCGAACAGCCAGAAGGGTAAATCCACGTCACTGACTACCGGTTCCCGCGCCGCAGCCAAAATCTGCACGCATAGAAGGCTTGTGAGAATGAGCGGCATATTCGCTGCGTGCATCTCAATAAGCTTGGCGTTCCACTGTTCTCTTAAAATACTTGGCTCCTAGTCACATGATCTGATTGAGTCTTAGTGTGGGCAGTCGTGCGCTACAGAATCTAATGTCCTATAAAACAGGGGCATTTGTAACATATTGCGCAGGGACAAAAATACAAAAATAGACTTTCGTTGACGTTAATGCGGTTATTCAGGCCTAAATAACGCAATCGATGCCATCCAAAAATATATGTAGGACAAGTCCTATGCCCAGCGCGCGGGTTTTCGGATGAAGCAGCAGCAGTGTGTACAGCGCGATTGGCAAGGGTGTGTGTAGTGGATGAAAACCGATACTGCAACGCTCGGCATCGTAGATAGGCTCGGCGAGCAGATGATCGATGTCGATAGCTAGTCCCGCCAGCATCAGCGCATAGTTCTTCAGCCATGCTTTCTTGTAGATAGCTCCAGCAAGTGGCAGTGGCAACACGATGTGTAGAAATATATGAAAGATGGTTGGAGGCTCTAATGGTTCACATGAAGCAGCATTTTATCACGCACCTGAAGGGGACACTCATAACTTAATAACTTAACACCAGTATAAAGTTGTTAAGTTGTTAAGTTATTAAGTTATTAAGTTATTAAGTTATGAGTGTCCCCTTCCACCTTCTATAGAAATTTCACTAGCTGATGAACTATTTACAAGATTAGTTGGTGGGATTGCTTCAAGCCGTGGCGATAGCGCCCCAAAGCAGGCTTCCTAACGTGTGGCATGATTCTTGTAACGCATAGATTACTAACAGTAAAAACCATTGACGCGACAACTTATCGAGAGATGCTGATTGCAGAACCAAGAAATACTGAAGAGGAGAAAAAATGTCAACTTCAACACCATTTCATAGTAACGAAAATTCTGCTGTATACCACGTGTGTGGAAATTGCACAGAAGGTAAGAAAATCGATCTGACAAATAGAATGAACGGCAAAGGCGAAGGCAGGCTCTGTATGGAATGTGAGCGTCTGCAGAAAGAAGGCAAGTGCTAGAGTCGGAATATTATCTGAGGAACTATCAATATGAGAAGTGCTTATCATTACTTACAAATCACCGGGGTCCTGCGAATTGGACTGCTTCTTGCGCTCCTCTTCGCCGGCTCTCGTGTACTACACGCGGAAGCGGAAACAGGCGTTGCCAAAGCAATTTTTGCTGGCGGGTGTTTCTGGTGTATGGAGAAGCCGTTTGATGACCTCGATGGTGTGCTGGAAACAACATCGGGTTATACCGGCGGCGAAATAGTCGACCCGAGCTACGAAGAAGTGGCGAGCGGCCGCACAGGGCACATCGAGGCGGTTCAGGTTGAATATGATCCTAGCAAAGTGAGCTATGGAGAATTGCTAGATGTCTTCTGGCGCAATATTGATCCGCTTGATGGGGGCGGACAATTCTGTGACCGTGGCCAACAATACAGCAGCGCAATTTTCTATGGCAACGCAAACCAGGAGAAGCTGGCGTTGGAATCGAAACAATCCATTTCCACTCAGTTCGAAGACTCTATTGCGACGGAGGTAGTCCCGCTTTCTCGGTTCTTCGCTGCCGAGGAATACCACCAGAACTACTACAAGAAAAATCCGCTGCGCTACAAGTTCTATCGTTTTAATTGCAGAAGAGACAATCGCCTGAATGAACTTTGGGCGTCGTAGAACTCGGCATTCCTGCCAAACGCAAAAGATTTTCGACCGCCAGAATTTCTTCAGCAGAAGGAGGACTGAAATGAGGTTTAATAGAGTGCAAAATTTATGGCAATCCATTAAGAACACGTTGTATCGCAACTATCTGCAAACACCGGTGCCACCGCAACCCGATGTCGATCCGGTAGAACCGCCGACGCGCCCGCCAGCGCCTCCGGGGAAACCGCCTAAGCCGCCCGAACCACCGGGCCCGCCCCCAAAGCCCATCCACGATCCGCCTACGCCACCGACTCATCCCCCCGATCCTATCGATGATCCTCCAGGGCGTCCAGAGCGCCCACCTGTCCCAGAATGGGTTTAAATTCCAATAGCTAGGGGAGCTAGGGGAGACACCTAAAACTTAACAACTAAACGTCCATATTGGTTAAGTTATTAAGTTATTAAGTTATGAGTGTCCCCCTTGATTTTTGTAGATTTGCCAAGCGTGGTCTGGCTTCGATAATTCCTCTGTCTCTCAACATTTGCTACCATCCTCGTTACCATCACGCGATAGTGATCTCCCTACAGTGGTATCGGGCATGACAAATTCAGAAGACTCAGCTTCCCCCGCATTCACCCATCGCATCGCTACTGCTGCTGACACCGAAGCCATCCGCGAACTTATGCAGGCATCCATAGCCGAGAACATGAAGGCGTTCCTGTCAGCGAGTGAAATCGAGGCGGCGAAGGAAACGATGGGAGTGGATAGGACTCTTATAGAGGACGGTACCTATTTCCTGATCGAAACGGTCCATGAGGGGATGACTGTCCTGGTGGGTTGCGGCGGTTGGGGCAAGCGCAAGACACTCTACGGCGGAGATCACACGAAAGGCCGCGACGACAGCTACAGCGATCCGTCATCGGACGCTGCGCGCATCCGTGCGATGTACACCCATCCTGATTGGATTCGACTCGGCATTGGCACTCTGCTGCTCGATCTGGGAGAGGCGGCAGCGCGCAGGGCGGGGTTCAAGACTATCGAGTTAGGTTCTACGGTTCCGGGCGAGCCGCTGTATCTGGCGCGCGGATATGTCGAGGTTCAGAGAATAGTAGATCAGGGTGCCAATGGTTCGGACAACACGGTCATCAAGATGGTTAAGTCCTTGGTTTAATCGCTCGAGCTCCAACCGTTAAGCAATTTTGCCGCTCTATATACGCCATCTGCAGATTGCAGAACCTTCAGCCGCAGTCTCGGCGAGAGGTCACTACTCGTATGCAGAAACTCTTCCACTATATCGGCTGCCTCGATCGAGTTGTGTCCACCTAGAGTCGAGTCTAGCCAGCGACCGGGGAAAAAAATGTCACCTGTCGCCTGAATCTCCTCGATCATATTGAGCGCTGGCTCAATCAACTCGATTGACTCTTGTGCGCGTAACGGGTGATGGATGTTGTTGAGACCCGCGAGTACCCAGGCTTCGCGGCCCCGATTGGAGGGCTGCTTTAGTGAATCGAAAAAGGCCGCTCTAACTTCCGGGTCGGCAGAGAGTGATTCGCGTACAAAGCGGAACCGGGCGAGCCGGTCGGGGTTTTCTATGCGCTCTTCCTGTTGTGAAAGCAATTCTTCGGCATTCGCGATGCCTCTCAGCGCGAGCCCGCTAACCAATGCGATCTGATCTAGCTCGGACAAAGGTAGTTCGTCCACCACCATTCTATCCTCTTCGCTTTCTTCGCCCGCCCATAGACTCTGCAGTCTCTGCAGTCCCTTGCTCGAAATAGCGAGGCTGCGATAGGCCGAATAGAAGGAGGCACGGCCTGAGCGGGATCGATCGCTCAGTACCTGTGACCACAGTATGTCCTCAAGGTCGTTGCTCCAGGCAATTCGATCGGCCGGGGAGAGATATTTCCAGTAGACGCTGCTGACATAAGCTAGCATTCGTGACACGACTAACTCGTCCCGCTCGATGGGCAATGACTCCAGCGCGGTCTGCAGAAACAATTCTGGTGCGAGCCGTCCTTCCAGGAGTTGATCCCAGAGAGTCACCCAGCTGGCTCCGCGCAGCAGCGCGCTCGGCAGACCGTTGATATTTTCTAACAGGTAAGACTGACTCTCGGCGTCGAGTTCGAACGCGCCGTATTCGACACCGCTACCGTTGGGTAGAACGAAATCTACATTCGCCAAACCTGGGAGTCGCTGCGCTTGTTCCCCTAATTCAACTGTTAGGGATTCGCTTGCTGCAACCGAGCCGAGTTGAAGTTCAAGCGTCTGCGGCCAGACTCTACCGATTCCCGCGGGGTCGCGTTGCTGAACTACGATGTCGCCGTCAGTGCGGCTAACGCTAATCGTCGGTCTGCCGGCTTGTTCCACCCAGACCTTGCTCCATGCCGCGAGGTCTTGATCCGAGCGTTTGTCGAGTATGGCGATAAGTTCTGGCCAGGTAGCATTGCCGTAGGCAAATGTTGTCAGGTATTCACGCATGCCTTCTCTGAAAAGTTCCTCACCGACACGATTCTCCAGATGGCGCATGATAATTGGAGCCTTCTGATAGATGATGGCGCCATATAGCGTGCCGGCGAAACGCAGATTATCCAACGGCTGCCGGATGGGGTTAGCTCCTGCACTTCGATCTACGGAATAGGCGGTAGGGTGATGTGCGGTCAGAAAGCGTAGTTCGTGATCTACTTCGGGGAAGGAAGGGTTTACGATTTTCGCCGCCATGAAATTGGCGAATACCTCCTTGGTCCAGACGTCGTCGAACCAATTCATCGTAACCAGGTCGCCGAACCACATATGTGCCGTCTCGTGGGCGATGACCGACGCGCGCCCTAACATCTGATTTTGGGTGGCAGTCTCGTCCAGCATGAGGCTCGCCTGACGATAGAGAATACCGCCAGGGTGTTCCATTCCGCCGTATTGAAACGAAGGAATCAAGACGAAGTCGAATTTCTGAAAGGGGTAGTCGATCTGTGTATAGTCTTCGAGCCAGGCCAGTGACGCGGCATGCAGTCTGAATATTTCATCGCGGTTTCTCGTGACACTAACCGCATTGGTCTCGCGGTGATACATATTGAACGTGCGACCATCGATCACGGCCGTCTCTTTCTCAAATTCACCTGCGGCTACTGCGAACAGATAGCTGGGCATCGGTTCTGTTTCCTCGAATGTGTAGTGCGTGCGACCATTGTCCGTGCTGGCGGATGACTCCGGGCCGTTCGCTATCACTTTCCATGCTTCGGGTACCGTCACCTCCCAGGTCACTCGTCCCTTCAGGTTTGGTTGATCGAATAGGGGCAGGGAGAAATGCGCGCGATCGGGAACGAAGAGTGCGTAGAGGAAATTTTCGCGGCGATTGAAGGCCTCGTCACCCACATCGAAGCTCAGCTCGAGCAGGTTTTCGCCCGGCTGCAATGCGGAGCTTGGTATCACTATGTGATCGTTCTGCGCCTGCCACTGTGATTCGCTGCCGTTTACGAAAAGCTCGTGCACTCTTTGCTCTGGCGATAGAAAATCGATCACCAGAGGCTGCGCGCCGCTATCATCCCAGTTCAGGCGAATGCGTGCTCGGCCCGCAATAAGGTCTGAACTGGAAAGGGGAATGTCCAGGGCAAAGTGATATCGTAAGTCAGAGAGCGTCGCGCTGCGCTGTTCGGAAAGTGTCCAGGAAATGCCCTGATCCACGATGGGCTCTGCTGGGCTGCAACTATGCAGAACGGAAATGCCGAGGCAGAGCAGCACGGTGGAGAGATTCCTGGAGAGCGACTGGCGATTCATTTGGTATTTCGAGTTTGTTAGGATTCGCTAGATAGTAGCAGAGAATTCCCTCGCTTTGTCCATCGCATGATCGGCATGACGAATTGCCTTGTGAGGCAGGGCTGCGACGATGTTCGAGCGTAAGTAAAGCCTCTAATCGTTACAATCGTTTTTCAGTCTCTCGCGTCCATAATTGCCGTATGCGCAATCTTCCACTGCTCGCCTTCAAGAGCAGCAACCAGATGTATATGTGTCCTGCGCAGCGCCCGGCCTGCTATGGCGGACTCGCCGCGGGAGCCATCGGTGTAGAGATGTATGACCGTTGCATCGGCACCGATATAGCGTATCGATACTAGATTGGCATTGCGAATTTCTTCTTGTGATACGCGGGAGTCAAAGGCAGGAAACAGGCGTTCGCGCAGAAAAACCTCCAACTGGTCAGTTCCGCGATACATTCTTGCATAGGCATTAATCCATTCAGCGTCTGGCGCGAAAAGATCAACATGCGCTTCTACGTCCTGCGTTGCCCAGGTTTCCTTGAAGGCCTCGATCAACTGATTCACACCAATTCTCTGCTCGCTATTTCCCGGCTCGCCAAACACCTTGAATGGCATGACATCTCTTCTCTCGGCGGCAGAGGCAATGCTGCCAGCAAGCAGCGCCAGCACTAGTAGGGGGGTTGTCAATCTTCTCATTTGCATTTGATTTCTCCGGACTTTCGAATTAATAATGGTTTGCTGGCAAGTCAGCCTAATAGGTCGCTTTATAGTATTCCCTGTGCGGGGATTGAATGCAGGAGTCGTAACTTGTCCCAAAATGTCGTCAATTGGCAGATTTCAGGATTGCAGGGAACGGCGATGTGGCGCAGCGCGCTCTTCGACCCTCTGCTGCTCAATGTCGCGATCGTTCTCAGTCTCACTGCCATGCTTACGGCGAGCGATGCTTTCGAAACCAGTTCCTTGGGGCTTTTGCATAGCGTAGCGCTGTGGTCGCTTGTGAGTCTGTTGATGGTTGTTCAGACCTGCCTTACGCATCGTCTGTTTCTCGCTTTCTTCCCCATCAGTCCTGCATCTAAAATTTTCGCTGTCGGCCTGGCCTTGAGTTCTACAGTGTTGTTGATGACAATTGAGCTTCACTGGCTAAAATTCACGCCGTTGTTGCCCAAGGCACCAGACCCATTCTTTGAATTTATTCTGTTTGTCTCGCAACCCGTCCTCG
Organism: uncultured Gammaproteobacteria bacterium; assembly: GCA_963976555.1. Taxonomy (GTDB): domain Bacteria; phylum Pseudomonadota; class Gammaproteobacteria; order Pseudomonadales; family Pseudohongiellaceae; genus UBA9145. Next base: position 8,909 of record CAXBLN010000094.1, read on the forward strand.
CCGTGGGCTGTCTTACTCTTGTTGCTCAGACTGGTGCTATACAGAGATACGTTGATTTTTTGCAGAGTCGAGCTGGGGCTGATGTCAGCACTAGCAGTGACTTGGACTTGCTCAAAACCGTAATCGGGCAACACGAGGTTTTGCGCGTAAGTGCGCAGGATCACTATCTAGAGCTGTTGTGTTCCGATCGCACTTTCTTGCTGCGCTCAAGAATGAAAGATGCGCTGCCTCTGCTGTCGAGTAGTGCGGGAATGCAGGTGCATCGATCCCATTGGCTAGCGCGGAGGCATGTTCAGCGATTACTGAAACAGGGTAGGGATCTGCGCTTGCTGTTGAACGATGGCTCGCAGGTGCCCGTGGCAAGACCGAGGTCGCAATCGGTCAAGCGGTTTTTCGAATCTGCCTCGATGAGCTGAACGGTCTAAGTTGAGGGGACTTCCTCGGTATCGCGTGCCTGCTTTAGTCTCTCGAGCCAGCGCAGGAAGCGTCGTAGTGCCAGAGCGAATCCGGTCCACACCATGATTATGCCGGCGAAGGATGCCAGCCCTGCAATGGTCTGTCCCGCGATACCCAATGCTTCGCCCGTGTGCAGGAATCTTACCCAACGCCGCGCCTGAACACCTGCTGTCTGGCTATTGAAGGGCGCCCAGGTGATCACTTCGCCATTGCTGACATCGAGGGTAAGGGCATGTCGCTTCTGTGGTTGCCCGCCGTCACCCTCGTCCAGAGTTAGGGTTGCAGAGCTTGCGTCTGCGTTGGGAATCGCCAGTGTGAGGGTGCGCCAGTCTTCGCTGTAGCTAGCCGCTACCGCAATCAAATCGTCATAGGGCACACGACTTTGCGGTGCCGGCTCCGGGGCCTCGTCAATCGTCGCAGCTCCTCGCACCGGCGGCTCCTCACCAGCGAGGCGGTAGACCAGATTGTTCGCCCAGGAATAATTGAAGACGGTCGCGGTGGAGATGACCACGACCAGAGGCAGTGCTGCCCAGAACCCAAACACATGATGCCAGTTAAAATCTCGCATCTGGCTGCTCATATTCGTCTTATTAAACAGGATGCGCGCGCGTAGCGTGGCTCGCGCGAAGATCGCCGGAAGCCAGAGATAGATGCCGCTCAGTACAAGAAACAGAAACATGAGATTGGCAGCGCCCGTGATATTGCGTGCGGTGCCGCGGCCGTCGCCAGTAATATTGAACCAGCGATGCCAGCCACGTACCGCTCCGAAAAAGGCGCTCAGCGAATCCGAATGCGGCGCGTAGGCCTCGCCGGTATAAGGATTGAGGATTTGAGTCTGGCTGCGGCCCTGGCGCAAGACGGCGGGGGCAGTCTGATCCGAGCTGATCATTAGGCTAGTCGGCTCGAAACCCTCGAGGCTGCGGCTGGCTTCGATCAGTTGGTCCGCTGTCAGTTTTTGCTGGCCGGCTTCGGGCTCGGCATAGTAGCTGCGGTCTTCCCACACCTGGATCTGACGCTCATAGGTCAGCACAACGCCGGTGACAGACATCATCAGTACGATGGTGCCCGCGATGAGACCGCAGGCGAGGTGGAGCCAGAAGATAGATTTTCTTATCACTTGTTTCCGCTAAATATAGTATAAATACGAATGATTCGCATTCTAACGCACTGAACTGGCATCTGTCATCTAAATAACTGAGAAAAGGGCAGGAGGCGGTTTAGTATCGCCTTGGATTTTCAGTACTCGCGCAGATGTGAGGAGCGGCTCAGCGAGAATGAGTAGCGATACATTTGCTGTATTGTGTCTGGCTAGGCTTTAGCAAGTCATGTGGGGTGTATGCTTCATGCCGAAAGCACAGATAGCAGAAAGAACGTAAAGCATGTAAAGCACTAAGTTGAGAGCATCTTCTCACCTCTTTGTATTGACCACCAATGTATTTCGTTGTGTTACTCGTGAGAAGTGCGCATGTCCGGCGGTTGCGACAATCAGAAGCGAAAACACAACCATCAGGCCAGTTAAAATGTTGTTGCCAGCTGTTCCTGCGTTTTCGTTTATGTCGAAGTAACCACCGATCCAGGCATTTCCGGCGCCATGGACAACCGCGACGATAAGGACGCTGCCCCCGGTGTTATTGAAAAACCAGGTTAGTTGGATCGCCCAGGCAATTACAAAAACGGAGTACCCTAGAAATGCAGGGATTAGCCCAAGCTCTTGGGCCCACTCATTTTGTGCAGTGCCTTCCACCAAGAACAGGGGCACGTGCCAGAGACTGTGAAAGATACCTACGATGAGACTCGAGATAAGCGCGCTGTGTTGACGCTGTAACCTCGGTAAAAGGAAACCACGCCACCCGAACTCTTCGCCGAGGCCAGCCAAGATGATCATAACAATCATCATTGGCAGGATTTGATAAATCGGGCGCAGCTCACTCCAATCGAATGTTGTATTTCCAAGCGTAGCATTGACAAAGAGTGCAGCTGCTGCCAGAGGCGCAATGTAGAGAAAGGCCGTGGCCCACCATCTGAAGCCTACTTTCCAGATGAGACCTCGACGCAGCAACTCGCTCAGGCTTTCTCGCCCGCCCTCTACGCCAGCGAGAAACAAGCCAGCCATGCTAGCGCTCAGAGCTCCGAGCTGAGAATACGCTAAGGGAAGCAGCCCGGCAGCTACCAGCGCTAGCGGCAATGTACCTAGCAAGAACGATAGGACAAATAATGACAGGGCGGGGTGGTTTTTTATGAAAACCATAACTATTCCCATTACGACTCTGCCGGATTCAGTTTTGAGTCAGTGTAGAATAATAAATTTGAAATGCGAAATTGAAAGCATGTGCAACTGGTTCAAACTTACTTGGCGGTGTCTGCTTGAGGTCGTTCTATCGCGCTCCTTTGATTTCTACCAAACTGGTAGTAATTGCCAGGAGCGGGCGTAGGACCGTACTAAAGATTTGGGTATATGTAGTAATAAACAGACCCACCGATACTAAAATACACTCATATAGGCGTCTGAAAAAGACAACAAGTTATTGATTAATAGCATTTAATAGATTTAAAAATGCCACTACGAACTATGGGGGCACAGGTTCGAATCATTTCGGGTGCACCACACAATAAATATGGGACCCCATGGGTTTCCTTTTTTACACCACGTACTGCCTTATACGCAAACATGTCATTCCTTTTAATACACCCCAGTCAATACTTCCTCCAAATCGATCTTCTCCTCAACCAATCTACTAAAGCTGTAGTCCTTGCGCTCAATGAGAAAAGAAATATATAAATTGTATCTATCGTAAAGTCCATTTTCGGGATTCATTGCAGGCGAGCTATTTCTGTAGCTTTCTATAAGTTTTTCCAAACTTAATGATTTAGCTTTTGCGATATATTCAGCATACCCTTCAGTAACAGCAACGGGTGCTTTAAAAATTAGAAATTTGTCATGCTTCCTCTGTAGGCTATGCACAGCTTCGTGCGCTATAAAATATGAAAGGGGCCTATCCTCCATTGAGTTCTTCCAGGAGGTCGGCTGAATCAATTGATTGCTTGCTATTTCACTTTCTCGGATGAAAATATTTGGGCTTATTATAAAATTTACAACACCTCCAGCATTTCCATTTCTCGTAAAGAACTTGAATAACCAATCTTTGTTACACAAATACAGCTTAAAGTTGTCTGAAGGTTCGTATAACTCTGAAGCCTCTAGCCTTTGGATCGTGTCATCGACTACGGCCTCTATGCTTTGTGGAATAGGGGTGTCAGAATGTATGGTGAAATTTCGATACTGATGCTTGTTAGCAAATAGAGGAGTTGGGTAAAGCAGGAAGAGACAATAGATACTTCCGATAACCAGTACCGCACTGCTCGAAATTCCTATGGTTTTCTTTATCATTGAAAAATTTTCCTAGATTCTTTGCATAATGCCTTTAAATGGAACAGAGGCGGCATAGCGCTGCGGTCTATGTTTAAATAAATCCGTCCCCTTTAGATAAAGCGCGCGCCCTCGTTTGGAATCAATACCACTATCTCACTTAACTAACGGGAATTCTACTTTCGCGTATTCAAAAAGCGAGCCGGATTCCAGAGTCCGTTTTGGGTTGTGAGTTCAACTGGTCAATGCAACACAGGCACTATCTGTACAGATCCCAGCCTTAATCGTACATTCCGCCAAGTCGCTCAATCATGTTCGAGATAAGTTGATTAGCCAGATCAAAATAACGCCTAGCAGTAATGCAAACGTCGGTATAGTGAGCTCCATGCCTGAGCTAGGGAAGCTCGTTTGCGCTAATTCGGCGAGATTCAAAGGTTTGGAAAGAAACGAGGAAAATAGATTGCTAAATTTTTGGATCTGCTGGCTTAGTTCGGCAGGTGAAACTATCACCAGTACCAGGATAAGCCATGCTAACCCTGCACTGGAAAATATCTTCGCTTTACGCGCAGCGGGTTCTTCAATGAGTTTCAATGTACTCTGACAAAACCCCCGATCAGAAACCTGTGAGGGCTGAGCCAGTAGGGCATTTAGTGTTTCATCTTCTAGTTCTGTACTCATTTGCTGCCACTGGCTCTATTCTTAGCGTTTAGTAAAGCGCGAAGTTGAGTTCTGCCACGTAGGATATTGGTCTTCACGGTGCCAACAGGTGTATTCAGTATATCTGCTGCTTCGCGGTGTGAGTATCCGTAACTATGACAAAGCGAAATCGCCGCTGCTTGCTCAGGTTTAAGCGATCTCATAGCATATTCTAAGTCGATCTGATTCGCACTCATATCTTCATAGAATTCCGTATGTATCTTGCTCTCGATACCATAGGTCATGGTTATTTCTTCGCGGCGGGCCTCATCTTTCATGCGCTGCAAGAATTTATTGTAAGCTATTCGGAATAGCCAGCCACTGAAGCTGCCCGAACCCTTGAAGGTGTCTAGTTTTTCAAATGCCGATACGAATGTGTCTTGTGCGAGATCGTCGGCTAAAGCATGGTTATGGCAGAGGCGAACGAGGAAGGCGCGAACCTTTCCATGATGCAGTTGCATTAAAGTGCCATATGCCTCGCGGTCATGCAATGCACGAGCGCGTTGGATCAGGCTTCTCTCTTTATTCAAGAGCTGATTGATCGGTTCTTTTTCTAGTCGTCTTCTCGCCAACGGTATTTTCCTGACACTATATAGGCGATTCCAACAAATATGAGTATTGATCCTAGCAGCGCACCACTAAGGCCCTCACGCAAAAGAAGTGATAAGGAAGTCGGAACCCCTATAGCTAGCCATATTAGGCCAATTTTATAGTCAGTTTTATAGTTCCCTTTAGTTCTCCCAAATGCAGCTAAAAGTTCTTCGTTTGCAGAGTCTCCCAACTCTGCAATTCTTAACATGGTTTCATACTTTTTGGCTTTTGAGAGGTACAAATAGATGAAAAGCGACAATACCATCACCACAAAAAATAGACCTTCTGTCATAACTCTTTCCTCGCTTCAATTTGTTAGGCTTAGTTAGTAGACAGTTGGGGATAGCGATTGGATTCAATTGCTATTGTGTTGGCTCGCTTCTTCGCCAGTATTGCTTTATTCCGCTAGGCAGAGCCAAGCAAAATTTGGGCGGCAAAACTGAATTATAAGA